>CACXLY010000075.1 GCA_902768605.1 uncultured Bacteroidales bacterium
TGGGGGATGGGAGAGATGGGCATTATGGGGCTAATGGGGCTAATAGGGCTAATGGGAGAAATGGGAAGGATGGGAAGGATGGGAAGGATGGGAAGGATGGGAAGGATGAGATTAATGGGGAGGAATGGGACGCTAAGCATCTAGTTGGCCAACGCGAAACTTCTAGTTGACTATCTTAACACGTGTCGTTGGCATTTTAGGAACGTGTCGTTGGCACTTTAGGAACGTGTCGCTGGGAATTTATTATCTGCATTTTAGTTTTCATGAATGTTTTTGAGGGATATGTTTGGCTGTTTTGCCAAAATGTATTACCTTTGTCTCAAAATAACGAGAAAAACATCAATTAGACATGAACCATATCAAGAATTTTTTTACTGCTGCCTTCATGATGCTTTGCCTGACTGCAAGTGCTCAGACTGACGAGAAGGCCATTTCCTATCCTCAACTTTTCTTCGGTGCTCAAGCCGGCACTCAGGTGACGTTTACCGACTACAACAACTGGGAGTTGTTCACGCCCACTGCCAGCTTCAGCTTCGGTTCTTTCTTTACTCCTGTCGTGGGCGCTCGCCTGAACGTTAATGGTGCTTGGAACAAAGGTGGCTTTATCGACCGCGAAGAGGACTTTAGGTACAAATACAAGTACATGACTACGGACATCGACCTTATGGTCAACCTGGTCACGCTCCTTGGCAAGAAGGACTACTACCCCATGAATGTCTATCTGATAGGTGGTGTCGGCCTGAACTATGCATGGGATAACGACGAGGCTTTTGCCCACAAGGATAAGTTGATTCTGGCTTATGATGACGGCCGTTTCAGCCATAATGCGCGCATCGGAGCACAGATTGACTGCAACATTTCAAAGCATTTCAGCATCAATCTGGAGTTATCCGCCAACACCTTGAGAGACCGCTTCAACAGTAAGCTGCACAACAAAGGCGACTGGCAACTGGTTGGTCAGCTTGGCGTGACCTATAAGTTTGCCGCAAAAAAAGGTGAAAAGGCTAATAAGGTTAAAGTCGAGAAGGAGCAGGTGGAGTCTGCTGAGGTTTGGGAGACGCGACAGGACACGATTTGGTACGACGATGTCGTCGAGACGTCTAAGGATGAGAGCGGCTCTATGACGTGGACAGTCTTCTATGATGTCCGCGAGAGTGACTTCAAAGCCAACGAGCAACTGGCTTCAATAGGAGCTTTCCTGAAGGACCGGCACGAGTGCAAGGTCGATATCAAATCCTATGCAGACGCTAAGACAGGCAATCCGCAAATCAATCTGGAACTCTCGAGACAGCGCATGCAAAAGGCTGTGAAGGCGCTGACAGAGGCCGGAGTGCCAGCTTCGTCCATCACATCGAACTACTACGGCGACACCATCCAGCCCTATTCAGAGAATGATAAGAATCGCGTCACCATCATCATAGCGACAGGTCTGAAGGATGGCAAGGACAAGAGGATGGTGAAGAAGTTCAAGACGAAAGAAGTGCGTTATAGAGTCAAATAACATCTTAGTTCTCCACTCATATCCTTAAGTCATAATGATTATCAACAGGTTCATAATCCGCTCTCTTCTCATTTGTACTACCATATGCATTCTGGCCTTGCCCGTTTTGGCTGAAGAGCACGCGCAATCAGGGTATACTCTTCCTAAAGGGAAAGAGATATACATCCCGAAAGATTTGCGCGACAATGACTTCACGAGCAAAGAGTCCACGTGGAGCTACTACCGAATGGCTTGCACGCCCAATGTGGTCTGCTTTTGGGAGAAAGGGTTTGGCGACGACCTCAGCAAGGCTCCTGACCTCGATGGGCATCGCATGACCGTTGACCTGAATAATCTCCTGAGCCGCGTCGAGTACTTCTACAACGTCTATCGCGACATGATGGGTTTCCTGCGCCCTGGCAGCAAGGCCGACAAGTACCGCATGATGGTCATGCTCAAGTATTCCCTGGAAGGCACAGCTTATGGCGGCTGCTACGATAATGTCATTGGTGCCCTGTGGATTGCTCCCAATCGTGTTCAGGACAAGACACTTAATTGCATTGCCCACGAGCTGGGGCACTCCTTCCAGATTCAGATTTCATGCGACGGAGAGTCACATGGCATGGGCGGCGGAATCTTTGAAACGAGTGCCCAATGGATGCTCTGGCAGGTCAACCCGAGATGGACGACGGACGAGAACTACCATTGGGAAGCCTTCAAGAAAGACATTCACCTGAGCCTCTTCCACCACAAGAACATGTATCACGCTCCCTTTGTGCTCGAGTACTGGAGCGTTCTGCATGGGCTGACTTATATGGCCGACATGTTCCGAGGAGGTTTGCAGGGAGAGGACTTCGTGCAGACCTATATGCGCATGTATCAGGTAGATGTGAAGAAGATGGGCGATGAACTGCTCGACTGCTACAGTCGTCTCATCACCTTTGACTTTCCAGACAAGCACAAGGAAAGCGCGCGCTATGCCTGCGAACTGCAGAGCGAACTGACAGACACGCTTGGCGGATGGAAGAAGCCCGTCAATGTGCCTGAAACTTATGGCTTCAATGTGGACGAAATACCTCTACCCCCTGCAGGCAAGGACGTCAAAGTGCGCTTCCAAGGACTTTCCAAAGAGGACAACGTAGGCTATCGATACAGACTTGTTGCTATCGACGAAGCAAACAACCCTACTTATCTTGATGTCAACTCAGAACATAAGAAAACGCTTCGCTACACGAATCCTGGCAATATCAAAAAGCTTTATCTTGTCGTAGTAGGCTGTCCCCAAAAGGAATACATTGCCAGAGAGGCCGCATCATATCCGTATATCATCAAGTTTTAACATGGCCTCACAATAGGCGTCTTCTTCAGCACCTGAATCCCACAAAAAGACTTAGATATGAAAGCAATCAGCACCACCACGACACTCGTCTTGTTGACTTTTACCATGGGTCTGGGCATCAACGCTCAGACGGTTGGCAAGCCTACATCTTGGGGAGACATGAACGACGGCACATACTCGAATCCTGTGTTGAATGCCGACTTCTCCGACCCAGACATCATTCGTGTGGGAGAGAAGTTTTACATGGTAGCTTCTGACTTTCATTTCATGGGAATGCAGGTGCTTGAATCTGACGACATGGTCAATTGGCGGTATATCAGCCAGATTTATAACCGCATAGATGAGCCAGGGTGGAACGACAACCAGCACTATGGTGGCGGTTCATGGGCACCTGCCATCCGCTACCACGAAGGACGGTTCTACGTCTATTTCTGCACGCCAGATGAAGGTCTCTACATGACGACAGCCACCAATGCCAATGGTCCTTGGGAGCCGTTGTATCTGGTGAAACGTGTTGGGAAATGGGAAGACCCTTGCCCATTTTGGGATGATGACGGACAAGCCTATCTGGGACGCAGTCAGCATGGTGCAGGTCCCATCATCGTGCATAAAATGTCAGCAGATGGTCGGGAGTTGCTCGACGATGGCGTAACGGTCTATAGAGGTCCTGTGGCAGAGGGTACGAAGTGGCTGAAACGCAACGGATATTACTATCTCATCATTCCGGAAGGTGGCGTCAGCTCAGGTTGGCAGACAGTACTCAGAGCCAAAAACATCTATGGTCCCTACGAGCGACGTATTGTATTGGAAAAAGGCTCCACAGAAATCAACGGCCCTCATCAAGGCTCGTTAGTCGATGCTCCCGATGGCACATGGTGGTTCTTCCATTTCCAAGACACGCCGGAACGCGGCAGAGTGCTTCATCTGCAACCGGCGCGATGGCTGGACGAATGGCCTTTGATGGGAATTGACAAGGACGGCAACGGCATAGGAGAACCCGTCAGCTCCTGGCAGAAACCAATCCCATCATCCGGTCGCTCTCTGCCTCAGACCGATGACGACTTCTCAGGGCCATTAGGACTGCAATGGCAATGGAACCATAATCCTTGGGACAACTATTGGAGTCTGACAGAGCGCAAGGGCTTTCTGACACTCATCGCTCAACCTGCCGCCTCAATAAAGGAGAGCCATAACATGCTCATGCAAAAGGTGATGGGATATGTCTGTGAGAGTACAACCAAGGTGGAGATTCGCAGCGATTGCTTCGCGGGACTGGCATGCACAGGACGAGAGTTTCGCGGCATAGGCATAAGCCCAGAAGGTATCTTTGTGGAATCTGACGGTCAGCGAACCATGGTGAAGGAAGGCCGCTTCAAACGCATGTACCTACGCGTCAAGAATGATTGCCTCCAGCACACCCACCAATTCTATTACAGCCTTGACGGCAAGACTTTCCTGCCGGCAGGCGACTCATTCCCAATGCACAATGGCCATTGGAAAGGCATCCGCGTAGGCCTCTTCTGCTATGGTAACAGCGGACGGGCTCGCTTTGACAACTTTAATATGGAGATAAAGGATTAAGGCTACCTGCCTTACTAATTCGGACGATAGTTCAGGCGGAGCGAGGCCTTGTCTTCGGTGGGGAAATCGCTTGGGACGGGTTGCGACACCTTTCCCGTTGCACACCATTCCGAGCCACGAAGCAGGAGCGTCTGGAAGCCTGCACATTGCATGGCAGGATTGTCGTCCAGGCTGTCTCCGCAATGACCAAGCATGATGTGGAACACCCTACCCTTGCCATATTTGACTGTAAAGACGAGCGGTTCCTCGCGCCCCGAGCCTCGCTGTTCCGTGGAAGAATAGGCCGTGTAGAGCAAGTCTTTGATGCCGCCGGGACCTCTCATCCTGTCGTACAGCTCGTCGGTAGCATGCTTCCATCGGGCAGGCAACCCCTTGGTGATGGGATGCGAGGCAGCACGGCAATTGAGCACAAACTCGTGCCTGAAGCCATGAGAGCCTCCGCCTCCGGGAGATGTGTCAGCCTGCAATGCTCCATCCTTCCAATAGAAATAGGGCCCTGATGCCTCGTTCCTTCCTCCCCAGCCGCCGAGGGCTATCATCTCGTTGTAGGCAGGCCAGTCCGTGAAGGCATTGTCGGCAGCATGGTAAACCACCACTCCGCCGCCTCGCTGCACATAGTCCATGAAAGCGGCATTCATGGCAGCCGACCAGCCGTCTCCGTTATAGTCCAAGACCACAAGTTTGTACTTGCCGAAGTCCACGGAGAAGTCCGACATGTCTTCTCCCTGTTTGGGAGAAACCGCCACATCGAGGCTGAAAAGCCCCGAGTTCTCCAGCGTCATCTTGATAGCCTGATGGCTGACGGGCCAGTTGTGGTTGTTCTGCCCGGTAATGATGACGCCACGAATAGGCTTCTTCGCATTGGCGCAGGCAATGGCCGAAAGCAACACAATGCACATCAACAGAATATGCCCGATACGCTTCATATTTTCAATCTTCATATTTCAATATTCAAGTTTTGGAAGTTATGATGGGAAGTTATAATGGGAAGTTATAATGGGGAGTTATGGTGGGCCAAATGTATCGGCTCCTCATAACTTCTCTTCTTAACTCCTAATCTTAACTCCTAATCTTAACTTCTCTTCATATTATTTCACCGCTTTTGGCGTCCAGTTCTTGAAGAAGCGCAGCACTTTCTCTTGATTGTAGCCCTGCCCCTCTTCCAGAAAGCTCGAGTCCTGAATGTGAATCAACCTGCCTTCGCCATCGAGGACCACGAAGACGGGAAACCCGAAGCGGCCGCAGCCCGCGAGCCTCTTCATCAGGGCCGCCATCTGCTGCTGCTTTTCCTCACTCTCCGACTTACGCGGATTGTAGTTGACGTGGATGTACTCGAAGTTCTCGTCAATCAGTTTGCTGATGGCCGTATCCTTTGAGATGAAGTCAGCAAACCTGAGGCACCACGGACACCAGTTGCCACCCACCTGACAGACCACGAACTTGCCCTCCGCTTTCGCCTTCTCGAGAGCCCCGTCAATCTGCTCGATGGGATTGATGTCCTCGTTATAGACCTTTTTAAGCGCAGTCTGAGCCTCGGCGCATGCGGCCAGCAGAACCGCAAAGAATGTTATGATAGTCCTTTTCATTCAGTCAGATAACTACTGCCGTTCCGCTTGTGGCCACCATAAGCATAGAGCCGCCCGCTTCCGATGGTTTCATAGTCGATATCGATGCCCACGACGGCACCAGTTCCCATGACCTGAGCGCGGTCCATCATCTCGCGAAGGGAGGTTTCCTTGGCCTCGATAAGAACCTTCTCATAGCTGCCGGCACGTCCGCCGAAGAAGTCGCGGATTCCAGCCAAGAAATCCTTGAGCACGTTAGCACCGATAATAGTTTCTCCTGTCACCACTCCCTTATACTCGCGAATGGGATGGCCTTCAATCTGCGGGGTCGTTGATAGTATCATAACCGTTCGTTTATGTAGTTTTTAGTACTCAATTCGTAATACAAAGCCTCCAGTTCCCGTAAGGACATGCCTTTCACGGAAGCCTCTATCTTGCGTATCAGCTCCTCGCGCTGCATATCCTCCGACTGCGCAAATCCACTATATGTGACATGCATGATGTTTCAGTTTTTGAATACAAAGATAAACATTTTGTTTGGATTATCACGCATGAGGGAGTCGGTTTTAACAATTTCGTGTACGATTTTGTCATAACGAGCATGATTCAGGCTTTATCTGACAGCCCGGCGACATGTTTCTAACTGCCCTACTACATGTTTCTAATGGGCCGATGAAACGTTGGTAAATGCCGGACTACACGTGTATGTTTCAAACGTCACATTCATGATGCTGCAATCGCTTCGTGAAGCATCAGCATTTCTCACGTGTAGCGTCGGCCGTTCTGCTTTATGAATTATTATTGTCTCTAGATTGAACATGTTCAATCTAGAAAGAAGAGCTTGCCGCTTCGTCGCTATGAACATCCCATGTCAGGTCGATAGTTGGCGTGAGGATTATCTTTGTATATGTGGCAGCAGCCTCGACTGTAGCGGAAAAGACATCGCTTGACGCTTTATCCAAAAAATTTTGTAATTTACCGACGTCCCTCAAATCTTTGCCACTGATTGTGTCATTAAGCACCTCGCCCATGCCTCTGCGGGTCATGGTCACTTGCGGGTCCACATCGATGCTCGTTAAACTGCCTTGCAGGCTACTGTTAGCAGCATCTTCTGGGCACTGAAACGCGCCACCCGACCACCTTATTGAAATAGTTCATTCCGTGCTCATCACTCCAATCGGTCACGTCAAATCCGAAAAACGGGCACTTGGTTGTCTCTCTTTTCGTAGCCAAGGAGAACTGCTCCTCGTGGATGGAACCTCCTGCCACATAGCCGAACAAGCCCTGACAATCGCTGCTGCCGGCATTAATGCTCAGTCCGCTAATCACGTGTCCCCATCCCTCAAAATGTCCGTTAAAAGGGTGGAGTGACGTTCCGATAGGCGCCCATGCATCGACCTCCAACGTTGGCAATAATCTATTCATTGCTTTGCTTCGCTTAGACGAAGACGAAACCTCACCTCTTGCATGCACAAATGAGGCATTAGCAATTCCTACACGAGGGAAAGCGACTTCCCACGTGTGGGAAAACCAATTCCCACGTGTAGGAAAAGCGGTTCCCTCGTGTGGGAAATTCTGGAGTGTCTTTCTAACTTTTTATGGCAAATCATATACATGATAGGGGATTTTTTCGTACCTTTGCAGGCGCAAAACATTTTTTGCTAATTCAAAACAAATAATTTCAAATTTCTAAAGGGCAAGGCATCAAGAGCCTACAACCCCTATAATATCGAATCACGCATGAATTTCTTCAAAAGGAAAGATAGGGACGAGCAGAAGCCGGTGGAGCAAGAGAGTCAGCCCCGGGAGGCTGCTGGGGCTCCCGCAGAGGGCGGTATCAACTTCATCATCGAGGACACTACGGACAATACGCCGGGACGGCGCGATGCCCGCATCCTGAACTCCACGCAGCTTCAGCGCGTCAAGGATGCCAAGCGACTGGCGGAAACGAAGTTGCAGGGACTGGAGGAAAGCCTGGAACGCCTTAAGGCTCAGCAGCAATGGCTGAGGCGCTTCAACGAAACGAACATGATACTGGAACGCGAGAAGAAGCGTCTCTTCGAACTTGGCAAGCAGAAAGCCATCTTTGCCAAAGATGCGGCCATGCTGGACCGCTACGACCTCTTCGAGGGCATCCACGGCACCTACCAGAAGCTTGCTGTCGTGAAGGACCAGATAGGCAGGGACAAGCGCGGACTGAGCATCTTGGAGCGCGAGACGGACGAGAACCGCCAGAAGATGATTGACCAGGAGAAGCGCGAGGGGCAGGCACGGGAGGTGCTCAAGAATGCCACCGTCACCCTGCAAAACACCTTCGACCACGTCTGCTCGGCCTATCAGCTGACGGGCGCTAACGAGTCGCTCGAAGCTGAAACGGCCTTCCTGCTCGACTATAATAATAAGGTAAAGGAGGAGATGACGGCGCTCTCATCGCTCATTAGCGAGAAGGAGAGGCAGACGGCTGCGCTTGCCGCTGAGCTGGAAAAGATTCGCACAAGGCATCAGGGCATGGAGATTCACGAGAGCATGCTGCTCCACAGCGAAGCAATACTCCTGCAGCTCAAGCATTTGGAAGACAGGAACAAACGCCGTGCCGACCTCCAACTGAAACGTCAGAATGCCATCAAGCGTCAGAACGAGGAAAACGAGTTGCTGGGCAAAGCTTTCGGGCAGTTTCAGGACGTCGTCTCGCAGACAGAGACGGCAGATGCGGAGCTGAGCATGCACCGCTCCTATATTCAGGGACAGGACGGTCTGATGCTTCAGGAACGCGCCCTGATGCTGAAAGGGCGCAGGCAACAGCTGCTCTCTGCCTTGTCGCTCTGGAAGCGCATCAGCACTGGCTACGAGAGCATCGAGGAGAGGAGCAAGCGGGTGACGGCTCTGCGCCTGCAAATACAGCATCTGGAGGACGGCGTGCGCGAGCTTGAGACTGAGGCGGGCAAGGCTCAGCGGCTTTGTAAGGAGAAGGAATACACCTACTTGCTGAGCAAGGGACAGGACATCATCCAGCTCAGGGCTGACCTCAAGGAGGGCGTCAGCTGCTCCGTCTGCGGCGCCACGCATCACCCCTATCACAGCGACACGATGCTCGACCAGAGCAAACTCATCGGACAGATGAAGACGGACTACGAGCTGCTTGCCTCTGAGTCGAATGCCAAGCAGCAGCAACTCGCCGAGATGCAGGCAGAACTGGCAACGGCAAAGGGGCAGCTCAGCGCCGAAGAGGAAGCCCTCAACGCCATCCGCATCCGTCAGAACGAGGATGTGCTGGAGTGGAAACTCTATGCGCAGCTTGACCCGACGTTCGCAGAATGTTCTGAGAGCACGAATCTCGCTGCCAGGACATCCATGTTGAGGCAATTCATTGAGAACGTCAGCCGAGATGCAGAGAAGGCTGAGAAGGAACTCGAGACGTTCACTTTCCACCAAAGCAGCATCGCCAAGATAAGCGAGGAGCTGCAGAAGCTGGAACAGAAGAAGAGCGAGATTAATGTCCGCTTGGGCGAACTCAATACGGGCCTGCAAGTGCTCAGCAGAGAGGTGGAACAGACGGGCAACCAGCTGGAAAGCACCAACAAGCAGTTCACGCGTATCTACGAGAACATGCAGGCTGCCATCACCATCAAGGACTGGTATGCTGTCTGGCAAAAAGCGCCGGAACAGCTCTACGAGAAGATTCAGAAGTTCAGCACCGACTGGTTTGCTACCGAACAGGAGATTACGGCAAGGCAGGCTGCCCTCGATGTGGAGCTTGCCAACCTCGAAGGCATGAGGTCGCAACTGCAGTCGCTCGCCCGCTCTTTGCAAGTCACAGAAAAGCGGGCAGAAGACATCAAAGGACTGAAGGCTGAGAATGCAAAGGCATATCAACAAATGATTCCGGAGCGCGATGCCAAGACGTTGCATCAAAAGCATTTACAAGCCGTGAAAGCAGCGCAGGAACAATACGAGAACGAGTGCAGCAGGATGGACGATATCCGTCACGACAACGACATCACTCAGGGTCGTCACGACTACTACCTGGCACACATCGACAGGCTCGAAGGAGAACAGACTCAGCTCAATGAGAAGCTCGACCTCTGGATGCACGCCTTCAACCTGCAGCACCCGCCTGTCCAGTTGGGCGAACTCGACGAAGTCTTTGCCGACGGCAAGGATTGGAGCAAGATTCGCAGCAACTTGAAGCAAATCAACACCGACATGCTGTTGTGTCAGGCAAAGGTGGAGGACCTGAACAGCCGCATCATTGCCCTCGAAGCAGAGGACGGGCGTTGTAGCGCTCAATCGCCTGACATACAAGAGACTATCGCAGCAAAGCAGCAGACGCTCACCAAGCAGCGAAGCGAGACAATGATGCAGATAGCTCGACTCGCCGTTCAGCTGGAAGACCACGAGCGCGCACTCTCTGCCGAACGAAACTCGGCTGAGATGTCTGCGCGAAGTCATCCGGAAATAAACCTCGCTTAAATCTTAAATAAGTATAAACTCTAAGCCCGAAAGAATCGACTCTAAACATTTTTTCATACATTTGCAGCCGCAATACTTTTTATCAACATATTTCAGAATAACAAAATGAAACGCACACTCACACTCATCGTTGCTGCCGCTTTCGCTATCGGCAGCCAGGCTCAAGCCATCTACAAGGCAACTAAGTACCACGCTCCCATCAAGGTGGAGAAGAAGTGGAAAGGCTACAACCCCGGAGACGTTGAATTCCACGACGAAGCTCCCGAAAGCGAAGGTTCTAAGATTTACCATAACATCATCCCCAACCCTGCTCCTTATATTCAGGAGAATGCCCTTCGCGTGCTGCAGACGCTCTATTGGGGACCGAAAGACCCGAATGTGCCTCGTCTGAAGCGCATCGTCTATACCATCAAGGACTATAACGGCATCAGCGAGAAATACGGCAGCGGCGACTATGTCGGCATCCGTTACTCTACAAACTGGATAGAACGCTGCTTTGCCGGCAACGACACTTTGCGCCTTGACTACGAGACCCGCGGTGTCCTCTATCACGAGCTTACCCATGCCTACCAGCTCTCGCCAGAAGGTTGCGGTGAGTACGACAACAAGAGCGAATACTGGCTCTTCATCGAAGGCCTTGCCGATGCTGTTCGCGTGGCTTGCGGATGCTTCGACCAGGACTTCAGCAGCAAGGACCGCACCCGTGGCGACACCTGGCGCAAGGGCTATCGCGTGACCGGCTACTTCCTCTACTGGCTGCAGCTCAACAAGGACAAGGACTTCATCCGCAAGTTCAATCGCAGCGCCGTAGAACTCAAGCCATGGAGTTGGGACAAAGCCATGAAGCACATCCTCGGCGACAAGCCCGAGAACACGACCGACGCGCTCTGGCAGGAATACATGAAGGCAGTAGGAGACTAAAAGCCTCCCCCCCAGCCCCTCTCCGAGGAGAGGGGAGAAAAATGGTAAATGGTTTAAGTTTCGAATGTTGTGATTTTGGGGGAAGTTAAAGGACAATAGCTTTTGCAGCCAAATCCGGGCAAAAGGAATGAAGAGTGTAGAATGAAGAATGAAGAATTTGCTACCGCGCTGAATTAAGAATTAAGAATTATGAATTATG
>CACXLY010000076.1 GCA_902768605.1 uncultured Bacteroidales bacterium
GCGCAACGCCACCTTCCGCAACTGTATCTCTGCCATCAAGGTGCAGGGCAATCAGGGCTACAATCACGGTTTCGTGGGATGGGTGACGGGCGGCAAGTCCATCTCCTACACCAACTGCATCTCCATCGAGGAGGCAGAGACCATGAACACCTTCTCGTGGGGCAATCCCGCCGACCGTGCTTCCTTCACCAATTGCTACTGCTTGCAGCAGGACGCCGATGCAGCGACAGCGCCCGGCGGCTGCACCTACGTCACCTACGACATGGTGGCAAGCGGCGAGCTCTGCTTCAAGGCAAACGGCGACCAGACCAGCATCAACTGGTATCAGACATTAGGCACCGACGCTTTCCCCGTGCCCTTCGACACGCACAAACAGGTCTACGCCGTGGGCGAAGTGAATTGCGCTGGCGTTGCCATAGGTGACGTCACCTACAGCAACACGAACAGCTCGCCGGCTCCTAAGCACAACGACGTCGATGGCTGGTGCTCCGTCTGCGGAACGCTCATGCAAGACCACATCACGCCAAACGCCGACGGCTTCCTCGAACTGGGCAGCGTGGCCGACGTCGAGTGGTTCGCTGCGATGGTCAATGACGCTCATCAGGTTACCATCAAAGGTATGCTGACTGCCGACATCGACTATCAGGGCACAGTAAATGCACACACGCCCATCGGCCTCAACACAACCTACAAGTACAACGGCACGTTCGACGGACAGGGCCACCGCATCAAAGGCATGGTCATTGACGGCACGAGCAACTTCCAAGGCTTTTTCGGCGTCATTCGCGGCGGCACCGTCATTCGCAACCTTATCATCGACAGCAGTTGCTCCGTGACAGGCCCCTCCGGCATCGGCGGCATCACAGGCGCAGCGCAAGTTGATACCGAAACGCCTCTCATCATAGAGAACTGCGTGAACGAGGCAACCATCACGGCCACCAGCGGTTCGGCAGCCGGCATCCTCGGCGTAGGTCAGAGCGGCTATCCCACTATCCAGCTGAAGAACTGCCTCAACACAGGCGCGATTACTGGTGCGCCTGCCACTGCTTTTTGTGCATGGATTAACAAAGGTGGCAGCTCCATTACGAATTGCGTCAACTTGGGAACCATCACGGGTGCTGACATGGCTGGCAACAAATTTGATTACTATTGCCAGCTCATTCGCTACGAACCGGGCACGATGGCGGTGACCAACTGCTTCGACTTTACCGACTTCGACGACCAGGGCGCAGGACATCAGGGCACCGATGGCGACTGGCTGACCGACGAACCGCTCTCGAGCGGCGAACTCTGCTTTACGCTCAACGGCGACCAAAGCACGCTCACATGGAGCCAACGCCTCGGCACGGACGCTTATCCTGTACCTTATTATATAGATGGCGGCCAGGTTTATGCCGGCGGTCAGCTCAACTGCGACGGCACGCCTATTGATGTCAATGGCTACAGCAACTCGCCGAGCGGCACCATTCCGCCTCACGAATACGAGGACGGCTTCTGCATCAATTGCGGCAGCGGCAACCCCGACTATGCTCCCCTTGTCGACGACTTCCGCATGATAAGCAATGCAAGCCAGCTCTACTGGTTCTCTCGCATGGTCAACGAGTTCGGCAACTCAGGTTGGAACGCACGTCTCACCGACGACATCAACATGATGGACTACAGCGATCTGTTCGAACCAATCGGCAACGGCACGAACCCCTATCGCGGCCACTTCGACGGACAGCAGCACCGTATCAGCGAGCTGCACATCAATGCCGATGCAAACTACGTCGGCTTCATCGGTCGCTGCGGCAACGGCGCGCTCATCGAGAACCTCTTGCTTGATGAGACCTGTTCCATCAATGCTTATGGCGAATGCGTAGCCCTCGTGGGCGGCACCAACCAGATGGCAGGCAACGTCACGCTCCGCAACCTTGGCAACATGGGCAATGTCTATGCCACCGGCGTACAGGCAGCAGGCATCTTCGGCGGCAACACGGGCAGCCAGACGACCCTCCTCATCGAGAACTGCTTCAGCACCGGTGCCATCGAAGGCGGCAGCAACTGCTGGAGCTGCAGCGAAGTGACGGGCTACAGCGAGGGCAAGGGCCTCTACTTTGCACGCGTCACCGACGGCCACCTCTCAAACAACTACTGCACAAGCGAGGTAGAGCAGCAGGTGGCTCTTATCAGCTACGACGAGATTATGGACGGCTCGCTCTGCTATAAGCTGAACGGCGACCAGAGCACTATTGCGTGGTACCAGAACCTCGACAATGGCGCTGCGGTCGACGACCAGCCCCTGCCTTTCTCCAATGGTCACGCACAGGTCTTCCCTAAGGGAAAGATGCTCTGCGACGGCACAGTCGACCCGTCCGGCATGACATATTCCAACAACGACGAAGTCGTCATCCCCGCTCATAAGTTTGAAGACGGCTTCTGCTCCGTCTGCGGACAGGAGGACCCCAACTACACGGGCTTCCTTGCCATCATCAAGAACGCCAACTTCACCAACGACAGCAATTTCTGGACGGGTAATGAGTTCGCTGTCAGCAATGGCGTGGCCGAGCAGGCAGGCAAGACGTTCGACACGCATCAGGATATCGTCGACCTCGAGAACGGCGTCTATAAGCTGCGCCTGCAGGGCTTCAGCCGTGCTGCCGCTCTTGACAGCGAGGCGTACGACAACTTTGTGGAGGACATGATGCGCAACACCTACTACTATGCCGAGAGTGCCGGCAAGCGCCAGGCTCGCCGTCTTGTTGACATCACAGCCGACGGCAAGGATGCCAAGATGAACGACGGCGTGGGCGAAGTGCAGTTGTCAAACGGCCAGTTCGTTCCCTCGAACACCGCCGCTGCTGCTGTCTATATGGCGAAGGGCCACTACTGGAACAAGCCGCTCTACCTCGCCGTTACCGACGGCACGCTACGTATTGGCTTGAGCAATCAAATCAATACCGCCAACGCCTGGAGCGTCATCGACCGCGTCCGCATAGAGTACGTCGGCAACGATGCCGCAGCCTACGCCCTCATCGCTCAGCAGATTGCCGACGATGCCCAAGACCTCGAAGAAGTCATGGGACAGGAGTCGCTCAAGGAGGCTTACAGCAACATCGTGGAAGGCGCCGAGAGCCTCACCGAGACCAGTGCCATCCTCGACGCTGCCGACCAGGCAAGCCGTCTACCCGACCAAATCAAGCTCAGCGTGGCTGCTTACGAGAGCTATGCTGCTGCCGTTCAATCCATCATTGATGAATGGGAGAGCCGCGACGACCTCCAAGGCGATGACGCCGACAAGCTCGAGACTTACCTGACAGAAGAGGTTGCGCCATCCGCCGACTTCCCCAACGGTACATATTTATATATAATGAATACGCGTCTGCTCAACGCTGAGCAACTCGCAGCTGAGACTACCTTTGCGCAGCAGCTTCTCCAGACGGCAATCCTGAGCAGCGCTGCCGAGGGCTCCGACTTGACCTCTCTTATCGTCAACCCCAAGTTCGACAATGCTGAGGCTTGGAATGGCTGGACCGTCACCGAGGGTCGCACTGAGAGCGGCTACAACATGGTGCACAACGGAGGCTTCACTGACGTCTTCCCCGTGGCTGCCGCCTATAATATGGCGTTCGAGGTCAGCCAGGAGATAACAGGCCTCAGTGACGGCATCTACGCCCTCACAGCTCAGGCTTTCCATCGTCCGGGGCAAGGTCACGAAGGCCTTATCGACGGCACGGACGTCATCCCCGCTCAGCTCTTCGTTAACGACTTCCAGACGCCCGTGCTGAGTGTCTATGCCGACAAGGTCAGCTATGCAGATGCAGAGAACGGCGTCAACTGCCGCTACGATGCCACTGATGACGAGACCGCTCCGCACAACGGTGAGCAGACGGGCAGCGTGGACATCGATACAGAGGAGGGTGACGGATACTTCGTGCCCGACAACATATACACGGCCAGCTTCGCGTTCAACGGTAAGCGCTACGAACAGACGGCCTACGGCATCGTGAAGGGTGGCAAGCTCACCATCGGCATCCGCAACGGCGATACCCCTTGGCGTAACAAGAACCTGACCATCTGGGGCAACTTCCGCCTCACTTACTTGGGCGAGAGCAGCAATGCCATCAATGCCATCCTCGACCAGTATAGCGAGCGCGTAGAGCTTATCGACCAGCAGCGTTACGATCAGGAATACTATCTCAGCCAGTCGCATATCGATGCCATCCGCAGCAAGATAGCTCAAGCCAGGACTGCCGACACAGAGCAGCAGCTGAAGCTCATCGAGGAGATGAATGCCGAGTTTGCAGCCGTTCCTGCCAGCGTGGACGTCTATAAGCGCTTGTTCGAGATTGCGCTGTTTGCTTCGGACATGGCCGACGGCCTCGAGCCTGGCAATCAGCAAGACCAGATGATAGAAGTCTATAACGAACTCGAGGGAATCGTCATCAATGGCACACTGACCGACGAAGAAGCCGAACAGAAAATCGCCGAGCTGATGACGAATCCCGCCATCGGTGGCGTAGTCTATGTTCAGGGCGACCTTTACGACGAGAACAGCGAGAACAGCGAATGGCCTTACGCTCAGATGTGCCCGCTCTATCCGTTGAAAATGAACGCACAGGGCCAGTTCGTGGGTACCGTGACCCTTCAGGACCGCAGCCGTCGCATTGGCGGTTACCAGCGTGCAGGCCTCTACTTCCGTCGCATCAACACTATCTACAAGAGCACCGACGGCACGCGCAGCTTCATCACACCCGGACGCCATCGCTTCGACGTGCAGGAGGGTGGCAGCGACTTCCAGGCGCTTAACGGTACCTATAACGTTGTGCTCGACCTCGACAAGATGACCGTTGACTTCGCCCTACAGGACGAGTACAATTGGGACAACGCAGTGTTTGTGACGGGTACGCTTAACAATCGCCAGGGCAGCCTGATGCGTTGGAAGAACGACGAGCAAGTACCCCTGCAGCATGTTGGCAGCGGCAAGTACGTCGGCGTTGTGGACCTCGTGAACGACAACAGCAATCCCTTCTGCTCGTTCGGCATCATGACATGCCGCAGCACTGAGGAGATGGTGAACTACAGCCAGACGACTCGCAGCAGTTGGACCGAGGCGCGCTATGGCAGCGAAGAGCAATACCTCGAGCTCCAGAGCGGACAGGAGGTGACCGACCTCGTGCGTGGCCTCGACCGCACTTGGCGCATCTCGCCTGCCGGCAAGTATCTCATCGAGTTCGACATGGACAAGGCCAGCATGAAGGCTACGCTGCTCGACACGAAGGGCAACGGTACCGAGAGCAATCCCTTCCAGATTGCCAACAAGTTTGACCTGCAGAGCCTGCGCGACCGTATGGCTGACGGCAAGACGACTTACGCCAAGCTGACTGCCGACATCGACATGCAGGGCGAAGGCTGGTGGCCCATAAACAGCACCTTCTATGCTAACAGTTACGAAGAGGGCTACGGCAAAGCCATCTCCCTCGACGGCACGGGACACGTCATCATGAATCTCACCGTTCCTGCCAACAAGGATAATGAGTTCGAGACTGGCCTCTTCGGCGCATTGGCTGGCACAGTCAAGAGCCTCGGCCTCTACAATGTCAGCGTCGATGGCGGCAATGCACAGAACGCGGGCATCCTGGCCGGCCAGCTCGGCACAGAAGAGAATCCCGCCAACGTCAGCGAGAGCTACGTGAACGGCCAGCTCACGGCCGCTGGTGCTGCTGGTGCCATCGCAGGCAACGCCGTCCAGGCAACTGTCGTCAATGTCTATGCCAACGCCAACGTCAGCGGTGACGGTCTCATCGGCGACTTCATTGGAGTCGGCAGCGAAGGGCTGACCGTCATCAACAGCTACTCAGCAGGCAGGTTCAACAAGAGCCAGGCCACGGCAGCCTTTGGCGATGAGAACGGAACGAGCACGCAGAACTTCCTCTATTTCGGTGTTCAAAACCAGGAGGAGATATGCGATATCGCAAGCAAGTGGCAAGGCTGGCACGAGAATGGTGTCATCGGTAATGGCTGGCCTCTGCTCCAGTGGCAGGTTGAGCGCGACGACTATGCCCTGCTCTGCGGCTTCGGAACGCCCGGCGATGCCAACGGCGACGGTGCAGTCGATGTGGCCGACGCAACGTACATTCTCAACCTTATGGCCGACGATAGCTACTCCGTCTCGGGCGACGTCAATAAGGATGGCGAGGTCGATGTGGCCGATTACACCTACGTCCTCAACCTCATGGCTGACCAGGAATAACCTTTGGAGCCAACGCTTCAAAGCGTAAGAAAACGACAAGAGGATGTGTCAGAACTGGCACATCCTCTTGTTTATGGTCTTTATGGAAGGTTAATGGGGAAGAGCGGGCTGTCGATGTGTTCGCGGTGGACAATGCCGATGAGCTCGGCGAGCTTGTCTGGGAAGCGGTCTTTGAGGTCGTGGTCCTCGTGGATGTCTGTCGAGAGGTCGTAGAGGAAAGGCGTTCCCTGGCTGACGACGAGCTTCCAGTCGCCCTGCCGGACGCCGATGACCTGCGTCGGGCCGTCGCTCATCTCCCAATAGAGGAAGTCGTGCCGGCGTTGCTTTTGGGGCTTGCCGAGCAGGGTGGGACAGAAGGAGATGCCGTCAAAAGACCCTCCCCAGCCCTCCCTTAAAGGGAGGGAGTTAGCTTTCCCTTCGGTCGCTGACCTTTGGTTCTCCCCCTTTGAGGGGGAGTCAGAGAGGGTCTGCTGGCTGTGCTCCCGTATTTCCCGCTTCGAGAAGACGCCACTGTACTCCATGAAGGTCGGCATGAGGTCGTAGAAGGCAAGTTGGTGATTGCTGACGGTGCCACGTGGTATGCCTGCGCCCCAGCAGATGAAGGGGATGCGGATGCCGCCCTCGTAGGTGCTTCGCTTGATGCCGCGCAGCTTGCCGTCGCGTCCGAAGAAGCCCGGGTCGGCGCCACCCTCCTCGTGCGGACCGTTGTCGCTGGTGAAGATGACGAGCGTGTTGTCGGCAAGTCCCTTGTCGCGGAGCTTTGCGAGTATCTCGCCGACGTAGGCATCGAGGCGTGTTATCATCGCCGCAAACTGCGCGTGCTTGTCGTTGCCGCCGTAGTACCAGCTGCCTGCATCAGTGCGATAGGAGCGTTCCTCCTCGGCAGGAAAGACGCCGTGATAGCGTTCGACGATAGAGTCCCTTGGTTGCCAGAGCTCGGCATGCGGCAAGGTGTAGGTGAAGATACCGAGGAAAGGTTCGTCCTTCGTCTGTCGGTCGAGCCACTCGAGGGCGTATTGATGGATGAGGTCGGCTGAGTATTGAGGGCGGTCTGCATAGGAAGCCCCTCCCCAGTCCTCCCCCTTAAGGGGGAGTTAGAGAGGGTCTTGCACTTGATGTTTTGCTCCAAGACCTCTGCCACGAGGTGCGTGTCGCCGCGTCCCTCCGGGTCGTATCGGTTCAGGAAATTGGGGAAATAGCTGTGCGCCTGGAATTGGCAGACGGGACCATAAAAGCAGTCGATGCCTCTGAGATTGGGCAGGGAGCACGACGAGCTCTCTCGGCTCCGGCTTGTGTCCGTGTTGCCGTCGGGCAGACGGGCGTAGGTGTCGGGGTAGTCGAAGTTCCAGTAGCCTCCTGCCCACTTGCCGAACATGCCCGTGCGATAGCCTTTCGCCTTGAAGAGCTCGGGTATGATGGGCTGCGTCATGTCGTAGGGTTCCTGCCCGATGACGTAATAGTCGGCATTCTCCCCGAACATGTTCTGCCTGAGCACAGCGCGTCCCCAGTACTCGCGGTTGCCTCGAATCTTCGCGTGCCCCGTGTGCTGCCCCGTCATGAACGAGCATCGGCTGGGCGCGCTCACAGGGCAGCCGGCATAGGCATCGGTGAACCTCATCCCTTCCGCCGCCATGCGGTCGATGTTGGGAGTGGCGATGAGCCTCTGCCCGTAGCAGCCCAAGTCGCCGTAGCCCATGTCGTCACACATTATATATATTATATTATGGAAAGACGTCTTGGCGAGAACGGAGAGCGGCAACGTGCCGAGCAGCGAAAGGAGAAGCTTCATAATTCATGGTTTTGCACGTACAAAGTTATAAAAAGATTAGAGAATAAAGATTAAAGATTAAGTGAAAAAGCACAAAAAGAACACTAAAACAAAAAAATATGAACTATGAACTATGAACTATGAACTTTTTTTCTTACCTTTGCACCCGGTTAAGCCCCGATGGCGGAATCGGTAGACGCGTCGGTCTCAAACACCGATAGGGAAACCTGTGCCGGTTCGACCCCGGCTCGGGGTACGCAAGCAGGCAGATAGCTAAAAAGAGGCTGTCTGCCTGTTTTGCTAAAGACGCTGCCCTCGAATCTCATAAGTAAACCAATCACATAACTATCTATTTATTATGAAAAAACGGCTGATCTTAAATGCTCTGCTCTTCTGCGTTTCGACGTCTATGGTGGCACAGACGAGCAACAAACTGACGCTTGATGCCCGCATGCAGGTGGAAAAGCATCAAGTCGCGAAGCGGACAAGAGCCGCCGCTGCTGCATCTGCCGGCACATTGAGTGCCATCATCAAACTCGACGAGACGCGCGCCGACAAGACGCTTGATGCCTTGCGCACCATGGGCGTTAAGCTGCAGGGACGCCTGGGGCAGCAAGTGGCAGCAGCCATTCCTCTCGACGTCTTGCAGCAAGTGGAGGATATGCAGGGCGTACTGCGTATCGGCACGGGCGGCCCAGCTCCCAAGCTGCTGACCGACATATCGCGCGGCGAGATTGGAGTGTCGGACATCGACGGCACCCGCGGCATGGTGGGCGACAAGTCCTACAGCGGAAAGGGCATCACAGTTGCTCTCCTCGACGGCGGCTTTGATTACCAGCATCCTGCCTTCAAGGACAGCGAGGGACGCTCCCGCATCAAGGCGGTCTATTCGCCTTTCGATGAAAGCGGCAGAAAAGTGACGGCCGACGGCATGGAACTGCCCGGCTCCGTCTTCGACACGCCCGAGCAGATTGCTGCCCTGACGACGGACTTCCCCATTGGCGAGCATGGCAGCCACACCGCTTCCATTGCTACCGGAACGCGCAGCCCCCAGGGATTCGGCGGCATGGCTCCAGATGCCGACATCGTGTTGTGCACCATCTATTCTCCCGATGCAAGTGATGAAAACATGACAATCGACCGGATAATCTCTTCGAAGAGTATTTTCTACGGCCTCGTGTTCCTGAAAGAATATGCCAAACAGCGTGAGCAGCCAATGGTAGTGAGCATGAGCCTTGGCACGAACACCGGTTCTCACAACGGAAAGGGCGAGATAGCGGAGGCTGTCGAAGCCATCTGCCAGGAGGGCGTGCCTTTGGTCATCTCTGCCGGCAACGAGGGCAACAGGCGGCTGTATCTTCATAAGGATTTCGAAAGCGACACGGATACGCTGCGTTCAATGATTGCCATGAAGGATCAATTTGAGAACATCGAAGGCTTCGTGCCGAAGGATGCCGACCTCTGTATGCGCCTGTCGCTGGTCAAAAAAGAAGGCGGCAACAAATGGAAGACGCTATGGCAATCGCCGATGCTCAATCCCGAGACGGGCATCCTGCCCGACATCATCAGCGAGGGAGTGCCTGCACTGGATGAAGGCTTCAGTGGCATTTTGCGTTTAGGCGTGTCGCGTGAGCCCGACCAGGTGCGCATGAAAGTTTGCGGTATGGGTATGCTGCAAGAAGACTACTTCCTCGAACTGACCATTGGCAGCAAGCAGGGCGTGGGCCTCGACATCTTCAATGCCGAGCTGACGTCTGAGGGCAGGGCAGGCTTCCTGAGCAGCATGGATGGCATGTTGCAAAACGACTGGGCCACAGCGCCCTCCTGCATTTCCGTAGGCGCTTATACCACCAACACTATGGTGCGTTCACTCTACGATGAACCTATGCCCTCAATTGACGAACCACTTAACGATATTGCCCCACTGAGCAGCTACGGCACCGGCCTTAATGGCGTACATGTGCCCACCATTTGTGCTCCAGGCATTAATATAGTGGCAGCCGTGAGCCACTTCAACGTGGAAAAAGACGATAAAGGCAATCCGAAGCCATACCGTCCCGACGAGGTGAAGGACATCGTGTGCCGCTCCGCCCGCACCGACACGTTTACCGAAGCCAAACCCGAACAGTTCGGCCACGGCAAGATTGACGCCAAGCGCGGACTCGAGTTGGTGCTCAATGCGGGTACCGGCATCAGGGAGATTTCCGAGGGTCAGCTGAGCGAGAACGGCACGATGTACGACCTGCAGGGACGTCCTTGCAGACAGCCTCGCGCCAAAGGCATCTACATCAGCAACGGAAAGAAATTCATCATCAATTGAGTCCTGACGTCGTTACAATCCGTCACATCTCTAAATCCCCCCATATCGTATGAGGAAGATTACAGGTATCATCGCCTTGCTGCTTTGCTTCAGCGGGGCAGCGGCACAAGTGGCAGAGCCGTCGGACAGCTTAGAGCTGATTCATCAGACCTCGGATGCGAAGTTCTACAAATACAACTACCCGTCGCACAGCGCCAATGGCGAGGACGTCGTCCTCTCGTCGCTGCTCGTCGCCTGGCAGCCCAAGAAGCCTGTCGTGACGGACAGCATCGAGTCGCTCCACATCTTCAGCCACTACACGATAGCTGCCGACAGGGAGTGCCCCACATCGAGCTCGAACACGACCGAACGCACGCTGTTCGGCATGCTTGCTAAGGGAAAGTACGGGCTGGGCCTTACCCCCGCCTACAACTTCATTTCGCGCTGCGTCATCATCGCGCCCGACTACGAGGGCTATGGCGTGAGCAAGCACCGTCCGCACCCTTATCTGTCGGAGCGTCTGACGGCGCAGCAGGTCATCGATGGCGTGGAGTACGGCCTCGGGCTCTATCAGAAGCACGTCAACGACGAGCGGGCGCTGGCCTTCCGGAGCGACTGGCGCAGCTTCAGCTTCGGTTACTCGCAGGGCGGCGCCGTGGCGCTGGCGGTCCACCGACACATTGAGGAGAACGGCCTCTCGGACGAGCTTCGCTTCCGCGGAAGCATCTGCGGCGACGGACCTTACGACCTCATCGAGACGCTTCGCTATTACCTGACCGACGACGGGACGAGCTACGACGCCTCGACCAAGCACCGACAGGGCATGGCGACGCTGCCCGCCGTGGTGCCCATGATAATAAAAGGCATGCTCGACACGCATCCCGACATGCAGGGCCACGCAATCGAGGACTACCTCTCGCAGCAGTTCCTCGACACGGGTATTATGGACTGGATTGCCTCGAAAGAACTTACGACGGGCGACATGAGCAGTCGGTGGTACCAGCAACTGCAGGCCGGCCTCGACGCCAACGGTCGCCACTACACGCCCCAGCAGATGGCGGAGCTCTTCTATTCACCGTCGGGCAACTCGGTCTGGGCTAAGCTCGACAAGCTCTTCACACCAGAGTTCTACGCCTACATCAAGGACAACGCCAACTTCGGAAACGCCGGGCCTGCCTCCGCCACAGCTGAGACGCCCCAGCTCCAGGCCTTCCTCGACCTCCACCGCGCATTGGCAGACAACAATCTCTGCCTTGGCTGGAAGCCGCAGCACCGCATCCAGTTCGTCCACTCCAGGGGCGACACGGTGGTGCCCTTCGGCAACTGGCTGTCCTTCCGCGACGCTCACCTCGGCGACGAGGGCGAATACTTCCGCATCGACGACAGCCTGTCGCCCATCGACCATGTAGAGGTAGGCACCCGCTTCTTTCTTAACCTCGTCTCGGGCGGCTACGGAGAGGTCTTCGCCTGGCTCGACGCGAGTCCCGACCCGACAGCTCTCGAGCCCGTCTTTGCCGAGAGCCGGACGGCGGCGCCTGACTGGTTTACGCTCGACGGACGCCGTCTGAGCGCCCGCCCCAGGGCAAAGGGCATCTACATCCATGGTGGCCGCAAGGTCCTGGTGAAGTAGGGGAACGCCCTTCCCTGCACCTTTCAAGGCTCTTTCCCACACCTCTCACGAGCCTTTTCCACTCATCGAATTGTTTGCTGCATGGCGACAAAGCAATTGCTGCATGGCGACGAAGCAATTGCTGCATCGCCATGCAGCAATCCATCCCACGTGTAGCATAGACCGACGAAACGCAACGATTCGAGTCGTCCAAGGCGACGACTTGAGTCGCTTTTGCCGTGATGCCGGGCGACCGAGTGTCAGCCCGACGTCCGCCTACTATGTTATTTTTTCTAAAAGAACGAAATAAATCACCATTCTTCTTTCTTAATTCTTAATTTTTTCGTATCTTTGTAGTCGCAAAGCGACTAACAACGTTTCCACGACGAACCCGTATCATCGCCCATGACATACTTGGCTCTGCCCTCAGACGAAACGCGACGCCTCAGCTTCTATCTGGCGATGGAGGAGTATGCGGCGGCCCCCCTCCATACTTCTCCCCGAGGAGGGAGGCTCTTTGGCACGGAACTCCTCTCCTCCTCGGGGGAGGGGTCGGGGAAGGGGGCTGGTCTTCTCTTCCTCTGGCAAGTGGAGCCGACCGTCATCTTCGGCAGAAACCAGGTCATCGAGAATGAGGTGAACCTCGACTACTGCCGCGAGCACGGCATCGAGTTCTATCGTCGGAAGAGCGGCGGCGGCTGCGTGTATGCCGACCGCTCAAACGTCATGATGAGCTACATCACGCGCTCCGACCAGGTGCAGACCACCTTCCGCGCCTACATGCAAATGGTCTGCGGAATGCTCCGCGAACTTGGGCTCGACGCCACCTCCACGCAGAACAACGACGTGCTCATCGGCGGACGTAAGGTCTCGGGCAATGCCTACTACCACCTCCCCGGGTGGAGCATCGTCCACGGTACTATGCTCTTCGACACCGACATGCGACACATGCTCCAGGCCATCACGCCGCCCAGGCAGAAGCTCGACAAGCACGGCGTCGAGAGCGTGCGTCAGCGCATCACCCTCCTCAAGGAGCACACCGACCTCACCATCGACGAGTTCAAGCGCTTCGCCGTGGAAAAGCTCTGCTCCGACACGCTCCGGCTCACCGAGGAAGACGTCAGGAACATCGAGGCAATAGAACAGGAATACCTCGACCCAAGGTTCATTTGGGGGAAGCGAGACGCCTCAGCCCCGACCGCTCTCTGAGGAGAGGGGAGACACGAAGTAAATAGTTAAATTACTAAATAGTACATAAATCGTAAATCGTAAATTGTCAAATTGTAAATGAAACAGACATGTCTCTATGACCGCCACGTGGCACTCGGCGCACTCATGTCGCCCTTCGGCGGATTCATCATGCCCATCCAGTACACGAACATCACAGACGAGCACAATGCCGTACGTCAGCATTGCGGCGTCTTCGACGTGAGTCACATGGGCGAAGTGCGCATCACCGGTCCCGACGCTGAACGCTACGTCCAGCACATCTTCACGAACGACGTCAGCGGTGCGCCCGTCGGACAAATATACTATGGTATGATGCTCTATCCCAACGGCGGAACGGTCGACGACCTGCTCGTCTACAAGATGGGCGAGAACGATTTCTTCCTCGTCATCAACGCGGCAAACATCGACAAGGATGTGGCTTGGATGAAAGAGCACACAGCAGGCTTCGACATCTGCCTCGACCACCAGAGCGACATCTATGGGCAGCTCGCAGTCCAGGGCCCTGAAGCCGAAGCCGTCGTCGAAGAGGTGCTCGGCATCCCCTGTCAGGAGCTGAAGTTCTACACGGCAAAAGCCCTCGCCGCCCCCGACGCCTCCCCAGCCACCGTGCCCGACGGTTCTCCGTCGGGGATAATAGTTTCCCGCACCGGCTACACCGGCGAGGACGGCTTCGAGATATACGGTTCCCACGCGTTCATCCAGCAGTCTTGGGACAAGCTCATCCAGAGCGGACGCTGCAAGCCCTGCGGTCTCGGATGCCGCGACACGCTGCGCTTCGAGGTCGGCCTGCCGCTTTACGGCGACGAGCTCAGCGCCGACATCTCCCCCGTCATGGCAGGACTCTCGATGTTCTGCAAGCTCGACAAGCCCGAGTTCATCGGTAAGGAAGCCCTCGCAGAGCAGAAGGCCAACGGCGTCCCGCAGAAGCTCGTCGGCATCGAACTCGCTGACAAAGCCATCCCCCGCCATGGCTATCCCGTACTCAACATGGAGGGCGAGCAGGTCGGTGAAGTCACCACCGGCTACCACTGCCTCAGCGTCGACAAGAGCGTCTGCATGGCCCTCGTCAAGACAGAGTTCGCAAAACTCGACACCCCGCTTTCCATCCAGATCCGCAAGAAGACATTCCCAGGCAAAGTAGTAAAGAAAAAGTTCTACGACAAACATTATAAAAAGTAATCATTATGGCTAAATTTGAAGAAGGACTCCGTTACAGCGAGTCACACGAGTACATTCGCGTAGAAGGCGAATACGGTTACATTGGTATTTCTGACTATGCCCAGCACGAGCTCGGCAACGTGGTTTACGTCGACATGCCCGAAGTGGACGACGAGGTTACAGCAGGCGAAGAGTTCGGCGCCGTGGAGAGCGTCAAGGCGGCAAGCGACTTGATTTCTCCCGTCAGCGGTACTGTCGTCGAAGTCAACGAGGCACTCGAGGACAAGCCCGAGCTGCTGAACGAAGACGCATTCGCAAACTGGATCATCAAGGTGCAGTTGTCCGACCCCTCGGAACTCGACGGCCTCATGGACAAGGCTGCCTACGAGGCCTTCTGCGCTGAGTAATCCAATCTGATGTCTCGAAATAACGACATTACGTTATTACGTCATAACGAATAATAGAATAAGTTATCACGTCATGTACAAGTATTTTCCCCACACCGAGGAAGACTTGCAGGAGATGCTGAAGGCTGCTGGCGCGAAGTCGGTCCACGACTTCTTTGCCGACGTGCCTGAGGCAGCGCGCTTCAAGAGAGAGTATGAACTGCCAGAAGCCCTCTCGGAGACCGACCTGCGACTTTTCTTCGAACAACTGACCGCACCTGCTAACACGCAGCCTCTCATCTGCTTTGCCGGTGCAGGGTGTTACGACCACTATGCCCCCAGCATAGTACAGAACCTCATTCAGCGCTCGGAGTATCTGACCTCCTATACGCCTTACCAGGCCGAGATATCGCAGGGCACGCTCCACTATATCTTCGAGTATCAGTCGATGATTGCAGAGCTGACGGGCATGGACATTGCCAACGCCTCGATGTACGACGGCGCAACCGCCACGGCGGAAGCTGCCATGATGGCTTGGGGCAACGCCAAGAAGGCAAACTGCGTCCTGATGAGCGAGACGGTGGATCCAAAGGTGCGCCGCGTCGTCGAGACTTACGCGCACTTCCACGGCTTCCCGATCAAGCTCGTGCCTGCTGAGGGCGGCGTGCTCGACCGCAAGGCTCTCGACAAAGCCCTCGCCGAGGGCGGCGTGGCCGGACTCATCGTGCAGCAACCCAACTACTTTGGCATCGTCGAGGACTACACAGGCATCGCCGACGCCGTTCACGAGCAGAAAGGCATCTTCATAGTAAACGCGAACCCCAGCGACCTGGCAATCCTGAAGACGCCTGCCGAGTGGGGAGCCGACGTGGCTGTAGGCGAAGGCCAGAGCCTCGGCATTCCCATGACCTTCGGAGGCCCCGGCGTGGGCTACATGGCCTGCACGGAGAAGCTGATGCGAAAGCTGCCGGGAACACTGCAGGCCCGCGAGCAGCACATACGTCGCCAGAAGGCAACCTCCAACATCTGTTCCAACCAGAGTCTCATGGCGCTCTACGTCACGATATATCTCAGCCTCATGGGCAAGGAGGGACTTCGCGAAGTGGCAGAGATGAGCTATGCCGGCGCACACAGTCTCCGCGACAAACTCATCGCGACGGGCAAGTTCAAGGATACTTTCCCGGGACAGCCTTTCTTCAATGAGTTCTGCGTGGATTACGAGGGAGACCTCGACGCACTCCTCGACGAATGCACCGCCAGCGGCTATCTCGCCGGCGTGAAGGTCGGCGAGAAGACGCTCATGCTGGCCGTCACGGAGCAGCGCTCAACAGAAGAGATTGACGAACTCGTCGAGATTATTCAGCAATTTAAGGAAGAGGAGGCAAAGGCATGAACAGGACATTATATGGAAACCTTATCTTCGAGTTGTCGAAGAAAGGACGACATACAACGGCGGAGCTGCCCGCCACGCTTCGCCGCAAGGAGGCTGCCCGCTTGCCCGAGTGCGACGAACTGACGGTAGTGCGTCACTACACGAATCTCAGCCACAACAACTTCGGCGTGAACGACGGCTTCTATCCGCTCGGCTCGTGCACGATGAAGTATAACCCCGTCATCAACGAAGAGATAGCCGGCATGAAGGCTTTCGCAGGACTGCATCCCCTGCAACCAGCCGTGACCTGCCAGGGCGCGTTGGAGGTGTATTACAATCTGCAGGTGTCGCTTGCCGAGCTTGCAGGCCTGAGCGAGTTCACGCTGAACCCCTGTGCCGGCGCACACGGCGAGTTGACCGGCCTGATGGTTATCCGCGCCTATCACGAAAGCAGGAATGACGTCCGCACAAAGGTGCTCATCCCCGACTCGGCACATGGCACGAACCCTGCCTCCGCGGCAGTCTGCGGCCTGGAAGTCGTCGAGGTGAAGAGCAACGCCAATGGAACAGTTGATCTGGAAGACCTGAAGAGACTAATCGAACTAGAAGGCCCAAACATCGCCGCCATGATGATGACCAACCCCAACACGCTGGGCATCTTCGAGCCGCGTGTGCTGGAGATAACCGAGATGGTACACAAGGCCGGCGGCCTGATGTACTACGACGGCGCGAACCTCAATGCGTTGCTCGGCGAATGCCGTCCCGGCGACATGGGCTTTGATGTGATGCACATCAACCTGCACAAGACGTTCTCCACGCCTCATGGTGGCGGCGGCCCCGGCAGCGGTCCGGTCGGCGTACGCAAAGGCTTGGAGAAGTTCCTCCCCACGCCTCGCGTCAAGAAGGTTGTCGTGAACTACGACCTCCCCGAAGATGGCCCGACCGAATGGGAAGGCTTTATCGTCGATTGGGGACAAAGCGAATCCTCGCTCGGCTCTGTCGGCAACTTCTTCGGCAACTTCGGCGTGATGCTGAAGGCTTACGCTTACATCCTCTCGCTCGGAAGTGAGAACATCAAGCACGTCGGCCCGCTGGCAACCCTCAATGCCAATTACATCAAGGAGCGCCTGAAGGGCGATTACCTCTTGCCCATCAAGGGGCTGTGCAAGCACGAAGTGGTCTTCGACGGCCTCGCAGACAAGAGCACGGGCGTCACGACAATGGACGTGGCGAAGCGTCTGCTCGACTACGGCTACCATGCTCCCACCATCTACTTCCCGCTGCTCTTCCATGAGAGCCTCATGATAGAGCCGACCGAGAACGAGAGCAAGGAGACCATCGATGCCTTCATCGACGTGATGCATAAGATTGCAGAGGAGGCCAAGACCGATCCCGAAATGGTGAAGACGGCCCCGCACAACACGCCCATCGGCCGTGTCGATGACGTGCTGGCTGCCAAGCAACCCGTCACAACTTACTGGAAGTCGAAACAGAGCAGTTGAGCAGCAGGGAGGTTATCGCACTTCCGTACTGAGTAGTTAAGCCAATGCCTATGCTGTTTGAGGTTTTCGGTCAGGACATTCGGCTTAACTACTTAACTGCTTTACTACTTTACTCCAAAAACAATTTCCTATGAACAAAGCAGATTTAATCATTATAGGAGCAGGGCCAGGCGGCTACAAAGCTGCGGTCTATGCGGCGAAGAAGGGTCTGAAGGTCACTATCTTCGAGGACGTCCACGTGGGCGGTACGTGCCTCAACGTTGGCTGCATCCCGACGAAGACGTATGTGCATTCAGCCACGTTTGCTGAAGCTACGGAGCGTCAGCCGCAAGTCGTGGAGGCGCTGCGCGGCGGCGTGGAGACGCTGCTCTCGCATCCCAACATCACCCTGATTCGCGAGAAGGGCGTCTTCATCGATGCGCATACCGTGAGCGGCGTGACGGCAGAGCACATCATCGTCGCTACGGGCAGCAGCGCCAAGATGCTGCCCATCCCGGGTGCCGACAGCCCAAAGGTAGGGTCTTCCACCGAGTTGCTCGGCCTGAAGAAACTGCCCAGGCGGCTCTGCATCATAGGTGCGGGCGTCATCGGCATGGAGTTCGCGAGCGTCTTCCAACGTTTCGGCTCGGAGGTGACCGTCGTGGAGTACCTCAAGGAGTGCCTTCCCATGGTGGATGGCGACATCGCAAAGCGCCTGCGCAAGCTCCTGGAGAAGCGCGGCATCACCTTCTACATGGGAGCAGGCGTGAAGAGCCTCGCCCCCGCCCTCTCTGCGGAGAGTGGGGAGGAGAAAGGTGGAGAGGGACTGTCCGTCCTGTTCGAACAGAAAGGCAAAGAGGTGAGCGTGGAGGCCGATTACGTGCTGATGGCAACGGGCCGCAAGCCGAACGTCTCGCCCGACTTCTCCAATGCGGGCTTCGATTACGATGAGCGCAAGGGCATCGTCGTGGACGAGAACTTCGAGACAACGGTGAAGGGCATCTATGCCATCGGCGACGTCAACGGACGCCAGATGCTGGCGCATGCGGCGGAGATGCAGGGCATACACGTCGTGAACCGCATCCTCGGCATCGAGGACAAGATACGCTTCGACTTCATGCCCGCCGCCATCTTCACCGAGCCCGAAGCCGCCTGCGTCGGTCCCACAGAGGACCAGCTGAAGCAGGCAGGCACGCCATTCGAGTGCCACAAAAGCTTCTACCGCGCCAACGGCAAGGCGCTGGCGATGAACGAGACGGAAGGCATGGTCAAGCTCTGTTGCGAGCCCGAAGAAGGCAAGTTGCTCAGCGCCCACGTATTCGGAGCACATGCCGCCGACATCGTACAGGAAGTGACGGCCTACATCACCCTCGGCGCCACGCTGCGTCAGCTCCGCGAGACCGTCCACATTCATCCCACCCTCTCCGAGGTGCTGATAGAGGTGAACTGAGGAGACGGACGAACCGTACCAAACGCAAAAACAGGGAGCCGCATCATGTGTGGCTCCCTGTTTGCATACGGGGGTGCAGCTCCCGCAAAAGGTGCTGCCGGGGAACGCAAGATGAAGGAGTTTCAGACCCCTCACGAGGGAACGCCAGACGCTACAGCAAGCGTCGGCCGTTCCCACAGCAAGGAAACGCCGTTCCCACAGCAAGCGTCGGCCGTTCCCTCACGTGGCGTTTTTCTCCTCTTTACGTCAGTTGATGAGATACACCTTCTCTTTTCCCTGATAGGTAGCGCGGACGGTGGCGCGTCCGTCGGCGATGGGGCTGATCTGGAACTTCACATCGGGGTTGGGCGAACTGGCTTTCAGCACGGAGCCCTGGCGAAGCGGACCATACACCTGGTAGTGGGTGACGTCGATGTAGCCGTTGGCGTTGCTGGTGTAAACGGGTGTGCTCGGCACGACGAGCTGCTTGCCGTCGACGGCGATGGCCACGTCGGTCATGCCTTTCTGCAGGCAGAGGGGCACTTCAATCGAGCCGCCCTTGCTGAAGCCAAGTCCGTGGAGGTCGAAGAGACCCTGTGGACGCTGCGGCCCTTGCCGACGCCCGAACTGCCGCTGCTGCTGAGGCTCCTCCACCTCAGGCCCTTCGACCACGAGGTAGATGGCATGCTTGCCCGTGAGGCCCTCGACGGCATCAGCCGGGATATTGCAGACGCGGGGCTCGCGCGGCGCATCGGCCGGGACGTTTATCACGGCAATCTCGCGGCCCTTCCAAGTCGGGTTGGCGTATGGCCCGTCGAGCATGACGTGCACCTTGAAGGCGCCCTTGCCGCCCGGAGTGAGATGGAGGCAGAACTGCGTCTTGTTGCCCTGCTTCGTGCCCTCGAAGGCAGGCAGTCCTTTGTCTGCTTGAGCCAGACCTCCGAAGCCGAAGTACTTGAATCCCACAATGGTGCCGTTTCTGAGGCCCGCGAGGTCCATCGTGTTGCGCCAGACGTCGTGGTTGTCCTGCATACACTCGCCGCTGCCGGGGCCCGACACGTAGCAGGCGATGCCGGCACTGTAATACTGATAGGGCGGCAGACCAAATATCTGGAAGCCCTCGCTGGTGACTTCGGCGCCGGTATATTCGTCGCCGTTGCCGGCCTTGGCAGTCCACGCGTTCTGCGGGGCAAAGGGGTCGTAGCCGGTAATGCGCACCTGGCCGCCCTTGCTGACAGGCTTCTTGTCCCACTCAATCTTGACGGGCGCCACCATTGCCTGACGCGCATTGGCAAAGCCACGAGGCGGACGGTGATAGAAGACGTACCACTGCCCGTTGATTTCCTGCAGCGAGCCGTGCGTATTGTGGGCGAAGTTGGTCGTCGTCAGTCGGGAGCCGTCCTCGTTAAGCACGACGCCTCGGCTGTCCACCAGCACGCCGCCGGAGCGCCAAGGGCCCAGGGGCGAGTCGCCGTAAGCATAGCGCAGCGCGCTGTTCGTGTTGCCAAGGCCGTACTCCTTGCCGCTGTAGCCCGAGAATACCATTACGTATTTGTTTCCCACCTGACGGATGCTGCTTGCCTCGAAGAAGTTGAAGTCGAGGGGATTCTGTCCCTCGTAGAGCGCCTTGTATTGGCTGCCCTCCTTGTCGAGAAGACGTCCGTCGTGACTGCTGGCAGGGATGAAGGGGTCAATCAGTTCCGTGCCCGGGCGCTTGCTGTACATCGTGTTTTGGTCGAGCTCGCAAGCCGTGGAGTGTTGGAATCCGTAGAAGACGTAAGCACGAAAGCCCTTGTCGTAGTCCTTGTCTTTCTTGTCCGTAATAGTCTCGACGAACACCGAGGGGTCGAAATCGATGAGGGAGCCCTCCACGCAGCGCGTGCCGTCGGGTGTGAGGTTGACGGGCGTGAACGGACCATTGGGGCGGTCGCCCTTGCAGACCATCGCCACGCGCCCCCAGCCGCGGCTGTGCGGGTAGAGCCAATAGGTCTTCTTGCCCGTCGCCTTGTCCTTTACCTCCACAAGGTCGGGCGCGTACATCGTGTCCCATCGGCCACCGACGAACCACGAGAAGATGGGGCCCTCGTCGCGCCATTGCGTGAGGTCCTCCACGGGAGCCGACCACATGCGGATGTCGTTGCCGCAGTACTCGGAATAGTGTGTGTCGTGCGAACCGATGATGTAGGCACGCAGTTTCCCTGGGTTGTCGGGGTCTTCGAAAACGCGAGGCTCACCGTCGGGCAAGTGCTCCCACAGAGGGAGGTAAGGGTTTTGCGACTGTCCTGCCAACGCTCCGAGCAGGAAACATGATAGAAGAGCGAGTTTTTTCATTCCTTCAATATTTTGTATTTCTTATTTAGGTTTCGCTTGTTATATTATGATGGAAGTTAAAGAAGTTAAGGAAGTTAGCGAGCTTTGCTCGCTTGGGGAAGTTCTCATATGCTCTAGCAGTAAGGCGCGCTTTTAATGCGCGGAGAAAGGACAATAGCTTTTGTAGCCAAATCCGTGAAAAGGAATGAAGAGTGAAGAATGAAGAATGAAGAATTTGCTGCCGCGATTAACTATGGACTATGAACTATGAATTATGAACTAAAATGGTATCGTCCTTTAACTTCTTTAACTTCATTAACTTCTTTAACTTCCGAAAGCGGAGTTTCTCATTCTTTCATTATCTCTATGATATGGCTCACGAGGTCGTTCGTCGATGTCACCTTGATGCCGACCTTCATCAGGTAGTCGCCCGTATATACCTTGTCGTTGCAGGGCAGCCAGCTTTGCTTGCCGGGCATCAGGCAAATCTCCTTGACGCGGTACTTGGCGGCGGCGTCGAGTCCCTGCAGTCGCGTGGGCAGGATGTTCTCGCCATAGCGCGGGTGGATATCGTATGCGAAGACGATGCTCTTGCTCTTTGCGTCATCCACGCGCTGCACGACGCAATGCTGTCCCTCGTAGGGCGAGACGAGCCGGTAGAGGTTGGGCGACCAGACGACTTCCTTCAGGCGCTTGTACTCCTTGATTGCCGTGCGGCAGTACTGGCGGTCGTCGTCGGAAAGGCCTTTCAAGCCGATGTCGAAGCCCAGCTTTCCCTGGAAGGCCACATCGACGCGGAACTTGATGCTCGCCCGCCTGTTCCACTCCGTCACGTGGGCACACATGGCCTTTGCCGGCATGAACTGCGAGTAGCCCCATTGGATGAAGAGGCGCTCGATGGGGTCTGTGTTGTCGCTGCACCAGAACTCGGTGAAGTAGCGCAGCCCCGTCACGTCGGAACGTCCGCCGCCTCCCGAGCACATCATCATGTAGAGGTCGGGGTACTTGGCCTGCACGCGGTCGAGCACCTTGTACAGCCCGCGCACGTAATCGACATACAGGTTGCCCTGATTCTCCTTGAGATACGGGGAATAGATGTTCGTGATGGGCGAGTTGCAGTCCCACTTCATGAAGCGAATCTCAGGGTTTTCCTGCATGAGTCCGTCCACGATGCCGAACACGAAGTCCTGCACTTGCGGATTGCACAGGTCGAGCACCATCTGGTTGCGGAAGTAGTAGGTTTCCCTCGAGGGTAACTGTATCAGCCAGTCGGGGTGCTTTTCGGCAAGCTCGCTCTTCGGGTTCACCATCTCCGGCTCTATCCAGATGCCGAAGGCAACGCCGTTTTCCTTGGCTTTCCTGACGAGATAGGGAATGCCCTGCGGCAGCTTGTCCTTCGTCACCTGCCAGTCGCCGAGGCCCGCGTGGTCGTCTTTGCGCGGGTACTTGTTGCCGAACCAGCCGTCGTCGAGAAGGAAGAGGTCGACGCCCAAGTCCTTTGCCTCGCCGAAGAGCGCCACGAGCTTCTCCTCGTTGAAATCAAAATAGGTGTTCTCCCAGTTGTTGAGGAGCGTCATGCGGTCGTCCTTTGCCTTGTGCAGCTGATGGTTCATCATCCATCGCTGGAAGCGTCGGCTGCCTTCGCCCGTGCCGTTTTGGCTGAGGGTGAAATAGAAGTCGGCCGTGCGGAAGACGTCTCCTTTCCGCAGAAGATAGGAGGAGGCGTCGTGGTTGATGCCGCTCACGACGCGGAGGACGTGCTGATTGTCCACCTCGAACGTGAAGCGGAAGTTGCCCGTCCAGCCCAATGTGCCCATGAGCACCGTGCCGTCGTTCTCGCTGACCGGACCGCCCAGGCCGACCTCGAAGAACGGTTGCGCCATCATGTTCGCCCTGGTTCCCAAGCGGCTGTCCACCACTTTCTTGCCGAACATCAGCTCTTGCGACTGCATCTGCATCTCCTTTGCCCAGTCGCTCGCAAACTCGGTCAAGTAGTAGCTGGGCGCTTCGAAGTAGAGCATCGACGAGGCATAGCGGCCGAGATAGACCTTGCCCTTCTCTTCCTGACGTATCTCGGCCCATTGCTGCACGATGTCCTCGCGCGCATAAACCTTATAATATAATGTGACTTCCACGGGATAGACCTCGTCGCGGAGCATGATGGAGGTGAGGTCGCCCTGCTGAGAATGCCGGACATACTTCAGGACAGACGTGGGGTTGCCATCGGCATGGCGAATCTCGAATGCCGGCTCGTAGTAGTCCTCGGTGCCCATCACCGGGTAGGCCTCGAGGCCTTTGATGCACGAACTGCTCAGGCCGGCTTGCGGCATGGAGAGCATCGACGGGTCTGTCTGCTCGGAGAGGCGCTCGCCGAGGTACGTCTGGCAGAGCCGCTGCTGAGAATTCACCTGCAAGACGAGCTGCGTGTGGTCCGTCGTGATGCTGATGGTCTGAGCCAAAAGAATGAAGAACGAAGAATGAAGAATGAGGAATAAGAAGGTTCGCTTGGTCATGATTTGCTCGATTATTTGCTATTTCTCCTGCAAAGATACGAAAAAAACCAATCCCTTTCCCCTAATCTCTAATCTTTTTCGTACCTTTGTGCTCGTTAGCATATAATAACGACATGAACATCCCTCTCCATAAAAGCATTCGCTTGCTGCTGACCGCCCTGTTGCTGCCGCTTTCTGTCGTAGCTCAGGAAGACTATCCCATCAGCTTCGACCGCAACGCCAAGCGCACCAGGACGGACCGCATACTGAACGGCATCGTCCTGAATGGCAATATCTTTCAGGTCACGTCGCCCATGAAGATGTATCACGACCTCAGCGACCAGACCTTCTCCTGCCATGCCGGCGACCTCGTCTCGCCTTCGTTGGCCTTCACCGGGAAATGGATGGACAGCTACATTTACATCGACAAGGACAGGAACGGGGCGTTCGACGTCCTTGCTCCCGGAGCATCGGGCGCCTTGACGGAGGACAACGAGTTGGTCAGCTTCTCTGGCCTGACGCTGCCCGACGGCGCGTTCAACAGCTACGGCGAGACCACCGACCTCTCCCAAGTGCAACCCCCTTCCTTCACGCTTCCCGAGGACATGGCCCCCGGCATCTACATGATGCGCATAAAGATAGACTGGGACGATGCCAACCCAGCCGGCAGGATGGACCAGGCGAACGGCATCATCAGGAATGGCGGCGCTGTGCTCGACATCCGTCTCGAAATCCTTCCCGACGGGGAACAGGCTGAGGGGTGCTATGCGATGACGTTCAACGACGAGTTCGACGGCGCGGACGGTTCGCAGCCCGACAAAGCCAAGTGGCGACGCTCGAACCGCTACGGCAGCACGTGGAACAGGTTTATCAGCAACTCGGAGGACGTCGTGTTCCTCCGCGACGGACACCTCGTTTGCCGGGCCATCCCGAATCCCGACACATCGTCCGACCCTGTGCCGATGCTCACGGGCTCCGTGGAGTCGCGGGGCAACTTTTCCTTCACCTACGGATGGGTGGAGGCACGACTGAAGACGACGCCCCACGCCGGCAACTTCCCCGCGTTCTGGATGATGCCTCAGCCGCCCACAGACCCTTGGCCGAAGGGTGGGGAGATTGATATCTTCGAGGCCATCAATGCGCAGAACACGGCCTTCCATACCCTGCACTCGCATTGGATAACTACCTTGGGCAACAAAAACAACCCGAAGTACAGCTTCAGCGAGACGGTGAAGCAGGGCGAATGGCACGTCTTCGCAGCAAATTGGACGGAAGACCTCATTACGTTCTACGTCGATGGCAATCCCGTGGGCTCCTACGCGAAGTCGCAGAACGCCTCAGACATCGAGCAGGGACAATGGCCGTTCCAGCACGACTTCTACCTCATCCTGAACCAAAGCGTTGGCGACGGCTCGTGGGCTAAGGCTCCGGACATGGCCTTCACCTACGAGACGCAGTTCGACTGGGTTCGCGTCTTCCAGAAAGATGTGGCAACAGGCCTCAAAGGCCTCAAAGACCTCAAAGACCTTAAAGACCCTAAGGACCTTAAAGACCCTAAGGACCCTAAAGACCCTAAGGACCTTAAGGACTCTTGGTTCACCCTCGACGGGCGTAAGCTGCAGGCCGAGCCGACACGTCCCGGCATCTACATCAACGGACGGAGAAAGGTGGCGGTGAAATGATAACATATATAATAAGGAAATTCAAGTATCGGGAGTTAATGAAGTTAATGAAGTTAAAGAAGTTAAAGGACGATACCATTTTAGTTCATAATTCATAGTCCATAGTTAATCGCGGCAGCAAATTCTTCATTCTTCATTCTTCACTCTTCATTCCTTTTCACGGGTTGGGCTACAAAAGCTATTGTCCTTTAACTTCCCCAAGCGAGCATAGCGAGCTAACTTCTTTAACTTCTTTAACTCCCATAAAAAACATAACATCCGAAACTTAAATAAGGTAAAGAGATGAATAAGATTCTGTTTCTTGCAATCTGTCTGCTGGTCGCCATAAGCGCGGAGGCACAGAAGTTAACAGTCGTGGACGGCGACGGCAACGGCATCCATCTGGTAACCGTCCTCACCGAAGACGGCAATATGATAGGCACAACCGACCTCTCCGGCACGCTTCTCGACGTGAAAGGAGCAGCGAAGGTTGTACTCACGCACGTTGCCTTCAAGTCGAAGCTCGTGGATATGTCGGCTCTGCAAGGCGACAAAGTCACGATGGAAGACCTCGACTACAACCTCGCCGAGATTGTCGTGAAGCCCAAGCCCCTCATCTACGTGGAGACTTATTACAGGGTTTATGCATTTGCCAACGACTCTCTGCGCTACTACCTGGCAGGCATCATGCCCAATGCCTACGATGTGGAGAAGAAGAAAGTCAAGTCTGGGAGCTACACGCAAAGCTATGGCGAGTTCAGCATTAGCACGGGTGCTGCCATCACTTGGGGTGCGAGGGCACAGGAGTTCAAGGCCGGCAAGATACACAAAAGCGGGGCTATCGACCTCGTGAAGGGCGGCAAGGCAAGAGACCACTACTTCGCAACGCTGACCGACGAAGGCAAGGGGAGGCAGAGAGTCAGCAATCCGGAAGGCACCGTGGGCTATATCGAATTAGAAGATAACGAGGTGCACATGACGCTCGATGCTGGCAAGATGCAGATGTACCGCAACAAAGCGCTCGGACAAGACAGGGTGCTCAAGGCCCGCGAAGAGAAGGAGTACGACTACGAATTCAACGAAGTATTCAATCTCGACGAGGAGGGGAACGCAACGATGGCAGACCTCGTGATGTCCTCCGACCATTGGGAATGGAACGGCGGCAAGGGACGCATGAAGTTCATCATCGAGACCTACGCCACCGAGCATGCCTACATCGATGCCAAAGACTTCAAGGAGAAGAAGAAGGAACTGAAGAAAAAGTATGTTGCGACCATGAAACTCGACGCCCTCGAAGCCTATGCCACCTCGCATGGCATCCCCGCACTCACCCCGACACTAAGAAGAGCCATCGAAGGAATCAGGAAAATGAAGAATGAAGAGTGAAGAATGAAGAATTTGCTACCGCGCTGTAAATAACTAAATTACTAAATAGTAAATAAATAGTAAATAGTAAATCGTCAAATCGTAAATTACAAAACTTGTCAACTAAAAACAAAAAACTCTAAACTTTTCCACTGACTCTAAACTCTAAACTATCGACTCTAAACTTTAAAAAGTAAATAGTTAGGCAATGATATAGTAGTTTGGCATGCTTTTCTGATTAGTGTAAGAGCTTAGTTGAGGAAGGATGAAGGCTGAAGGCTGAAAGCCTGATAAGAACATAGGCGGGGGTAAAACCCCCGTAAAGAAGACATCGCAACAACTAAGTGCTGAAAGCACGACAGAACATCAGAAATCTCTCCACCCTTTCAGGGTTCCGTTTACCGCTCGTACCGTTTACCGCTCGTACTGGTTACGGGGGTTCCACCCCCGTCTGTGGTCTTTCCAGCCTTTCAGGCTTCCATTGTGCCAACTGCTATATTATTGCCAATAGTCAAATAACTAAATAGTAAATAAATCGTAAATAGTAAATCGTCAAATCGTAAATTAAATCGTAAATAATCGTTCCTCCTTTGGGGGATGAATTGTGAATTATGAATTATGAATTAGGAAGAGTCAGGGAGTTTGACTTTCTTAAGGGCGTCCTCATACTGCTCGTCATCAGTTTCCATCTGGTGTGGTTCGAGCAGTTGCACCCCGACATCAAGCAGGTGGTGTACTGCTTCCACATGCCTGGCTTCCTTTTCATGTCGGGCTATCTGATGAACATCAGTAAGCCGCCTCGCCAATTCCTGCGGACCCTCCTGTGGCTGGCGGTGCCGTACCTCTTCATGGCGAGCGGCTACATATATGTGGCGTCGCTTCTCCCCATTGCCGACCACATCGACTGCCTCACGCCGACCGTCTTCCTCGACCGCCTGCTGCTCCATCCCCTCGGGCCGCCCTGGTTCCTGCACGCCTTGATTCTGTGCGGAGCCACGTACTATATTATATTCCATATAAAGACCCTCTCTAACTCTCCCTTAAAGGGAGAGGATTCCGAACATAAAGCCTCCCTTTTAAGGGGAGGTTGGGAAGGGTCTTTGTGGAGACTTTTGTTGATTGGCGTCGTCTATTATGTCCTGTCGCACATCTGTGGCATCCTGTCCTTTTCCTCAGCCATGTACTTCCTCGCAGGCGCAGCCTTGCGGCAGAGCGGCATAAACTTCCTGACGTTCTTCCTGCCGACGAGGCTCTCCGTCGTAGCCTTCGCCCTGCTGGCCTGCTTTTCAGACAACCCGAATCAGGCAAGCCTGAACGGCGCCTTGATTGCCTATTTCGCCATTTCCTCCCTGCTGTCCATCTACAAACAGACCCTCTCCAACTCCCCCTTAAAGGGGGAGGGCGGTCCACGCGGCGAGGCAGACAATAAGTCTCCCTTTAAGGGAGATTTAGAGGGTCTGTTCCTTTTCCTGGGCCGCAACAGCCTGATGCTCTACGTCTTCTCTCCCATCTTTACCGTCCTGTGCAAGCAACTCGTCCCCTATCTCAAGTTCGACCCTACGGGACTGCTCTTCCTGGCGGTCTCCCTCGCCTTTTGTGTGTCGGGATGCCTCTTGATAGCCTGGCTGATGGACCTCGTCGGCATCTCGCGTTTCATATTCGGCCGGCAGGCACTAATCAAGTAAGCATGATGGAAGCCTGAACCGAAGGTCGACGGCCGAAGGGAAAGTCAAAGGCTGGAAAGACTACAGGCGGGGGTTGACACCCCCGTCTATGGTCTTTCGCACCTTGACTATCGTCGACCTTTGGTTCGGTGCTTTTTACCGGACACCAATAATTGAATTATTGACATTACCTTCTTCATCGTCTCGTTTCATTTGTCTTTTTGCCAAAGATATAC
>CACXLY010000077.1 GCA_902768605.1 uncultured Bacteroidales bacterium
TGTCACGATGAACTTGTCGCGAAGGCGGACATGGAGGCGCTTCAAGTGTCCCTTCAGGTAAGGCGAAGGCGTGACGAAGATGAGCGTCTGGCAAGCCTCAACGACCCGGTTGATGTCGCTCTCGAAGGTAATGCGGTTCACGTCGAAGTGGACGCTGGTAAGGTAGGCGGGATTGTGTCCGAGGCGCTTGAAGTCCTCGATGCGGTCGTCCCGGCGGAAGTACCACCAAATGTGGTCGTTTTTCTCGAGGAGCATCTTGGCAATCGCCGTCGCCCAGCTGCCGCCACCCAGTACTGCTATGTTTCCTAATTCATTCACAGGTGCAAAGGTACGGAAATAATTTGGAATAAACGGTACAATAATATAAAAAAGAAAGGGAAATGCGGCGGATTGCAGAAAATAAATCAATTCTGACACACCTTCAATCATTCTCTCCTCAGCGGCAGAGGGGAAGCGCGGCTGTAGAGTGTCCCTTACTTCACCTCGAATATCTCGCAGTTTCCGGGACTCAGAATGAAGAGCGGACCAAAGTGGGAAGCCGGGACGAAGGAAGCATCCTGGCGGATGAGTTCTACGCGCTCGTCGGTCTCCACGTTCACATGCCACGACTCCGTGGGGCTGGTATTCAGCAGCATCACGAAGGTGCGGCGGCCATTTCTGATCAGGGACACCAGGCCGCGCCCCTGTTCGCTCCTAAGCACGTGGAAATGGGCAGGCATCTGCTCCAGAGCCATTGTCCCCAACGGCAAGGAGTCGCCCAGGTGGCGTACCTGCTCCACCTGACAGCCGGCCCATACGAAGGCACGGCGCTGAATCTCCTGATTCATCTGGCGCACCAGTTCATAAACGGAACTGAGACGTCCGTTGCGCAGAAGTGGCCCCTGACGGTAATTCATGTCGCGTGGAGGGGGCGTGTAGTAGGTGAAGTACTGCAACAGCTGGGCTCCATAGGCCAGGTTGCTGTACATCTGCAGGCGCAAGTATTCTGCGGTAGGGATAGGATAGTTGGGAGCAGGCTTATAGTACTGCTCCAGCCCCCAGTTCGTATGGGCGCAGGAGAGTGCAAAGGCCCAGAAGGGAACACCTGCGCGGCGCGCCTCGGCCGATACAAGTTCCAGATTCTGGTACCAGGTGGGACAGAGAAAGATTCGGCCCTCGCTTTCCAGTATGGGATAGTTGTCGAAGGATATCTGGGGCAAGGCCACCTTCTCCGTAAACAGGCGCAGGTGCTCGGCATACGCCTCAGGAGTGAAGCAGTAGCTGGGCAGCAGATTCATGTAGCAGGGATGGGACTTATCCACACTCTCTATACGGCGCGCCCAAGCTCCTATCTCGGCCAACGCATCGTTTTCCGGCTCGTCGCGCAGGTAATACATGCCCAGCCCGGGATGGCCCTTCACTTGGGCCGCTGTCTTCTCAGGCTCCTTGTACAGCTCGGGGCACATAAAGACCATCTTCACGCCCACCTTGGCCGCCAAGTCCATCGTATGAATGGCCTCTTCCAGGCTGGTGGTCCAGGAGAGAGAGTAGTCGAACCCCGCATCGCGCAGTTCCTGATAATGTTCCAGCGTGGCAAACTCGCCGGACGGAATACTGGTCCAGGCCAAGATGGAAATGTGTGCCGCGGACTCCTTCTTCTTACGTGCCTGAACGCCGGAGAGGACTATCAGGCCACAAATCAGCAAAAGGATTGCTTTTTTCATAACAATTATCTTATTTCAAATAATTGTTTTCAACAACGAATTAAAACGAATTTAACGAATTATTTTCAGGGGCGTAGCCTGGTTCGTGTAATTCGTGCAATTCGTGGTCTTATAAAATAATTGTTTGTCGTTTCAATCCGTTTAATCCGTTCAATCCGTTGTTTATTATAATCACTCGGCAGTCCAGGTGGCGATAAGGTCCTGTGAGGGCTTCTCGATGTCGAGTTTGTACTTCTTGATGATTTCGATGATCTGCTGCTGTATCTTGGCGGGTGCTACGCCCTGAAGAGTGCTGACGAGGTTGTAGCCCGCCTTGCGCAGGATGGGGATGATGTCGGCAGGCACGCCCTTCTCAAGGAACAGCTCGTCCTTGTCGCGCGGGGCCTTCACCTCGGGCTTCATCTGCGGGAAGAAGAGCACTTCCTGGATAAAGGGCTTGCCCGTCATGAGCATGGCGAGGCGGTCGATGCCGATGCCGATACCGCTGGTGGGAGGCATGCCATACTGCAGGGCGCGCAGGAAGTCGTGGTCGATGACCATCGCCTCGTCGTCGCCTTTGTCGGCAAGCTTCATCTGCTCGATGAAACGCTCCTCCTGGTCGATGGGGTCGTTCAGCTCGGAGTAGGCATTCGCCAGCTCCTTGCCGTTCACCATCAGCTCGAAGCGTTCGGTCAGCCCGGGCTTTGAACGATGCATCTTCGTCAGGGGCGACATCTCGACGGGATAGTCCGTGATGAAGGTCGGCTGGATGAATGTGCCTTCGCAGAACTCGCCAAAGAGCTCGTCGATGAGCTTGCCCTTGCCCATTGTCTCGTCCACCTCCATGCCTTTCTGCTTGCAGAAGTCGCGAATCTCTTCTTCGCTCTTGCCCTCGCAGTCGTAGCCCGTCTTCTCCTTGATGGCGTCGAGGATGGGCAGACGGCGGAACGGTGCCTTGAACGAGATGACCTTGCCGTCGATTTCCGTCTCAGGCTTGCCGTTGACGGCCACGCAAATCTCTTCGAGGAGCTGCTCGGTGAACGACATCATCCAATTGTAGTCCTTGTAGGAAACGTACAGCTCCATGCAGGTGAACTCGGGGTTGTGGTTCTTGTCCATGCCCTCGTTACGGAAGTTCTTGCCGATTTCGTAAACGCCCTCGAAGCCGCCCACGATGAGCCGCTTGAGGTAAAGCTCGGTGGCGATACGCATGTACATCGGGATGTTCAGGGCGTTGAAGTGCGTGATGAAGGGACGAGCCGAAGCGCCTCCAGCAATGGCCTGGAGGGTTGGCGTCTCGACCTCGGTGTAGCCGTGACGGTCGAAGAAGGCGCGCATAGTCTTGAGGATAGTGGCGCGCTTCAGGAAGGTGTCCTTCACGCCTTCGTTCACAACAAGGTCCACGTAACGCTGGCGATAGCGAAGCTCGGGGTCGTCGAAAGAATCATAGACATTACCCTCTGCATCTGTCTTGACGATAGGCAGCGGTTTGAGGCTCTTGGAGAGTACGGTCAGTTCCTGCGCATGGACACTAATCTCGCCAGTCTGCGTGCGGAACACATAGCCCTTGATGCCGATGAAGTCGCCCAGGTCGAGGAGCTTCTTGAAAACAGTATTGTAGAGGGTGGTGTCCTCGCCATTTGCGAGAGCGTCACGAGTTACATAAACCTGAATGCGTCCCTTGCTGTCCTGCAGTTCTGCGAAGGCTGCCTTGCCCATGATGCGCTTCGACATGATGCGGCCGGCAATGCAGACGTTGCGGCTGTTCTCGGGTGTCGCAGTCTCACGGATGTCGTTTCCCTCCTCGTCCTTGCCCACGACAGGCAGGTCAACGAAGCTTTCCTTTATCTCCGTGCTGAAAGCGTTTGTGGGGTACTCTGCAGCGGGATAAGGGTTGATGCCCAAGTCACGCAACTGCTGCAAGTTATTTCTGCGGATAATCTCCTGTTCGCTCAGTTCAAGTATGTTCAATGCGTTCATTTGCTATTGTTTGATTATGATTATATTTCCTAATAACTTATCGTTTGTTCTTCCCCAAAAGGTCAGAGTGGCTGCCTGTATTCAGCAAGACAAGGACAATCTCTTGTTCGTGAACTTCCCATATAAGCAACCAGTCAAGGCGGATGTGGCACTCCCACTAGCCTCTGCGGTTTCCTGTGAGTATGTGGGCATGATACTTTTCTTCAAGCTGCTCACCATTCAGGAGTTTCCCCACAACCGTCCATAGTTCTTCCATTGGAAGACCACGGCGCTTACACTGCTTCATGTTCTGCTTGCACTCGCCAGTGATGCGCAGCTTGTATTTAGTTGTCATCCTTCAATCTCTTTTATCAAGTCGTCCAAGCTGTCGTACTCATAGACACGTCCCTCGTCTAGATCTTGAAGGGAACGTTCATAGGACGAGAGCCTTTTGCTGCGAGGCACGGTGATTTTTCCCACACCTTTCAGCATACTAATCGCCTTCTTGATGTCTTTCAGCATCGATATGTCATCAATGTTGACAAGAATCTGCCCTTGAATAGGTGCTGTTGCTGCATTAACCATAGCTGTGTTATTCTTGTTTGCGCGACAAAGATACAAAATATAATTAAGAATTAAGAGTTAAGAGTTAAGAATTATTCGCTTATATACAAAAACCTGCCCGAAAGCTTTGCTTTTGAGCCTTTGAGGACATCGAGATGAAGCTTTGGGCAGGTTGAATTTCATTCGACCTTTTCCTTGCCTCGGCAGAGTCGATTTAATCATCGTCTCTGCTCTCATCTGAATGAAAACGTTCGTTCATGCCGATGGCCGGCAAGATTGTTTCATTCTCCGAAGATTTCTGCCAAAGCCTTTTCGATACCATCGCCGCGCAAGTCTCGCTTGAGGATGGTGCCATCGGGGGCGAAGAGGATGATGTGGGGAATGCCTTTGATGCCATAGAGGTCTGTGGCGACCTCCTGCGAGTTGATGATTTGCGGATAGGGAATCTTATCTTCCTCGATAGTTTTCAGCGTAGCTTCGGGCTTGTCCCATGCCGCAATGCCGAGAACTTGCAGCCCCCGGTCTTTATACTTGTTGTAAGCGGCGATGAGGTTGGGAATCTCGGCACGACACGGACCGCACCAGGATGCCCAGAAATCAACGAGCACATACTGTCCCTTGCCCACATAGTCGCTGAGGCGAGTCGTCTTGCCCTCGTAATCCACAGTGAAGTCCACGAACATACTGCCGACGCTGGTCACGGGTTGTGCTTTCAGCTTGTCGTATGTCCGTCTCAAATCGTCAGAGAGATAGGGTGTCTTGCTGATGTATTCGCCATTGTCGTGCATCATCTTGTCGTGAAGTTCAATCCATCGGGCGGCATCCAAATACCTGCGTCCTTCGTTGACAAGGAGGATAATGCCATAGACATCACCCGTGTGACGAGAGATAGCATCATAGACGACTGCCGCTTCATCCTCCGTCTCGTCCATACGCCGGTTGAAAGCGGCTATTTCATTGCTGATTGGTGTGCCGCTCTGCTGCAACCAGTTTCCTTTCAGTCCTTCCACCCGAGTAGTTCCCTTGTCAATGAACAACCAGCTCAACGACAATTTGCTTGCCGTATATGGCACAGAGTCTGTCTGCACGAGGATAGTCGTCGTATCGTTTAGGTTGCACAATGTCATTTCTGGCAAGTCACCCTCTTTCGGCGTGATGTTGCCGTTCACAACTTCTATAGTGTCGATGTACTGCGCCTTCAGTATATCCACCATATACATGATGCCCGTGAACTCAGGATGCCCGATGTTACCCTCAAGACGGTAATGTATTTGTGCCTGCCCCCTAACGGCAACGAGGGAAAGCAGGATGGTAAGGATTTGCTTTTTCATGTTTTTCCCTAAAAACCAGTTATTACCTTTGTTATCTGGTTACTTGTCTTCGTAGTGGCCGTAAGAGGATAGTATCAGGACCAACACTTCGTCATTGTATATGCGGTACACCAGCCGATGCTTTTTTTGTAATGCGGCGGCTCCAACGTCCTTGCGGTTCTCCCTTTAGGGGTTCCGGATGGCCTGTTCCTGTCGTGGGGTGCTTCATGAGTTCAAGAAGCATATTCGACATTTTCAGAAATGCCTTTGGTTCGTCATGCTTCAGACGTTGCATGTGCAACTTGGCCTCGTCGGTGTATTCAAGCTTATACATGGCCAAAGGCTGCTAAGGAAACTGTTCAGTTGCTCGACAGACGTGATGCTGTGTGTCTTGCCTTGCCTGTACTCTTCTTCGCCTTTGTCTAATATAGCGAAGAACTCCTCCTTGGTCATCAGCGTTGGGTCTTCTTTCTTGGCAGCCAGACGCTTCACGTACTTCAGTACTTTCTTCATCAGCGTCTCATCGTCGGCTATTTTCCCCATAGCGCGAAAGAGTTCGGCATTCAGTTGTAATGCTGTCATATTCCTTATATATTATATCGTTCTGCATGCAAAGATACGAAAAAATGAAGAATGAAGAATGAAGAATGAAGAATTATTATCGCTTATATACAAAAAGCTGCCCGAAAGCTTGACTTCCGTCGACCTTCGATTTGCGTTTTGAGGCTTTGAGGGCGTCGAACTGAGCTTTAAGCAGCAAGAACAAAGCTCCCGCATCATCGCGACGCAGGAGCATGGTGGTGCACCAATATATTAACTTCTAAAACCAAAGTCTTAGGCGGAACTAAAAACCTTTCAAGAGTCTTTTCAATCTTCAATCTTAAATATTAAATTTTCAATCTTCAATCTTAAATCTTCAATTTTCAATCTTCAATTTAACCCGTCATCTTCCTGCTGCCAATAGCTCGTAGGGAATGTCGTCGCACAGCATGGAGCAGGCTTTCTGCTCGGGCGGGGTGTCGGCTTCTTCCTCAAACGTTGGTGAAGCTTCTGCTTTTGCCAGCATTGGCTCGTACTTAGTGACGATGCGGGTCTCGTAGATGGTGTCGCGGACGGTCTGCACTTGCATGATGGTGTCGTGCTGCACTTCGACAACCTGAGCCACAGGATTCTCAGCAGGTTGTGACTGAGGCATGTTAGCATGAAGGGCGTAGCCAGCAAAGAAGCTGATGAGGCTTGCGGCAACCGCAATGGATTTACCATTTAACCATTTACTATTTACCATTTGTCGTCCTTGCCAAGGCTCAACATGCATTTGGCCCTCTACCTTCTGGCGCTGACGTCGGGCCGACTCGATGATTTGTTCGTTACTTATTTTCATTTCTTTTCAACTTTTAACCTTATAACCTTTTAACTTTTTTCTGATGATGTTCATTGTCTTGTGCAGGCGGGACTTTACTGTTCCTTCGGGTATGCCGACAATCTCAGCCACCTGCGGAATGGTAAGTTCTTCCTGATAGTGTAGCGAAAAGAGTTGATGCAAGGGCGCTGGCAATTCGGAAAGCACCCTATCGAGGGCTTCATCAAGCTGAGCTGCATCCATTTCCACTTCTATCTGCTGGTCGGAGACGGGTTCGGCATCGAGGGAAGCCAACAGCTCTGCTTCGTAGGCATTGCTGCGGTAATGGTTCTTGCAGATGTTGTAGGCGATGGTGAAGAACCAAGTGCTGACGTTGCTGCCTTCGCGATAGCGGCTTCTGGCTTCGTAGGCACGGAGGAAGACGTCGTGCGTGGCGTCGGCAGCCAGTTCCTCGTTTCCGCCAAGCTGCATGAAGAAGAAGCCCTTCAACCTACGGGCATAGCGGCGATACAGCTCCTCGAAAGCTGCATAAGCCAGCCCCCCTCCAACCTCCCCCCGAGGAGGGAGGCTTTCTGCCGCTGCTTGTGCCATCAGCCATTCATCGGTCTGGTGGCGCAGGGGTTTAAGATGGAAGAGTTTCATTCTATCGGCTCTGTCTTGATGAGTACCCGGGTGTTGTTCTTGAAGAACTCGTCGCGCTTCCGCTTGTATGTTTCCTCATCATCGTTCGGGTCTCTTTTGAAACCGATTTGTTCCTGGAACTCATAATGAGGACCACCTTCATTACTGTAATTGACAGAATAGGACTTATCGCTATTAGGGAAGCTCCAGCCGTGCCCGTCCAGCTTGCTCATGATGCCTGTGAAGATGCGGTTCAGCCTCGCATATTGTTCTGCGTTATGTTTCTTGTAGTATGGCATCAAGTCGTAAAGCAGAATGAGATAGTTGATGGCCTGTGAAGAAGGGGATTTGGGGGTATGAAAGCTTTTCACTTCCGGGTGAAACTGCAAGACAAGATAATCCATCATGTAGCGTTGCTCTACATTGCGACGCTTGACAGCCACATTGTTGTAAGGCTTTGCCGAATAGCGCATGGTCAGCCCTTCGTTGTAGAGGCAGGCCTTCAGGTCATCGGTTATCCCCGTCAGGAACCTGGAGCTGGCAGACAGATAGACGGGCCGCTTGCTGTGCTCGAAGATGTAGCGCATGATGGCAATCAGTTCGTCATCTTGCTTAGAAGTCTTGAACGAATTGTATATCTCATCGCTGAATGGAATGCCGATGCTCTCGAACATCCGTTTCACATGACTCTTCACGGTGCCTTCGCTGCAGAGAATCTTGTCTTTGTGTACGCCTAACACGAGCTGAAGGATGAGCTTGCCCAAGATGTAGCCTTGAGTCTGCCCCAGATAGACACCGCCTTTCTCCATGCCCTGCAGTTCGTTGTAGTCATATTGCAAGGCAGAAGCGGGATATTGGCCGCTTTCGTAGTATTGGGTAAGCACTTTGGTGAGTCGCAATGTGTCTTTCTTGACTATCAGATGACCTGCCCATTGTTCATAATCATCGGCAGGAACGTCCTTTGGCATCACGGCTATGGCAGAATCGGCATACGCACTTCGGTGTCCAAAAGCACTCGTGTATGCAGCATAATAATAGGTATAAGTTCCGGGGATTGCCTGCGACATGCGTCCCAGCAGATTCAGTTTATTGTGGAGTTGCTCTGCCTCTTTCTCTTTTCCATACAATATCAGCCGGTAAATCACCATCTCTTGTTCAATTTCGCTAAGCTTTCGCCAGGCAGCTTCGTCCTTTGGATGTTCCGTAACGACGTTATCCCAATACTTATACACGCTGTCCAACTGCAGCGAATCCAAGTGGCGAAGCGGTTGTCCGTCTTCAAGCGTTACCTTTGCCTTTTTGGCTACTGTTACCTTCTGTGCGCTGGCTCCTGCGAGAAGAAAAGTGAAAGCAAGCAAGGTCATAATTGTTCGTTTCATGTTACTTTTTGTTTGTTTGGTTTTGCGTTTGTTTTGACAGCATACACACGAAACGCCAAATCGTTCATTCTTTGGGTCGTTTAGTCGTTTGGGGAAGTTACCGATGGCCATAGGTTATCAAACCTAAACGACCAGTTTGCCAAACGACCAAACCTGCTGCAAAGGTAGCGGAAAACATTCAAACGACCAAACAATCTGTGGCTCTCTAAAAGACAATTCGCCTCATATAAAGAAAAAACTTTAACCTTTAATCCTTAATCTCTAATCTTTTTCATATCTTTGCCCCTGAAACAGATACAAGAAAGGATTCATTATGAGTACAGCTGCACTTACAGGACTTCTTGAATACCTCTACGGCACACTCTCCGTCAGCAACATGCGCTGGGTAGCTGATCACCTGATAGAACAGGCCAGCAAGAGAGAAAAGGAACAGGCATACGACCTCACACCCTACACCATGCAGGAGATAGACAACATGCTTGACGAGGCAGAAGCAGCATTCGAGGCTGGTGACTACCTGACAAACGACGAGGTATTCCACCATCACAAGAAAACCGTTGACGCATGAACATACGTTGGCACAAACGGGCAGCAGACCAGTTGCATCAAGTAGAAGAATATGTGCTCCGCTACTTCGGAGAGCGCATTCGTCAGGAGTTCATGGACGAAGTGGAGCAGGCCACTCTGCAGCTTGCCGACATGCCTACCATTGGTAAGACAGAACCGCTCTTAGCCCACCGCAAACAGACCTACCGAAGCTTTATCGTCAGGCGACTGAACAAAATCATCTATTATGTAAAGGACGATACCCTACATATCGCCGCCTTCTGGGATACTCGCCGCGAGCCGAAGAATCAGGCCGGGCAGACAGAATAACCCCACCTCCCTTATTCCCCCTAAAGATTGTATTCGCCGAGACATCCACTTATGCGCTCGGCGAGTATGCCAACCTCGAAATACGAAGGGAGATTAACTTCATTTTAACATTCTGAAAGCAGAAGCATCATTTTTGCTTACTTCTTGAATTTAGACCGACTCGCGAGAATCGCTTAAAATTGCTTCGGTGGCACTTTTCTACCCTGAGGCAAAAAAACGCGCTTAGAACGAAAAGAATTTGTAACACTCTGGATATCAGTCGACAATTTTCAATCCTCAATCTTCAATCTTCAATTAAAAGTTGTCCTTTTGCTAACCGCGCATGGCAAAACAGCACGTTTTCAGGCTTTTTTTGACCTTTTTCGAGGGTGAAGCTCTGCAGTCGAGTTTTCCAACGCAACGTGTTGAGTTGACAAACTTAACGTGAAGCGTTGGAAAACGCCTCACGTCGAATCAACAAATTCGACGTGTTTTGAGGCCTTTTTCGACACTTTGAAAACTGACACTCTGCAAACAAAAACGGATGATTTGCTTACTTCCTGCCAACAACGCCCTACTTCTCTTTTCTCAACAAGGGGTGCGAAAGAAACTTCCGGCTGGTTGAGGCCGTATGCTCTGCATATTTATGATGCATTGGTCCTCCTTGGGCCGTTTTATGCAGGAAAATGTATCAAACGGCATTTTGTTGCCTTTATTTTTCACTTTTCACTTTTCACTTTTCACTTTTTTCTGTATCTTTGCACTCGGATTCAACAGCAAAAAGTAACAAATTATGTTTTATTGGTCACGTTTAAATTAAAGTAAAGTATGAAAAACGTCCCTTACAAGATCTATTTGAGTGAGGAAGAAATGCCCACCAAATGGTATAATGTGCGTGCTGACATGAAGGTAAAGCCGGCACCACTGCTGAATCCAGGCACAGGACAGCCCCTCACGGCGGCTGAGATGGAGCCCATCTTCTGTAAAGAACTCGTAGCGCAGGAGCTCGACAACGACACCAAGTGGTTCGACATACCCGATGAGGTGGTCGGCTTTTACCGCATGTTCCGCCCCAGCCCACTCGTCCACGCGAAGTTCCTGGAACAGGCGCTCGACACGCCTGCCAAGATATTCTATAAGTTCGAAGGCAACAACACGAGCGGCTCTCACAAGTTGAACTCGGCGATTGCACAGGCTTACTATGCCAAGAAGCAAGGGTTGAAAGGCGTTACCACCGAGACGGGCGCAGGCCAGTGGGGCACGGCGCTCAGCATGGCTTGCCAGTACTTCGGCCTCGACCTCAAGGTCTTCATGGTGAAGTGCTCGTACGAGCAGAAGCCTTTCCGCCGTGAAGTCATCCGCACCTATGGTGCCAGCATCATTCCCTCGCCCAGCGACACGAC
>CACXLY010000078.1 GCA_902768605.1 uncultured Bacteroidales bacterium
ATCTTGCCGCCTTCCACCATCAGGAAGAAGCCGTCCTTCTCGCTCTGCTTCTTCATGAGGAAGTTGATGGCAGCGCGCGTGATGTCCTGCAGGGTGAGGTCGTTCTTCGTGCGGTCGAGGGCGTAGGGGATGGAGCCCACCTCTATCTTGCTGGCCTCTTCGGGTTGGAAGAGGATCATCTTGTCGGCCTTCTTAGCCTTCTTCACGTAGTCCTTGTAGCCGCGTGCGATGGTGTAGCCAGCAGCTTGAGCCTGCGCATAGAGGTCGGGGCCGCCATCGGGGTTCTGTGGCTTCACGAAGTCACTGCCTCCGAAGAAGTCGAAGCCGGAGAGGGGCAGCTGAGCGCCAATCTCGTACGTCATGCCGCGCTTGGCCACGTGGGAGTAGAAGGCAGCTGGCGTGGCGTGGTCGATGCTGACACTTGTGGTGACGCCGACTGCTGCGCCTGCATCCTTAGCCCAATGCGCGATGCAGGTGACGGGCGTCTCCAGGTCCTTCAGTACGCCGAGCGCGCCGTTCTTAGTCTTGTTGCCGCTTGCCAGGGCTGTGCCGCCGGCTGCCGAGTCGGTCACACCGTTCGTGGCACTCTGCGTGTTGATGAGGCCTACGTAGGGGAAACTGGGGAAGCAAAGCTCCTTGATGCCGATGCGGCCCTCAAGGGCGCCGAGATAGGTCTCGGCTGCATTGACTTGGTTAACGCCCATGCCGTCGCCTATGAAATAGAACACATACTTGGCCTTGCCTTCTGCAAAGCATGCGAGAGCAATCAGCAGAATGCTCATTGTGGAAAAGAAACGTTTCTTCATGATTGTTGTTTATTTAAAGTTACGTAATTGCCCAATTTGCCTACAAAGGTACGACATTTAATTCATAATTCATAATTCATAGTTCATAATTGTTGGAAAAAGCACGAGAAAGGTTGCATGGAAGCGAAAAAAGCGTATCCTTGTAGCCAGAATATCAAAGATTAAATACATAAAGAACTTTCGACATGAAGAAGAATTACTTAATTGCTGGCCTGTTGCTGCTGATAGCAGGTGTTCAGGCAGCTTGGGCACAGCCCGGCATGGTGATCCGTAAGAACAATGGCCACGTGGCTATCCCTATCAGTCAGGTGGTGAGTGTGGATTTCGTGAACAACATCAAGGACTACATCGAGTATGAGTATGTTGATCTTGGTCTGCCCAGCGGCACGCTTTGGGCAACGTGCAACATCGGTGCAGCCAGTCCCGAAGACTTTGGCGACTACTTTGCCTGGGGTGAGACAGAGACGAAGAGTGACTTCTCGTGGAGCACCTACAAGTGGATGAAATGGGGCGGCTCAAGCTACGACAAAATCAACAAGTACACCTTCGAGGACAATCAACAAGCAGGCTGCTGGTACAGCGACGGTTCTTTCGTCGGCGACAACAAGCGAAGGCTCATTGAGGCAGACGATGCCGCAGCATGCGCTTGGGGCAGCGATTGGCAGATGCTGACCCTGAAGCAGTTCGAAGAACTCACGAACAACAGTTACACTACATCAGAATACACGACGCTGAATGGCGTGAAAGGCCAAAAGATTACGGGCAAGAACGGCAACAGCATCTTCCTGCCTGGCGCAGGCTTTTGTCAGGGGACAGCTTCCTCGGGTGTGGGCGAGATTGGCTATTATTGGTCGCGCTCGCTCAGCCAGAACTATTGCGACTTTGCCTCTTTCTTCTGGTTCTTCTCGGGCGCGTCTTCTGTGACCCATACAGACCGCTACTTGGGCCTCAGCATACGTCCTGTGCGCAAAAACTATGAGTTTGTTGACCTTGGCTTATCAAGCGGTACATTATGGGCAACGTGCAACGTCGGTGCAGACAGCCCAGAGGAGTCTGGTGACTACTTCGCTTGGGGCGAGACTGAGACAAAGGAAAACTATGAATGGAGCACTTATACTCTTTGCAGAGGTTCAGAGTATTCGATAAACAAATACGACGCTAGTTTAATGAATTTGCTGCCTGAGGACGATGTTGCCACAGTCAAATGGGGCGATTCCTGGCGCATGCCGACAGCAGATCAATTAAAAGAACTCAGAGATGATTGTTCGCGTGAGTGGACGACAAGATACGGCGCAGGTGGTTATCTGTTTACTGGTCCGAACGGGAATTCCGTCTTTTTCCCTGCACATGGTCGCCATATCGGATGGGATGTCAGAAGTCAAAGTGGCTTCTATTGGGCGCGTACCATTTACGATGAAGATGGCATAGATAAACGATACAGCTACCTCATGCTCTTCGATTCGGAAGAACTCATCGTGCAAGGCTACCTGCGCTATTGTGGTCTAAATGTTCGACCTGTGCGGGTGAAGTAAGGTGACAGATGGTACGCGGGTGTCTCGCCCGTGTACCATTTTTGTGTTTTTCTGCTTCCTTTTTCGTTTCGTTTTTCTCGAAGCATTGTCTTGAGCGACGTGACGCGTGACGATTTCCTTTACATCACGTTGCTAAAGTTCTCACATCACGTTGCTAAAGTTCTCACATCACGTTGCTAAGTATCTTGCGACGTGTTGCTAAGTTTTTCGCGACACGTTAAGTTGCCTTTTTCCACGTTTCAGACGTTCTGACTCGTCACGTGGAAAGATTAAATATTGTTAAATCTGAGTACCTTGCGATACAAGGTATTAATATTATGCCTACCTTTGCAATGTCAAACATGATATTTCGCAGAAAATGAACACAGACAATACGAAATCGCAGATGCGCAAAGGGATGCTCGAGTACTGCATCATGCTCCTGCTCCGCCATCAGTCGTGCTATGCCAACGATATCATTCAGAGGCTCCAGGAGGCTGAGATGATCGTGATGGAGGGCACGCTTTATCCGCTGCTCTCTCGCCTGAAGCGCGACGGGCTTCTCGGCTACGAATGGCGTGAAAGCACGCAGGGGCCGCCTCGCAAATATTATGTGCTGACCAAGGACGGACAGGAGGCGCTCGACCAGCTCGATGCAAGCTGGGAGGAAATCCTGCGCACGGTAAACATCTTGAAGAATTAAGAATTAAAAGAGAAGAATTAAGAATTGTATCACCATAAAACAATGCAGCGATGAAAAAGAACATTAGCATCAACCTCTTTGGCACTTTATATAATATAGACGAAGATGCCTACAACCTCCTCGAGAACTATCTGCAGAGCATGCAACGCTACTTCGGCCGCCAGGAGGGAGGTGTCGAGATAGCCGACGACATTGAGCACCGCGTGGCTGAACTCCTTTGGAAGAAGCACGAGGCAGGCATGACTGCCATCGACATCAGCGTGGTGAAGGAAATCATCGACAAGATAGGCAACGCCGAGGATATTGCCGGCGACGGCGGAAACAAGTCGGAGAACGCCTTTGGCAACTACAACAGGCGGGAGAGCGAAGGCCGACATGAGAGCGGCATCAAAGAAGACTTCAAGCACTTCAGCGACGAGGCGGGAAGGTTCGCAAACGATGTCTATACCAAAAGCAAACATCACGTCCGCACCCATCGCTACTATCGTTGTGCCGACGATAAGGTCCTGGGCGGCGTCTGCTCAGGTCTCGCCACTTATTTCGAGTCGGGAAGCCCGCTCATCTGGCGCCTTGGAGCCATCGTACTCACCTTGTTGGGCGTGGGTCTGCCTCTACCTATCATATATATAGTGATGTGGCTCGTGACGCCTGCCGCCATCACGCCCGAGGACCGTCTGCGCCAGCAAGGCCGAGAGGTCACGCCCGATAACCTTGCACAGCAAGTCGTGTACGACTCCGAGCCAATCGTCGTCAAGGACGAGAACAAAGGTTGCCTGAAGGCCATCCTCATCACCATCGGCTTCATCATCCTGATTCCCATCCTGTTCGTCTTTATTGTATGGGGCAAGGTAATCATGACTATATTCAGTTCGTTTTAGCTGAAACGAGACAAAGAAGGCAGCTCTCTGAGGGGCTGCCTTCTTTCGTTATGGATGAATGGTTCAGTGGAGAACCTTCTTGCCATTGATGATGTAGATGCCTTTCTGCATTCTGCTGACGCGCTGGCCGCTGAGGTTGTAGATAGCTCCATTGCCTTGAATGGCGGCAGGGTTGAGAACGATGCCGTTCGCACCCTCGAGGGCTCGCTCGGCCCGTTCAATCGCTTGGCTCAGCTGCTCGCGGTCGGCGGCAGTAGCTGTGCCGGCAGAGATGAGCGGGTGCATCGTCTGCATCTGTGTCAGCAAATCATCGAAGGGCGGTTGAATCTGCTCGGGAAGCAGGTAATAGGGCGATGCTTCCTCATCGATAATGACTTTGTGCACCTGAAATTCACTCATGGCGAAGATGTGGCTGTCGGCGCGCTGGCCGATGGTTCCCAACACCTGAAACCGCAGGTAACGTGTCGTGCCGTCGGTGAAGATGACGGGCGAGACGTAGCTTTCGCTGATGTCGGAGGGCAGCCCCTCAGTGAGCTCGGCCACCGGCACGAAGCTTCGCGTGTTGGGCGAGGCGGAAACGACGATGTTTGTGGGCGTGTCTGCCAGGCCGTACTCAGGGTTCTGCGATGGTGTAAAGCTGAAGGCGAAGGCGGTCAGGGCGGGGGTGAGGTGTGCCTGAATATAGGACATCTCTTCCGGCCAGTTGATGCCGCTGTACCACGTCTCGTAGTAGGTGTCGGTTTTCTTGTCGATGAGTTTTGCGAGATTGTGCACTGTCTGTTGCGTCGTGTTGGCATTCGAGGTAAGCGCTGTGGAGCTGCGAATGAGCAGAGAAGTTAGGTCGGGTTGGCAGACGAAGGCTTTTGCGTAGGTCTGCAAGGCTTGCTGATAGAGCAGCAGGGACGTGTCGTCGTGGAGCGCGTGCTCGGCATCGGTGTTCAACTGGTTGAAGACGCTCTCGTCGGGACGCAGGTACTGGTTCGTACGCAGCTGGAAGATGCCATTGATGCCGGGAGAAGCTGTGAGCACGACAGGCGTCTCGGATGAGGCATTGAGGCTGAGATACTTGCCATTTATGCCGATAGCGAAGCCTTCGCCGCTCTTCTTGACGGTGACGGGCATGGGTGTGTCGGAGAGTGTCACCGTGGTGCCCTCTACGCGCAGATACTTCTTCGCGCCGAGGTTGTAGAGATAGTACTCGTTGTACTTGTCGGAGCGCAATACCATCCAATTGCAGTACGGATTCGTGACGGGGCATGGCTGGCGGTACGGCTCGAGGGCCGTGTTGACGTTGGAGGCCAGGATGGAGGGCATGTCATCGGTGGTTGCGACGATGTCGCCGCGTCCGGAGTTGTTATGTATCTGATAGACAGCCATCGGCGTAAACGACTCAGCCTTGGCCACGACGCCGTATCTGAGCGGATGTGCTGTCTGTCCAAGCGCCTCGATAGCCTCGCGCAGGGCATCGATGTCGGTACAGGTGCCGTCGGCATAGACAGCGAGCAGCCCTTCGAGGTCGGCCGGTGCGTATCCGCCCCATGTGTCTGCCTCGTTGATGATTTGGCGCGTGAGGTCAAGCAGGTCGGGAAGGCGGTATTCGTGCTTGAAATGGACTTCGTTGATGACAAGGTCTGAGCCGTAGCCCGAGAGGAAGCGCAGGCGGAAATATTTGCCGGAGACGGGCTCATCGAGTTGGATATGCGGGTTCTCGTCGTCGTCGAGGGTGAAGCGTGAGCCGGCGCTCGTGAAGTGTGTGCCATCGTTGGAGACGGCGAGCATCAAGGTCTTGGCGCGGTATTTGCTTTCGCGGCTTTGGTAAAGATCAAGCGAGCTGATGGTGACGGTGTCGGGTGCCTCGATGACGAAGTTGTGAGGATAGCCCACATTGCCATTCTTCCATTTGTTGTGGTAATAGGTGAAGTTTTCGCCGTCGAGTATCATGGTGGCGCGTCCGTTATCTCCTTCGCCCACAGTCTCTTCGTCGCTCCAGCTGATGACCTTCCATGTGGCGGGGTCAGAGACGGTGCGTGCCTTCTCGACACGTGAGTGGGTGACTTTCGTCTGGTAGTGCAGTACGCCCTCATCTACGCGACGCTCCAGGCGTGCCACATCGATGGTGTCCACCCAAGGCATGTCGCCCATGGCCGGTGCTTCGTAGGAGTCGAGGCTGTCGCGAGTGCCCATGTAGCCGCCCGTCTCGAGGTAGAAGGTCTTGTCAAAGAAGTCGGTGACGCCATGACCGTAGTCGTAGCGCGAATTGCGCTGGTTCTTGCCTTGCGTATGTCCGTAGCCGGCATGGTTCAGGGCATACCACTTGCCGTTTGCCGCCGAGCGCATGGCTCCGTTGCGGAAGTAGCAACGGCGCATGAGGTTGCCGCCCTTATCGCCGAAGTTCTCGAGGAAGCTGTAGATACCGCTCGTCAGGCGGTTTGCACCTGCCATGCGGAGCGTGCCCATGTAGTGCCAGTCGGGCTCTTCTGCCTGCTTGAACCATACGGTTTGAAGTGTGCTCTCGAACTCCGAGACGGTACCGTCGTCGTTGGTGACACTGACGATGTCGGGCCGCACGTTGTAGAGGAACTGTACCCAATGGTCGAACTCCCAGAAGTCGTCGCGATTGTAGCGTATGCTGGAGCCGGTGCCCTCGCCTCCGAAGCGTGTGGCATAGGCTTCGGGGCCCAAATCGACGGCTCCGGCGCGCATGATGTCGGGCAGGTTCTTGTCCTTGTCCACGTCGCCGTTGTCCCATACGGAGAAGAGTACGGTATGTCCGTAGCTGCCGTCGGCGCGGTTAGGCATCTGTATGCCAGAGTACATGCCGTCGGTGCCGATAGCCATCTGATAGGTGGCCGGCTGCTTGTATTCGCTGGGATACATCACCTCGAGGTACGTCCAATTGTAGCTTTGGCCCGAAGGTGCACCTGGAACCTGCGTGCTCCACCAGAGGTGAACGCTGGGAGCCATGAATATCTCGGAGTCGGTGATGTTGAGAGCCGATGTGCGCTGGAAGAGGAGGAGGTTGAGGCGGTCAGAGCTTGAGCCGTTCGGACAAGTGAGTTCGAAGCGGTACCAGCCGTCGAAGGGCATCTCCGTGTCGGGCATTATCTCCACGCGTTGTTCGACAGAAGTGGTCGTACTAGTATTGCTGGTGTCGAGGACAACGGTGCCAGTGGCCGGATGTACGATGCGAACGCCAAGTTTGAGTTTTTTGCCGCCCGCTGTCTTGACGACGGCATCGGCGCGCACATGTCCTGTGGGGAAGTGTACACCATAAACGAGGACCGTCCCCGTGGGGTAGCCTAAGTTGATGTAGGTGTTCGAGCGCTGGCTGCCAGTCGCTTCGCCGCCAACTTCGCGGTAGTGGCGTGCAGGCCAGATAGTGTCAACTTGTTCTCTCCAATCGGTAGCGAAAGTCGGCATAGTCATCAGGAATGCCAAACCCAGTAACATTGTCAATCTCTGTTTCATTGTTAGTTTTTTGTTTGAAGTTCGTGCAAAGTTACTATTTTTTTCATTACGTTGTACGATTTCATCAAAGAATTTTATGATTTTGACCCTTTATTATACCTTATTATATATATAGGGGCGCTGGACTCGTCGCGTGGCATCAGCCGAAACATCATGAAGCGACAGGAAATGCTACGTAGGATATGAAAAGGCAGCTCCCTTTGTGAGAGAGCTGCCTTCACTATCGTAGAACTTAGGAATGACTTCTTATTCTTATTCTTCGCCCCAGATATCCCAGGCGTTGTCTTCCTTCGTTAGGGTTTTTTCACCGTCAACGGTTTTGCCGCTGTCCTTGTTGACTTTCAGGCTGTCGGCAATAATCTGTGCAGCCATTGCCTCTTCTATTTTCGAGGCTGGAATCAAATAAACTTTTTTCAAGGCGAAATATACTATTTGATTATTGACTGTTTACTTTTTCTTTGTGAAAGAGAATTGGGCTGATTACAGTCCCTCTTGTCCTCCCCCCGGAGGGGGAGGAAGAGGAATCTATATTACTTCAGCACCTTCTTGCCGTTCACGATGTTGATGCCCTTCTGCATCTTGCTCAGACGCTGGCCAGCTACGTTGTAGATAGCGCCGTCAGTAGCCATTGTCTCAACAGACTTGATGCCAGTGCTGTTGTCGCCATTAGCGAAGATGAAGCCCTTAACGCTGCCAGACTCAACCTCGAGGTAAGCCTTGCAAGGAGTGATTTCTGTGCCGGGAGTTACAGGCCAGAAGCCGATTTCTTCGCCTTCGGGAATGCCGAGGACATACTTGCCAGTGCCTTCGAGAGGCTTGAAGGTACCCTTCAGGTCGTTGTCGGTAACAGGAGTGAGTTCCTTAGCGAGGGCGCTGCCACCGTCAACAGTGATGTCGAGGATTCTCAGACCATTTTCGGGAACGGGCTCTTCGCCAATCCAGAACTTGTATGTGCCGGGAGCAGCCTTGAGGATAACGGGAGTAGCTTCAGGAATACCACCGGTCAGTTCGTTCAGTTCAAGGTATGCGAAGTCGTAAACGCCTACGGCACCTTCTGTAATCTTACCAGTGTAAACTGCCAGATCAGATGCAGCACCAGGAGTATAGCCAGCATTCTTGAGTTCTGCAACCTGAGCAGAAGTCAGGGCAACATCCCAGAAGCGGATTTCGTCGCATACAACCTCGTTCTCTTCACCATCGTTGTCGGCGAAGAAGAGAACATTGTCGCTCAATGTCCAGTGGTCTTGACTTTGTGTGGTGCTTGCAGCGGTAGCCTGACCAACCTGTGCGCCATTGACATAAACAGTTGCAACGTTGTCCACGCATACGAATACTACGCGGTATGTTGTGCCTAAGTCAAAGTTGCCATTATAGCCTAAGCCGCAGTAGTTGAGGCCAATTCCTCTGCCGCTTGCTGTCCACTTGAAGAAGAGGCTTCCGTCGCCATCGTTGGCGGGCTTGTTCGAGAATAGAGATGTGTAGGCATTCAGATCGCTATTGCTTCCCTTGTCTGCAGGAACATTGACATCCATCATGAGTGTGTATGTGCTGAGGTCAGCACCAGCGTTGGTCGTCATTGTGAGCTTCTCACCAACGGGAACGGTAGCGGCGCCGCCATCGAATGTTACACCTGCAGAAGCAGCCAGAGTGGCTGTACCTGTACCAGTTGTGCCGTCGTCGAATGTCCAGACACCCTTTGCTTCAGGAATTTCAACGCTGGAGCTTGTGGCTGTTACAGGAATTGCGTCGAAGGGCAGATATGTTGTTGCATAGCCTGCGTCGCTAATGGTGAGTTCGTAGCTTTCAGCGTTCTCAACTGTCCACTGAGAAGCGTCGGCGCTGGCCTCCCAACCTACGAGGTCGCCTGCTGCGCGGCAGTGGATTGCAGAATACTGCTCCGCGGGATTGCCCATGAAGGCAGCATAACCTAATGCAGGAATAACGACGGTAAGCTTGCCGTTATCTGCAGAAGCCAGGATTGGTGTGCTCTGTGCGATAGACACGGGAATGAATGAGCCCATCAAGCCGATAGAATACTGGAAGTTGCCTTCGCTATCCACGCCTTCGTAGGTCAGCTTAACAACATGCTTGGGCTGGTCAGCTGCAGCATAGTTGCCCCAGAATGTGTCGTCGCTCGTGTCAACGCCCATGTATGTGCCATAGGACTTGTTCTTCAGGTAGTAGTAACCTGTAGCAGGCATAATATAGCTTGAGGGCTTCTCCAAGAGTTCCTTCAAAGTCTTATAGGTCTCGAAGGGACAATCTGTCTCGTAAGCGGGATCGTACTGGGCCTTTACTTCGTCGGTGAGTGTGAAGTAACCTGTAGCAGTTGATTTGAATACATCAACAATTCCATCTGCAACGAGGTACTCAGCGAAGTTTGTGGGAACGTCGAATACTGTGAATGCAGAACCTGCGTCGGTGTAGTTGCCAGTGCTGTTCCAGAACTTCACGCTGCCGCCTGCACCGCCATACTGGTTGATGAAAACGTTTGTGCCAGGAACGCCGATGCAGAATGAGCCGGTGGGAACAGTTGTGTTGGTGTTTGGAACGATACTCCATGCGTGGTTGCCTTCGCTGTCAGACATGATGGTGGGAATGCCGCCGCTTACAGCGTCTGCGTCCATCCAGCCGAAGCTCTTGCCTTCACCTTCAGCCTTGTTGATGATCTTGAAGCCAGCATAGCCGTTGCCGATGAATGCCCACTGATAGGAATCCTCTACGAGGCCCATCGTGTTGGCGTTCTGAGTTGCGTATGCGCCGTCGGATGCCTTCTCGGCACTTGTTACGTACCATGTGCCACGCATTGCCATGTCGTACCAGTGAGCGCTTGCGAAGTCAGCAGAAATCTCGAACGGGCCGGCCCATGTGGCAGCAACCTCGATGGTGGTTGTTTCAACGTCACCGACTGTTACGTCGAAGTCAGCGTATGTGTAGAAGGGACGCTTGAAGTCTTCGGGCAGAGCAGTGTACTGTGCTCCGACATAAGTGGGCTGAGGTTCAGAGGTGTAGATAACGTTCTCGCCTTCCTTGATGACATACTTCACGAAGTGTGTCGGGTGGAAGAACTCCTGGAGGGTTGCCAGTGCATTTGTGGGATCGAAGCTAGCCTCGGCGACCATGAAGAACTTGTTGCCCGGGTCGGGAGTGTTATAGGCATTGATGACGTATCCCAGAGGCTGGTTGCTGTTCACGTTGATGGTGTGGTCGGCAACGTTGAATGCCATCATGAAGAGTCCGCCGCCCTGCTCTGTGAGAACGACTGCGTCTTCTGCGCTGAAGCCATCAGTGTAGATGTTGTTAGCCAATGAGCCGTCCTTCTTCACGAACATGTTTTCTTCAGTATTGTAGAGGAAATACTTGC
>CACXLY010000079.1 GCA_902768605.1 uncultured Bacteroidales bacterium
GGCGGAGAACTGCTTCATCGTAGGCTTCCAGGTGCGTCCCTCTGCAGCAGCACGCAAGCTCGCCGACCAGATGGACGTCGACATCCGCCTCTACAGCGTTATCTACGACGCCATCGAGGAGGTGAAGGACGCCATGGAAGGCATGCTGTCGCCCGAAATCAAGGAAGAGGTGACGGCTACCGTCGAGGTGCGCCAGGTCTATCACATCACGAAGGTGGGCACTGTGGCCGGTGCTTACGTCGTCGATGGCAAGGTCAGCCGCTCGAACAAGGCTCGCGTCATCCGCGACGGCATCGTGGTCTTCACGGGCGCCATCAATGCACTGAAGCGTTTCAAGGACGACGTCAAGGAGGTGAGCACGAACTTCGAGTGCGGTATCTCCCTCGTGGGCTACAACGACCTGCGCGAGGGCGACATGATAGAGACCTTCCAGGAGATAGAAATCAAGGCAACGCTTTAAGCAATGCATAATTCGTAATTCATAATTCATAATTAGGCTGCGCCCAGAATAAAACAGGCTGCCTCACAATTATGAATTATGAATTATGAATTGTTAATTATGAATTAATATGGCCGTGGACATCCTGTTGCTTATCCTGTTGGTGGTCGGCTTCATCAGAGGACTCTTCTCGGGGGCTGTCAAGCAACTCATCTCGCTTGTAGCCTTCGTGGCGGGCTTCGTCGGAGCCACCATTTTCTACCAGCAGCTGGGCGACGTGCTGCTCCTTTTCATCCACCACCCCGCAATCTGCTATGTGGCTGCCTTTGCGCTGCTTTGGCTTATCGTGCCCATTGCGGCAAGCCTGATTGCTTCCCTCATCACGAAGATGGTGAATGAAATACCGGTCTTGGGGACGCTCAACCGCGTGCTCGGCGGCCTCCTTTGCCTGCTGAAGTACGCCCTCGTGCTGGGAGCGCTCATCTGGCTTTTCTCGTCGATGGAGTTGATTCCCGAGGAGACGATGCAGCAGTCGAAGCTTTGCGGGCCGCTCAAGGCGATTCCGGAATCTGTCTTTAACGTGATGAAGTACTACCATCCCGGTAAGCCGCTACACGGGACACAAGAAGAGGACGATGCTCCCATTGCTCCCTGTGACACCATTCCCGACGAGGAAGATGCTGCAGGACAATAACAACTTTCCATTCTGAAGCACAGCGTGGACCCCGATGCCTCAGCGCCGGGGTTTGTACCCACATCTGTGTACACTTGCCTGATGGCGAACCAGATTATCCAGTCATCATACCGTCTCAAAAAGCGGGCGCAAAAGTGCGCAAAAAAAGTGAAAAGGGAAAAGAAAAAAGGGAAAAAAATTGCACTTGCAGCACTGGAGTCTAACTTTTCGGATTTGACAATTTGTCACCAATAAAGCCATTTTGCTTACACTCCAATTTTTCAAGAAATTCTCAGAATCGCCGAAAATGCCTTCGCCCTTGTTTTGGGTCATTTTTTCGAATTTCGGGCCTTAAATCGAAGGCGTTTCGGAACAGATTCATTCACAAGCAGTTGCCAACGCCCTTCAACGTTCAATCATCGATTCCCGATGGCCAGATTGACACTTCCAGTTAACAAAACGGCCCATTTCATCGCATTTTTGCACACTTTTCGGACAGCGGAATCTGTCAACGCCGCATGCAGAATTTTCCATCGCCACGTGTGGCGTTTGGAATCGCTACGTGTGGCGTTTGGAATCGCTACGTGTGGAGATGCCGAATCCGGCGCTTTTCGACCCCTTTTTTCGCTCGTCGCATAGTGTGCAAAAATTGACAGAATGACGGTTTATCGCGAATTTGCTTTCTTTTTGTCAAATGTGTTTTTCGTACATGAAAAAGGGAAAATGAAATAATCCTGCGCTCGGCAACCCTCAGTTTTCACTTTTTTTTGTATCTTTGCAGTCGCAAAGAACGAAGCATGGAGGAAAAGAACAGTTTTGTACGCGAGGTGGCGGAGAAGAAGTACGAGTACGGCTTCACCACCGACGTCGAGACAGACATCATCGAGAAGGGACTCTCGGAGGGCGTCGTGCGCCTCATCTCTCAGAAGAAAGGTGAGCCGGACTGGCTCCTCGAGTTTCGGCTGAATGCTTTCCGCTACTGGCTCACCCTCGAACAGCCTACTTGGGGACACCTCAAGATGCCGCCGATTGACTATCAGGCCATCAGCTACTACGCCGACCCGACGCAGAAGAAGAAGGAACAAGGCACGGGCGACATCGACCCCGAGCTGATGAAGACCTTCGACAAGCTCGGCATCCCCCTGGAGGAGCGCATGGCGCTGGCCGGGACAGCCGTCGATGCCGTGATGGACTCGGTGAGCGTCAAGACGACGTTCCGCGAGAAGCTCCGCGAGAAAGGCATCATCTTCTGCTCCATCAGCGAGGCTGTGCGCGAACACCCCGACTTGGTGCGCGAGTACCTGGGCAGCGTCGTCCCCTATCGCGACAACTTCTTTGCCGCCCTCAACTCCGCAGTCTTCAGCGACGGCTCCTTCGTCTATATCCCCAAAGGCGTGCGATGCCCCATGGAGCTCAGCACGTATTTCCGCATCAATGCCCGCGGCACCGGGCAGTTCGAACGGACCCTCATCGTGTGCGACGACGATGCCTACGTCTCCTACCTCGAGGGCTGCACGGCTCCCATGCGCGACGAGAACCAGCTCCACGCGGCCATCGTCGAAATTGTGGTGAAGGAGAGGGCCGAGGTCAAGTACTCGACGGTGCAGAACTGGTATCCGGGCGACAGCGAGGGCAAGGGCGGCGTGCTCAATCTCGTCACGAAGCGGGGTCACCTGCGCGGCAAGGACAGCCGTCTCTCCTGGACACAAGTGGAGACGGGCAGCGCCATCACATGGAAGTACCCCAGCTGCGTGCTCTCGGGCGACGGCAGTCAGGCAGAGTTCTACAGCGTGGCCGTCACCAACAACTATCAGCAGGCCGACACGGGCACCAAGATGATTCACATCGGGCGCAACACCCGGAGCACCATCATCTCGAAAGGCATCAGCGCCGGCCGCAGCCAAAACGCCTACCGCGGCCTCGTCAAGATAGCCTCCACAGCTGAAGGGGCACGCAACTACAGCAGCTGCGACTCCCTACTGCTCGGCAGCCACTGCGGCGCACACACGTTTCCGTATATGGACGTCCACAACGATACGGCCGTCGTGGAGCACGAAGCCACCACCAGCAAGATTTCGGAAGACCAGCTCTTCTACTGCAACCAGCGCGGCATCAACACGGAGGAGGCCGTCTCGCTCATCGTAAACGGCTATGCCAAAGAGGTCATCAACAAACTCCCGATGGAGTTCGCTGTCGAGGCGCAGAAGCTGCTTGGCGTGAACTTGGAAGGAGCCGTGGGATAGAGAAAAAGTTGTACTTTTTTGCTTCTTTGCAAAAAAATATAATGATTTTAGCTTTTTTTATTAACATTTTATCTTTGTACCCACCATATCGGAACAGAATGACAAAAAACTTTATAACGATGTTACGACGACACGTTACGACGGCCATCTTTTTGCTTCTGGCCGTAGCAGCAATTGCTCAGAATGGTAACTGAAGCGACGCACAATATCGCGACAGATATTGGGCTAAAGACTATGCCAACAGCAGCAGCTTTATTGTCAACAACGAAACGGACTTCGCGCAGTTTGCCTACATGGTAAACGAAGAGCACAAAACCTTCGAAGGTAAAACAGTAAGGCTGGGAAATGAACTGTCCATGGCTCGCAACAAATGGACGCCCATCGGTTCGAAAGAACACCCCTTTTCCGGCAACTTCTTGGGACAGGGCAACCAAATCTACGGCATACGACTCAAGGATGACAACAGCTAATACGCCGGTCTGTTCGGATACGTCAAGGACGGTAGCGTGGAAGGCATAATGCTCTTTAGTAGCAATATCACGGGCAACGGGAATGTGGGCAGCATCGTCGGAGGTGTGGATAATGCCAGAGTTGTCGACTGCGCCGAGAACACGGATGTGATATTAAAGAGCAACGGGAATGTGGGCGGCATCGCCGGCATCCTGGAAAACGGCGCTAAGATACTGGGGTGCAAAAGCTCAAGGTGGGCGACACCTATGACGGACAAACCATCACGAAACTGTGGAAGGGAGATCAGGTGGTGAACAGTCAGGACATTCCTGCATGGTTTGGCAATAACTACCAGGTCGAACATATCGTGTTTGATCAGAACTTCGAGCGCATTCGTCCTACCAATTGCGCCAATTGGTTCTGTGACAGCGAGAAGCTGAAGGACATCAGTGGCCTGTATTACCTGAAGACATCGGAAGTGACCTCAATGGCCCACATGTTCGACAATTGCTCTTCGCTCACAGGTACGCTCTCTGTAGGTCTCTTCGACACCAGCAACGTCACCGACATGAGCTATATGTTCTCCAACTGCAGTAATGTGGATTACATCTACTTGACTGGTTTGAATACCGAGCAGGTCACCAACATGGAATGGATGTTCTACAGATGCAAGAAACTGCGCTCGCTGGACTTGCGTACGTTCGACACACGTTCCGTCACGTCAATGTCCTGCATGTTCCATGGATGTACAGACCTGGCAGAGATCAACATCTCCGAATTCAACACAGCCAACGTCACGACTATGGAATCCATGTTCGGCTATTGCTCTGCGCTCAAAGAACTCGACCTGACCAACTTCAACACTGCAAACGTGAAGGATATGCAGTACATGTTCAGCCACGATATAGCGCTGACCACTATTACTGTGGGCGATGGTTGGACAATGGAGAATACTGAGAATAAAGGGTTGATGTTCTACTACGCCACCTCTCTGAAGGGACAAAAAGGAACCAGCTACAGTTATGATGCAGCTACAGATGCCGAAAAATATGCCCATATCGACGGCGGCAAGGACAACCCGGGACTCTTCTGGGGTGTTGCTGATGTGGCGCTGACCGACCTTGCCGACAACATTCAGACGCTCAAGCAATATGGTGGTCATCTGGTGAACGTCACCTACGACCGCGAATTTGTCTTCGTTAACACGGCTCCAATGCTCATGGCTGGCGCACCTTATTTGGTGGTTGTCGAAAACGGCACTATCAACCTCAGCGCCGACAAGGTGAAACTGTGGGCTATGCCCGATGAGAATGTCGAGGAGAGCATCGTCAACTCCAGCATGGATACATGGGGAGACAGCAACGACTTGTTTGGTTGGTGGCGAGGCACTTTCCACGGCATCAGCAACGAAGAGGGCAGCGACCTCCATGCCTTCGGACTCTACGATGATGGCGTATGGAAGATTATCCGCAACGACACCGAGGCATACCGCAAAGGATTCATCCCATCGTTCCGCGCTTACTTCATTCCACTGGAGTACAGGGACAGCGAAGCCTACGCCACGAAGTTCGTATTCGTTGAAGCCGGCGACAAGGGCGACGATATCGGATGGGAAACTCTGCCTGACGAGTTCGACAGCGACATTCACGATAACGGTACGGGCATCAAGCCTGTCATCCACACCATCGACGACAATAACACGCATCGTTACTATGATTTGCAAGGCCGACAACTGCCTCGCAAACCACAAAGAGGTATATACATTGACAATGGAGTAAAACATGTCAGTAAGTAAACATTATGAAAGAGAAAAAGCAGTATAAACACCCTGCTATGGCTGTCGTCAAGCTGTCGGGCAATGTAAGTATCCTCCAGCAGAGCACGGGTGGTGATGGTCCATCCTATCTTCGCCGCCATCGCGACCACACCAACTGGGATGAGGAATAAAGACTTGACATGAAGTTCCAGGTTATCGACATCGATACGACTAAAGCCGAGTCGGTGGACTCTTAAAAGTACGCGCACTTATGACCACGAGTGCGCGTACTTTTTCTTTATCCACACTGGTTGTACCATTTCGTAAAGATTACCATCACAAATTCCGCATACTCTTTGATGTTTGTGAATAAAATCGTACCTTTGCGCCTGAAATAACGAAGAACATGCTAAAAATAGAAAACCTACATGCCAGCATTGGTGGCAAAGAGATACTGAAGGGCATCAACCTGACTGTCGGCGACGGCGAGGTGCATGCCGTCATGGGGCTCAACGGGGCAGGCAAGAGCACGCTCTCCAACGTCATCGTCGGACACCCCGCATACGTTGTCACACAGGGCAGCATCAACTGGGACGGCAAGGACCTGCTCTCGCTCAAGCCCGAGGAACGCGCCCACGAAGGCATCTTCCTCAGCTTTCAGCAGCCTGTGGAGATACCCGGCGTCTCGATGGTCAACTTCATGCGAGCCGCCCTCAATGCCAAACGCAAGTATCAAGGTCTGGAACCGCTGCCGGCGGGCGACTTCCTCAAGCTCATGCGCGAGAAACGCTCCATTGTGGAGCTCGACAGCAAGCTCACGAGCCGCAGCGTGAACGAAGGCTTCTCAGGCGGCGAGAAGAAGCGTAACGAGATATTCCAGATGGCAATGCTCGAACCGAAGCTCACCATCCTCGACGAGACGGACAGCGGACTCGACGTGGATGCCCTGCGCATCGTGGCAGAAGGCTTCAACAAGCTGCGCCGCCCCGAGTCGAGCGCCATCGTCATCACGCACTATCAGCGCTTGCTCGACTATCTGAAGCCTGACGTGGTGCACGTCCTCATCGATGGCCGCATCGTCAAGACAGGCGGTCCCGAACTCGCCACAGAGATAGAAAGCAAGGGTTTCGACTGGATAAAGAACGGGATTAAGGATTAGAGATTAGAGATTAAAGATTAAGGATTAGTGAATCTTTCGTTATCACGAAATAACGTCATAACGTTATAACGAAAAGGATGGAAGCAACGAAGCAATACATAGACTTCTTCGGAGAAGTGCAGACGACACTTGCTGCCCGTAGCTGCGACGAGATGAATGCTCAGCGCGAGGCTGCCCTGCAGACGTTCTCCGCACAGGGTTTCCCCTCTCAGAAAGTGGAACGCTATCGCTATGCGAAGGTCGAGGCAGACTTCTCCCCTAACTACGGCATTGCCCTCACCCCGCTCAGCGGACCGCTCCCGCCCTACTGCTTCCGCATCGCAGAAGCCGACCCTCGCGTACGCGCGTTATATAATAAGGTATCAGACAATGGCGACAGCATCGTTGCCCTCAACACGATGCTCTGCGTCGACACGCTCGTCGTGCATGTCCCCCGTGGCATACGCGTGGAGCATCCCATCCAAATCAGCAACATTCTCAAAGGAGAGCACGACACGATGGTCAGCCGACGCATCCTCATCGTGATGGAGGAGATGGCCGAGGCCGATGTCATCATCACCGACCGCGCTGCAAGTCAGAGCCGCTTCCTGACGAACCAGGTCATCGAGGTCGTGATGAAGGATGGCTCCCACCTCAGCCTTTACGAGATAGAAGAGACGCATCTGCTCTGCACCCGCTACGGGAGCGTCTTCGTCCGGCAGGGCAGGAACAGCCGCCTGCATCATACCAGCCTGACGCTCTTCAACGGCCATACCCGCAACCGCCTCGATGTCATGTTGCAAGGCGAAGGGAGCGAGGTGACGGCGAACGGCTGCGTCATTGCCGACAAGATGCAGAGGGTGGACAACAACACGCTCATCGACCATCAAGTGCCTGCCTGCCAGTCGAGCGAGCTCTACAAGTACGTCCTCGACGACAGCGCCGTCGGTGCCTTTGCTGGCAAGGTGCTGGTCCGCGAGGGAGCGCAGAAGACAATGAGCAAAGAGACGAACGCCAACCTCTGCGCTACAAGTTCAGCCCGCATGTACACGCAGCCGATGCTCGAGATTTACGCCGACGACGTCCAGTGCAGTCACGGCAGCACAGTCGGGCAGATGGACGAGGCGGCGCTCTTCTACATGCGGCAGCGCGGCATTGACGAGCGCGAGGCTCGCCTGCTGCTAAAGGCCGCATTCATCACCGAAGTCATCGAAACCATTCCCCTCGAATCGCTCCGCGACAGACTGCATATCGTCGTGGACAAAAGGCTGAGGGGCGAACTAAGCAAGTGCGAAGGATGCAAGCTATGCAAGTAAATCACCCCCTTCCTTTAAGTGAGGACTGGAGAGGGCATTTCCCCATCCTGGGCAAAGTGCTCTACGGGAAGTATCCCCTTGTCTATCTCGACAATGCTGCAACGACGCAAAAGCCGCGGCAGGTCGTGGAGGCCATGACGGAGGAGTATTACAACGTCAATGCCAACGTGCATCGCGGCGTGCACTTCCTCTCGCAGAAGGCCACCGAGCTGCACGAAGCGTCGAGAGAGACCGTGCGACGTTTCCTCGGAGCCCGCAGTACGCAGGAAATTGTCTTTACCCGCGGCACGACGGAGAGCATCAACCTCGTGGCCTCCTGCTTCGGGCAGGCATTCATGAAGGAGGGTGACGAGGTTATTCTCAGCGAGATGGAGCACCACAGCAACATCGTCTCGTGGCAACTCCTGCAAGCCCGAAAGGGCATCCGTCTGCGTGTCGTCCCCATCACTGACGATGGCCGTCTCATCATGGAGGAGTACGAGAAGCTCTTCAACGAACGTACGAAAATCGTGAGCATCACCCACGTCAGCAATGTCCTCGGCACGGTAAATCCCGTCGGGGACATCATCAGGATTGCCCACGAGCACGGCGTCCCCGTCCTCATCGACGGCGCTCAGAGCACACCCCACATGCCCATCGACGTGCAGGCCCTCGACTGTGACTTCTTCGCTTTCAGCGGTCACAAGATATACGGCCCGACCGGCATCGGCGTCCTCTACGGCAAAGAGAAGTGGCTGGACCGCATCCCGCCATACATGGGCGGCGGCGAGATGATAAAGAACGTCAGCTTCGAGAAGACGACTTTCAACGAGCTGCCCTACAAGTTCGAAGCAGGCACACCCGACTATGTGGCATCTACCGGCCTGGCCCGCGCGCTCGACTTTGTCAGTTCCATAGGCTTCGATGCCATTCAAGCCCATGAACGCGACCTCACGGCCTACGCCATGCAGCGCCTCATGGAGGTGGAGGGCATGAAGATTTACGGGCCAAGCATCGAGGAGCACGACGCCGTCATCTCCTTCCAGGTGGGTAACATCCACCACCTCGACATGGGCACGCTGCTCGACCGCCTCGGCATCGCCGTCCGCACAGGCCACCATTGTGCCGAGCCTCTCATGCGTCGCCTGGGCATCGAGGGCACCTGCCGCGCCAGCTTCGCCCTCTACAACACACGCCAGGACATCGATGCACTTGTCGCCGGCATACAGCGCGTCAGCCAGATGTTTTAGCCTGGTTTGCTAACGCAGCACGTGACGTTTGCAAACCGCTCTCGGCACGATAAAAAAAGAGCGTGCTCTTCCATTTGGAGGGGCACGCTCTCGTTATCTTAGGACTGCTGTCTTACTCAGCAGCAGGCTCTTCGCCACGCTCGGGACGGGGACGGCGTTCGCCGCGTTCGGGACGGGGACGACGCTCGCCACGTTCACCACGTTCCGGGCGGGGACGGCGTTCGCGCTCACGCTCTACATAGCCTTCGGGCTTCTCAATCAGGGCACGGCGGCTGAGCTTGAACTTGCCGGTCTTCGGGTCAATCTCAAGCAGTTTGACTTTCAGCTTGTCGCCCTCCTTGATGCCTGCCTCCTCGACGGTCTCGAGGCGCTTCCAGTCAATCTCGCTGATATGGAGCAAGCCGTCCTTGCCGGGCATGAACTCCACGAAGCAACCGTAAGGCATAATGCTGCGGACGGTGCCTTCATAGACTTCGCCTATCTCGGGCACGGCGACGATGGCCTTAATCTTCGCAATGGCTGCATCGATGACGTCCTTGTTGGGACCGCTCACCTGAATCTTGCCGACGCCGTCTTCCTCGTCGATGGCAATGGTGGCGCCTGTCTCTTCCTGCATACCCTGGATAATCTTTCCACCCGGGCCGATGACGGCACCGATGAATTCCTTCGGGATGATCATCTGCTCGATGCGAGGTACGTGAGGCTTCAGCTCTGGACGCGGCTTGTCGAGCGTCTTCATCATCTCAGCGAGGATATGTTCGCGGCCTGCCTTTGCCTGCATGAGTGCCTTCTCGAGAATCTCATAGCTGAGGCCGTCGCACTTGATATCCATCTGCGTAGCGGTCAGGCCATTCGGCGTGCCTGTGGTCTTGAAGTCCATGTCGCCGAGGTGGTCCTCGTCGCCGAGGATGTCAGAGAGCACGGCGTACTTGTCCTCGCCGGGATTCTTGATGAGACCCATAGCGATGCCGCTGACGGGAGACTTGATGGGCACACCGGCATCCATCAATGCCAAACAACCTGCACAGGTGCTGGCCATTGAGCTGGAGCCGTTGCTCTCCAGGATGTCGCTCACCACGCGGATGGTGTAGGGGAAGTCCTTCGGGAGCTGTCCCTTCAGGCCGCGCCAAGCGAGATGGCCGTGACCGATCTCACGACGACCTACGCCGCGCTGTGCCTTTGCCTCGCCTGTCGAGAAGGGCGGGAAGTTGTAGTGGAGCAGGAACTTCTGGTATTCACGGACAAGCACATCGTCGATGAGCTTCTCGTCGAGCTTCGTTCCCAGCGTACATGTTGCCAGCGACTGGGTCTCGCCGCGGGTGAAGATGGCACTGCCGTGAGGTCCGGGCAGCGGGCTTACCTCGCACCAGATGGGGCGAATATCGGTAGTCTTACGGCCGTCGAGGCGAATGCCTTCG
>CACXLY010000080.1 GCA_902768605.1 uncultured Bacteroidales bacterium
TAATTCAATAATTCCAAAATGTTTGGTAATGATATAGCAGTTGGCACGCTTTTCGGATGGGTGAAAGAGCTTAGTCGGGGGAAGATGAAGGCTGAACCGCGGTTATCTTGGAAGCATACAGGAAACACCTGAAGCGCGAATGGAAATAGCTAAACGCAAAGAGGATGAACCAAACGGCTCATCCTCTTCTTTTGCTCGTGCCCGGAACGGGAATCGAACCCGTACGGCCATCACTGGCCAAGGGATTTTAAGTCCCTCGTGTCTACCAATTCCACCATCTGGGCAGCCTTGCAGGTGCAATTCGCTAATTGCGAGTGCAAAGGTACAATAAAAAGTGAAAAGTGAAAAGTGAAAAGAGAAAAATTATTCTCTAATCTCGATTCTTTAATCAAATCTTATGTCAAAATGAAGTAAATGACGGATGCGGGGATGGTAAGCAGGGCGCTGTCGAAGCGGTCGAGCATGCCGCCGTGGCCTGGGAGGACGTTGCCGCTGTCCTTGATGCCGAGCTGGCGCTTGATGAGGCTCTCCACGAGGTCGCCCCATGTGCCGAAGAAGACGACGACGAGAGCAAAGCCGAGCCAGCGAAGCAAAGGCATTGAGGATTGACCGTTGACCATTGACCATTGACCATTAGCCATTGAGGATTGACCATTGTCCAGCCACCAGATGATGACGGCTGCCAGGAGGGTGAAGAGCCCGCCTCCGATGCTTCCTATCCACGACTTCTTAGGTGAGATGCGGGGAAAGAGCTTGGCAGGGACGTAGTTATGCAGCATGCTGCCGCAGAGGTAGGCGAAGGTGTCGTTCACCCACAGGAAGATGAAGAGGGCGAGCGGGTATATCCAGTTGTAGGCCATGCTGCTTGTCGTCTGGTCATACGCGATGCTGAGGAGGGGCAGCAGGGCAAAGGGGACGGCGATGTAGAGTTGAGAGGCGAAGCAGAGTGCCCAGTCCTGCAGAGGCTTTTGAGTGTGCCGGTAGAGTCCGCTGATGAGGATGTAGAGCATCAGCAGACCATAGAGCGAGAACATCTGTGCTGTCTGCGGGCTGGCGATGGCGCTGAGCCACACGGCAGCGACGAGGACGACGCCTGCCATCGCGTTAATGGGGCGAGGCATCTTGGTTCCGAGGTGAGTGTTCATCAGCGTCCCGAACTCCCACAACGTGGCTGCTGCTACGAGGGCAAAGAAGAAGAAGGCGCTGACTGGACTATAGACGGTGCAACAGACGAGCAGGAGGACATAGACGGCGCCGGTCAGGGTGCGGACAACTAAACTGCGTAAATTCATAATTCACAATTCATAATTCACAATAAATACTGTCGTCTTTCATAATTCTTTGTTCATAATCATACTACGCCCTGCAACAATGTGAAGAGAATAATTATGGATTATGAATTGTGAATTATGCTTCCCGCTCGACGAGCAGCTGTGCAAGGGCAGCATGACCTTCGGCGTTCTTGCTGAGGATGTCCTTTGCTCTGGCGTACTGTTCGGCAATCATAGCCTTAGTCTCTTCGTCGATGAGCTTTGCCGTGGCCTCGGAATAGGGGCGCTGGAAGCCGTACTCCTGATTGTCGTAGTAGCAGATGTTGGGCAGTTTGTCGCTCATTCCCATGTAGGTTATCATGCTGTATGCCTGCTTAGTGACGCGCTCCAGGTCGTTCATGGCGCCGCTGCTTATCTGTCCGCAGAAGAGTTCCTCAGCCGCACGGCCTCCCAGCGTGGCGCACATCTCGTCGAGCATCTGTTCGCGAGTCGTTATCTGACGTTCCTCGGGCAGATACCATGCAGCGCCGAGGGCGCGGCCTCGAGGCACGATGGTGACCTTGACGAGCGGGTTGGCGTATTGGAGCAGCCAGCTGATGGTGGCGTGGCCCGCCTCGTGGAGGGCGATGGTGCGTTTCTCCTCGGCCGTCATCACCTTTGTCTTCTTCTCCAGTCCGCCGATGATGCGGTCCACGGCAGCGAGGAAGTCGTCCTTGTCGACGGCTTTCTTCCCGTTTCGAGCTGCGATGAGAGCCGCCTCGTTGCAGACGTTGGCGATGTCGGCGCCGCTGAAGCCGGGCGTCTGTCGGGCAAGGAAGTCGATGTCGAGCGATTCGTCCTTCTTGATAGGCTTGAGGTGAACCTGGAATATTTCCTTGCGCTCGTTCACGTCGGGCAGTTCGACGTGTATCTGTCGGTCGAAGCGTCCTGCGCGCAGCAAGGCTTTGTCGAGGATGTCGGCACGGTTGGTGGCAGCCATGATGATGACGCCGCTGTTGGTGCCGAAGCCGTCCATCTCGGTGAGGAGCTGATTGAGGGTGCTTTCCCTCTCGTCGTTTGCTCCGACCTGCACGCCGCGGCTGCGGGCGCGGCCTACGGCGTCGATTTCGTCGATGAAGATGATGCACGGCGCCTTCTCCTTAGCCTGCCGGAAGAGGTCGCGAACGCGGCTTGCTCCCACGCCTACGAACATCTCGACGAAGTCGCTGCCCGACATGCTGAAGAAGGGCACGTCGGCCTCTCCTGCTACGGCCTTGGCGAGCAGCGTCTTACCCGTGCCCGGAGGTCCTACGAGCAAGGCGCCTTTAGGTATCTTGCCGCCCAGCTCGGTGTAGCGTTGCGGGTTCTTGAGGAACTCGACGATTTCCTGCACCTCGAGCTTGGCGCCTTCCTGTCCAGCGACATCGGCAAAGGTCACCTTGTTGTCGTCGTCCTTCTCGAAGAGCTTGGCACGGCTCTTTCCCACGTTGAAGATGCCCATCGGTCCGCTGCCGTCGCTTCCGCCGCCCATGCGTCGCATGAGCAGTATCCAGAAGAAGATGATGAAGAGTAGGGGGCCGAAGCTCCAGAAGAAATGCATGAAGTCGTCCTCTCCCTGTCGGTACTCAATCTCGCCCTTGAAGTTCTCGAGCGTCTGCTGTTCGCTGATGAAGTCCTCCAGCTTGTCTGCCGACGGGATTTGCACCACGACGTATGGCCTGGTGCCACTCTCTACCTTCTGTTCCTTGAAGACGTCGCGTATGTGGCTCGGTTCGACATACATCTGCAGGGCGCCCTCCTTCTTGTTGACGATGATGCGCGATGCGTAGCCCTGCTCCACGTATTCTTTGAACTGGCTGTACGAGGCGTTGCGCGACGTGCCGCCGGTAAGCGAGGTGTTGTCGCCGCTCAGGAGCATATAGCCCAGCACGGCGGCAATGATGAGGTAAATCCACGTCAGGCTTATCGGCGAGCCGGGCTTCTTGTCCTTCTTGTTCTTATTAGGTTTCTTGTTATTCTTGTTTTCGCTCATAGGGAAATTATCAGTCGAGGTTTGGAATGCGACGGAGGTCGGCATCGGCCCAGAGGTGTTCGATGTCGTAGAACGAGCGGAGTTCTGGCAGGAAGATATGTACGATGACGTCGGAGTAGTCCATCGCCACCCAGGCGGCATTGCCGAGGCCGCTGACGGCGACAGGCTTCGTGGCAATCTTCTCGCGACAGGTGTCGCCGACAGAATGCGCCAAAGCCCCCACCTGCTGAGGCGAGCCGCCCGAGCAGATGACAAAGTACTGGCAAATAGTGTCGGGAATACCCGTGAGGTCGGCAACGACGATGTCCCGCCCCTTCTTATCCTGCAATCCTTCTACAATCGTTTCAACCAACTCGTTCTTCTTTTTCTTCATTCGCAATATTATATAATATGTATTGTAATACTTAATTGGGTGCAAAGATACGAAAAATTAGTTCAAATTTCATATTTCACAGACCATAATTCAAAATTATTAAGTTTTTTTTTGCAAATTATTTGGTCGGTTTATAAAAAAGACGTACCTTTGCAGCGCAATTGGGCTATGGTGTAATGGTAACACTGCAGATTCTGGTCCTGCCTTTCCTGGTTCGAGTCCGGGTAGCCCAACGAAGACAAAGGAAGGCCGTGCTGTGGAAGTGCGGCTTTTTTTAGACACACCAACAGAACACAAAGAACAAAGCTATTCAATAACAACAATGGACGACTATCACGCGGATAATTACGATTCTTAGCGCTCCGGAGTCTGCATCGCGTCATGCACGCTCCGCAAAGGGAGCCTGAAGATTATGTGCATGTACACCCCAGAAGAAACAAAAGGAGGAACAAGACGATGCGAACTTATTGGAACACTTCGAATGGTCTGCGCACCATTGAAGAATGGCAGCCTGGCTGCTGGGTGCAAGTGACTTGCCCAACGCAGGAAGACGTGAACTTTCTGGAGCAGACGCTCAAAATCCCTGATTACTACATTAGCGACATTGCCGATACGGACGAACGTGCCCGTTACGACATCGACGAGGGCTGGGTGCTCATCATCCTTCGTATTCCATACGTGAAGGAGACGAAAAGCCGCACGCCCTACACGACCATCCCGCTCGGTATCATCATGAAGGGCGACGTGCTGATTACGGTCTGCAACTTCGAGACAAACATGATGATCGACTTCGTGTCGTATCAGCAGAAGCGCGGCCTCGGCTTCGTGGACAGCGTGGATATGATATTCCGCCTGTTCCTGTGCTGTGCCGTGTGGTACCTGAAGCGGCTCAAGCAGATCAGTTCGCGCATCGACAAGGCCAAGCAGAACCTCGACCACAAGATCAGCAACAATGACCTCATCTCGCTGAGCCGCCTGCAGGACAGCCTCACCTACTTCGTCACCTCCATCCGTGGCAATGAGAACTTGCTTTCCAAGCTGAAGTTCAAGCTGCCCATCGACGAGCTGGACGCCGACATGATAGAGGACGTCGGCATCGAGATGAGCCAGGCGCGCGAGACCACGAACATTTACGCCAACATCCTCGACTCGACGATGGACACCTACGCCAACCTGATCAACAACAACATGAACTCCGTCATGAAGATGCTCACCAGCATCAGCATTATCCTGATGTTCCCGACGCTCATCGCCAGCCTGTTTGGCATGAACCTGGTGAACGGCATGGAGACGGCCTCTTGGGGCTTCCCGCTGGCACTTGTCTTGTCAATCGGCGTCACGGTCCTCTTTATGTGGTATTTCAAGCGCAAAACTTGGATTTGAGGGTACTTCATAGTTCACAGTTCATAGTTCATAGTTGAAATTTTTCACTAATCAGATAAAAAAACGAGCTCTTTCCTTGCAGGTTAGAGCTTTTTTTGTTTATTTTGCGTCCACTATACCTTTATTTAATTAACAATTATGACTGACGAATTAGAAACCACTGCCCTTGAGCAGTCTTCTGAGATTACTAACGAACAAGTATCTGAGCCCGCAGCAGAGCAAACCGTTGACGTTGCAAGCGAGCCCGCAGTAGAGGCAACTGAGCCCGAAACCGAGTCGGCTGAACCTGAGTTTGAGGTCGATGCTGAGGAGAGCACATCAGAGCTTTCCGATGCAGAGCAGCACGTGGCTGAGCAGACATTCAAGACGAAGGAGGAGGTCGTGGCTCGCGTCCAGGAAATCGCCCAGAGCGGCGAGGCTGGCGATAAGGCGGAGCTCAACCTGCTGAAACAACTCTTCTACAAGTTCCACAACGCCGAGGTGCAGGAAGCCTTCAAGGCTTACGTCGAGGCAGGTGGCGAGGAGGGCAAGTTCATGCCGGAAATCGACCCGACGGAACCCGTCTTCCGCGAAGCGATGCAGACAATCCGCGAGCGTCGCGCCGCCATCCAGGAAACGATAGAACAGCAGAAGCAGGCCAACCTGAAGCGTAAGCTCGAAATCCTGGAGCGCATACAGCAGCTCACCTCCACGCCCGAAGAGGCCAACAAGAACTTCGACGAGTTCAAGGCCCTGCAGAACGAGTGGAAGGAGATAAAGGCCGTGCCGGCCGAGCGTGCCACGGAGCTCTGGAAGAACTATCAGCTCTACGTCGAGCAGTTCTACGATTTGCTGAAGCTCGGCCACGAGTTGCGCGACTACGACTTCAAGAAGAACCTCGAGACCAAGATGCGTCTCATCCAGCAGGCCGAGGCGCTGGCCGACAATCCCGATGTGCTGCAGGCATTCAGCCAATTGCAAACCCTCCATCAGGAATGGAAGGAGACGGGACCCGTCGCTAAGGAGATACGCGAAGACGTATGGGCAAAGTTCAAGGAGGCTTCGACAGTCATCAACAAGAAACATCAGGCTTTCTTCGACGCCATCAAGGCTCGCGAGGAAGAAAACCTCGCGAAGAAGACGGCCCTCTGCGAGCAGCTCGAAGCCTTCTCGACGGACGGGCTCAAGACGTTCGCCGACTGGGACGCCATCACGCAGAAGATTAAGGAGCTTCAGGCAGAGTGGAAGACCATCGGTTTCGCTCCGCAGAAGATGAACACCGCCATCTTCGAGCGCTTCCGCCAAGGTTGCGACGCCTTCTTCGAGAAGAAAAACACCTTCTTCAAGGACCTCAAGGAGGAGCTGAACACAAACCTGGCAAAAAAGAAGGAACTTGTGGAAAAAGCCGAGTCGTTGATGGAGAGCACCGATTGGCGCTCGACGGGCGACATACTCATCAACCTGCAGAAGCAGTGGAAAGAGATAGGCACCGTGCCCCGCAAATATAGCGAAGACCTGTGGAAGCGCTTCACCACGGCTTGCGACCACTTCTTCGAGGCGCGCCAGGCTGCCACGGCCGACGTGCGCAACGAGGAGAAGGCCAACAAGGAGCAGAAGCTCGGCATCATCGCGCAGCTCAAGGAACTGGCTGAAACAGAGGGCGAAAACGTCATCCAGCAAGTCAAGGAGCTGCAGCAGAAGTGGAGCGAGGTGGGCCACGTGCCTTTCCGCGACAAGGAGACGCTCTACAAGGAGTACCGCGCCCTGTGCGACAAGCTCTACGATGCCTACGGCGTGAGCCAGGCCAAGCGTCGCCTCAACAACTTCCGCAAGAACCTGGCGGAGAAGATAGAGAATGCAGGCGGCTCGCTGAGCGACGAGCGTCAGCGGATGCAGCGTGCCTACGAGCGCATGCTCGGCGAAATAAAGACCTACGAGAACAACATCGGTTTCCTCAATGCAGGCAGCAAGAAGGGCAACTCGTTGGTTGAGGCCATGAACAAGAAGGTGGAGAAGCTCCGCGAGGAACTCAACCTCCTGGCCCAGAAAATCAAGGCCGTTGACGAACAGATGAGGGAGGAACAATAAGCGCCTCCCGAGGGAAGAGCCGACGCCACAGCAAGGAAAGACTGACGCTTGCTGTGGGAAGAGCCAACGCCACAGCAAGGAAAATCCAACCCTTGCTGTGGGGTTTTTCCGTGCCTCTCGTCCAGGGCATCCGCCCGACGCGTCAGATGGGCTGACTAGTTACAACTGGTTCTTTTACTAGTTACAACTGGTTCTTCAGCCAGATGCCTTTGCCTTGCCCCGGGGTCATTTCCCGCCCCTCTGCAAAACATACAAAACAAATATTGCTGTCCTGGGATAATTTCCCCCTCTTCCTTTTAGGTCCTTCCCCATCGGTGCTTCTGACGAATAGCAGCTTATGGGAGCTTGCCAAAAGTCTCGAAGAGACGAAAGACCACAGACGGGGGTGACAACCCCCGGTAATGTTGCGACGACAGAGAAAGTCCTGAAAGGACGACAGAGCAAGCAAGTTGTTATTAAACAAATTACATATTCTGTCGCCCTTTCAGGGCTTACTATTGTCAGACTATCCTGTCCCGGGGGTTAACACCCCCGTCTGTGGTCTTTCGCACCTCCGGTGCTATTTACCGGACAGCAATAACAAAAAAGCAAACGTCTGCTTCGGAGCGTTACTCCTTTTTGCAGCACGTTTGCTCTTTTTTTGACCATTCTCTCCCCTTGCCTTGCGCAAAATGTCCTATTATATTGCGAAAAAGGGAACAAATCGACAAATTTAATAACCAAAATAGTGCTTTTTCGCATAATTATTTGTACCTTTGCAGCCGATTAGTGCGCACTATGCGCGCACGTACAATTAATATATAAGCATGAGGTGCACCGTAACGAAAGTCGTAACGAAGCGTCAGATGGACGACTTCGTGGAGCTTCCCAAAAAGCTCTACAAGGGCAATTCATGCTACGTGCCAGACCTGGAGCAGGACGTCCGCAACTGGTTCGACCCCCGTCACAACCCGGGGCTCAAGCACAGCGATGTGCTTCCCCTCGTGGCCTACAACACGGAGGGAGAGGCGGTGGGACGCATCGTCGGCATCATCAACCGCAAAGCCAACGAGACCTGGAAAGGCTCGTGCGTCCGCTTCGGATGGATAGAGTTCGTGGATGATGCAGATGTCTCCGCCGCTCTCTTGAAGGCGGTCGAGGACTGGGGACGCCAGAAAGGCATGGACTCCATACAGGGTCCGCTCGGCATCTCCGACTTCGACAAGGAAGGCATGCTCGTGGAGGACTTCGACAAGCTGGGTTCCGCCATCACCATCTACAACCCGCCCTACTACCCCGAGCACATGGCGCGGCTCGGCTTCGGCAAAGAGGTGGACTGGGTGCAGGTCAGGGTGCCGGTGCCCGATGAGGTGCCCGAGCGATTCGCACGCGTCAAGAAACTCGTGGGCGACCTCTACGGACTCAAGGTGAGAAAGCTCACCCCGCGCGAGGTCTTCAAGGAAGGCTACGGACGCAAGATATTCCACCTGCTCAACGCAGCCTACAGCCAGCTCTTCGGCTACACACCGCACAACGATGAAGAGGCAGATGCCTTCGTGGCCGAATACATACGCATGCTCGACCTCAGGATGCTGCCCATGGTGGAAGATGCAGAAGGCCAGCTCATCGCCTGCAGCATCACGATGCCGAACCTCTCGAGAGCCCTGCAGAAGACGGGCGGCAAGCTGTTCCCCTTCGGCTGGTACCACATGCTCAGAGCCATGAAGTGGCATCACGAAGACGAGGTGGAACTCCTCCTCATTGCTGTCCATCCAGAGTGGCAAGCATTAGGCATCAACGCCCTCCTCTTCGCCGACCTCATCCCCGTCTTCAAGGAGATGGGATTCCGGTGGGCAGAGACCGGGCCGATGCTCGAGGACAATCTGAAAGTCCTGTCGCAGTGGAAAACGCTCAACCCCATATACTACAAGCGACGCCGCTGCTTCAGCAAGAATATTAAATAGGACAACGGACAATAGGACAACAGTCAACGGACAACAGACAACGGACAAGAGACAACGGACAATAGACAACTGACAACGGTCAGCAGACGAAGAAAACCCCGGCCTATCCGTAAACTCCGATTATTCCAATCACTCACGTGACGCCGGGTATCCGGATGAAAGTTGTCAGCTGGCAGTTGCCGAAAGTAAAGAAAACGAAATAGAAACATGAACAGAGTAGTAATAACAGGCATGGGCATCTGGTCCTGCATCGGTACGACCCTCGACGAAGTGCGCGACGCACTCTATCAGGGCAAGAGTGGCATCATCTTCAGCCAAGAACGCAAAGACGCCGGCTTCCGCTCGGCATTGGTGGGCAACGTCCCCAAAGTGGACTTGAAACCCTACGTCCCACGCAACCTCCGCAACTTCATGCCCGAAGAGGCGCAGTACGGCTACATCGCCACCAAGCAGGCCCTCGAGCATGCAGGCATCGACGAAGACTATCTCAACACGCACGAAGTCGGCATCATCTACGGCAACGATTCCGTAGCAGAAGCCACGATGCAGAGTCTCGACAAGTTCCGCCAGGCAAACAGCACGGTGGCTTGTGGCAGCGGAGCCATCTTCCAGAGCATGAACTCCAACATCACCATGAACCTGGCCTGCCTCTTCAAACTGCGCGGCATCAACCTCACCGCCTCGGCAGCCTGTGCATCGGGTTCGCAGAGCATCGGCCTCGCAGCACTTCTCATCTCGCAAGGCCTGCAGGACTGCGTGGTCTGCGGTGGTGCTGAGGAGAACAACATGTACGGTATCGCATCGTTCGACGGCATTCAGGCGTTCTCCATCCGTGAGGACGAACCCACGAAGGCCAGCCGTCCCTTCGACGCCAGCCGCGACGGACTCGTGCCAAGCGGAGGCGGCGCAACGGTCGTCCTCGAGAGTTACGAGCACGCCGTCAAGCGCGGAGCAAACATCATCGCTGAAATCGTAAGCTGGGGCTTCTCAGGCAACGGCGACCACATCTCTACGCCCAACGTGGCAGGTCCCGCACGCTCGCTCGAGCTCTGCCTCCGCAACGGCGGCGTCGACCCAAAGCAGATTGGCTACATCAACGCACATGCCACCAGCACCGTCATCGGCGACCGCCGCGAAGCACAAGCCATCGCACAGCTCTTCGGCGAACGCACCGTACCCGTCACCTCCACAAAGAGCCAGACGGGACACGAGATGTGGATGGCAGGCGCCAGCGAAATCATCTACTCGACCCTCATGATGAAGAACGGCTTCATCGCCGGCAACATCAACTTCGAGAAGCCCGACGAAGAGACCGCCTGCATCAACGTACTGCCCGAGACGAAGGAGACGCACTTCGACATGTTCCTTTCCAACAGCTTCGGCTTCGGCGGCACGAACTCCACACTTATCGTCAAGAACGTTTAACAAAGACAATATAATCACTAACCAAAACAGAATAACATGACAAGAGAAGAAATCATTGCTGAGATCAATTCAGAACTGGCAGAAGAATTTGAAATCGATGAGGCTGCCATCACTCCTGATGCTCCTATCTATCAAACACTTGAGCTCGACAGTCTGAGCCTCGTGGACCTTATCGGCATCGTGCAGACAAAGTACGGCGTGCTCATATCCAAGGCTGAGCTTCCCAACATCAAGACCTTCGCCCAGCTCTACGATTACATCGAGCAACACCAGAAATAATCAGTCAATTCGTAAATTCACAATTCACGATTCATAATTCAGAATCAGACGCTCCCAATCATCGGGGGAAACACTTATGAATTATGAATTATCAATTATGAATTAAATGAACGATGTCCTGATTATCGGCAGCGGACTGGGTGGACTGGAGTGCGGCGCACTGCTCGCAAAGCGAGGGCTAAAGGTGCTCGTGCTGGAGAGGTCCAATCAACCAGGCGGTTGCATGCAGAGCTTCCGCAGAGGCGGACTGCATTACGATACGGGACTGCACTATGTGGGCGGGCTTGCTCCAGGCCAGGCGATGCACGACGCATTCGCAGAGCTCGGACTGCTCGACCTGCCGTGGGAAAGGATGGACGACGACTTCGACCACGTCGTCATCTCCGGCCGACGCTTCGCCTTTCATCAGGGCTACGAAGCTTTCGCCGAAGGACTGGCCAAGGACTTCCCGCATCAGCGCGAGGCACTCCAAAGCTATGTCCTGCGGCTACAGAACATCACGCCGGCCGACATGGATGTCTGCGCTTACGACTACCTCTGCCAGACCTTCTCCGACGAGATGCTGGTGAACGTCGTCAGCGCTGCTGCCATGAAGACCGAGCTTCGTAAGGAATCGCTCCCTCTCTTCAATTTCGCCCACACCTGCTCCAGTTACATCGAGAGTAGCTGGCGGTTGAGGGGCGACGGCAATCTGCTGGTGAACAAGCTCATCAGCACAATCGAAGCGGCTGGCGGCGAAGTGCGGACAGGCTGCAAGGCGATAAGCATGACCGAGGCAGACGGCAGCATCCGGAGCGTCACCTGCGACGACGGACAGACCTTCGAGGCTGCGTACTTCATCTCCGACATCCATCCCGCCCTGCTTTGCCAGATGCTTGAGGGCTGTCCTACCGTAAGGAAAACCTTCCGCAGAAGAATGATGTCCGCGGAGAACACTTGCGGCATGTTCACGGCACAGCTCAGCATCAAGCCCGGCACGTTGCGCTACTTCGCCCACAACGCTTTCGTCTATGACCGGCCAAACGTCTGGACGATGAGCGAGACGAACGACCCCGTCAAGGGCGTCATGATAAGTGCCAGAGTGCCTGAGGACGGCTCGGACTGCCTGAGGCAAATCGACCTCCTGACCCCCATGCCGTGGCACGAATGCAGTGCCTGGGCAGAGACGACGGTCGGACGTCGTGGCGATGACTACAAGACCTTCTGCCACCGCAAGGCAGAGCAATGCATCGCCCTGGCAGAACAATACATCCCCGGCCTCCACGAGATGGTGGAGCATTGCTATACCAGCACGCCGCTTACCTATCGCGATTACCTGGGAAGCCCCGAAGGCGGGGCTTTCGGCATGCGAAAGGACTGCCGCGCCTCGATACTCAGTTTCCATTCGGTCAGCACGCCGCTTCCCAACCTCTTCCTCACGGGCCAGAGCATCATCCTGCCTGGCATCGAAGGCGTCACCATGACGGCTTTCGAGACGTGCAGCAAGATCCTTTGAAAGGTGAAAAGTTGAAAAGGGGAAAAGGTAAAAAGGTGAAAAGTTAAAAGAGTGATAAGGTTACAGAGCCCGACACTTTAACATCTAATATATGACAAGAAAACTCTTTGCGACCCTTGCCCTATTGTTGGCATTCTGCGCGAATGTTTTGGGACAGAAGATTACCGGTGTCATCCTCGATGCTTCCACTGGCGACAGCCTTTCCCTCGCAGGTGTTTCGTACAAGGATCGCAAGACATCCACCATAGCCGACCTGGACGGCGTCTTCTCCATCGCACGCATTAACGGTGCCACCCTTACCTTTTCCTGCATGGGATACAAGGATGAGACCGTGAACATCACTAAGGCCACGCCCAGCCGACTCACCATTAAGCTGAAGCCCGACACGAAGCAGCTCGGCGAAGTAGTTGTCAAGGCGGAGAGGAAGCGCTATGTCCGCAAGGACAACCCCGCCGTTGAGCTCATGAAACGTGTCATCGAGAAGAAGAAGGACACAAGGCTCGAGAACCACGACTACTACATGTACAACAAGTATCAGAAGCTGTCGATGGCGCTCAACGACTACAAGGTGAAGGAGCTGGACAGCACCGATGCAGGCAAAGTGAAGTGGACGCAGCAGGCCGAGCTAAGCCCATACAATAAGAAGATGGTCGTGCCAATCTCCCTCGACGAGACTGTCACGCAGCACATCTATCGCAAAGACCCGAAGTCGGAGAAGGACATCATCCAGGGAGAGCAAAGTACGGGCCTGAATCAGCTCTTCGCCACCGGCGAGATGATAAACACGACGCTGAAGGAGGTCTTTCAGGACGTCGATATCTACGACCAGTATATCAAGCTCCTGAAGTTCCCCTTCCTGAGCCCCATCGCATCCGGTGCCACAGCTTTCTACCGCTACTACATCAACGACACCGTGCTCGTGGACCGCGACTCCTGCTTCCACCTGACGTTCACTCCCAACAATCCTCAGGACATCGGATTCAACGGCGACATCTACATCCTGAAGGACTCCACGCTGCACGTCAAGAAGTGCCACCTCTCCATCCCCAAGAAGAGCGACGTCAACTTCGTCAGCTCGCTGCACATCGACCAGGTTTACAGTCAGTTGCCCAACGAAGAGTGGGCCCTGACCACCGACGACATGTGGGCTGAGATGACGCTGCTCGGCAAGAGCGTCCTCGTGGTGCGCAACACGCGTCTCAGCGACTACAGCTTCGAGCCGCTGCACAAGAATCTGTTCAAGGGGCAGGCAAAGGTGAAGCGTATGGCTGACTCGAGGAACCAGGACGAGGAGTTCTGGGACCAGTACCGTGCTGTCGAGCTGTCGCAGAAGGAAGGCGGACTGGGCGACTTCATGACCGCCATGTCGAAGTCGAAGAACATGCGCATCCCCCTGCTTGTTGTGAAGACGCTCTTCGAGAACTACATCGAGACCTCCAAGGCAGGCAAGCCCAGCAAGTTCGACATAGGCCCCGTCATCAGCACCTTCTCATCCAACTTCCACGATGGCTTCCGCCTGCGCGTCGGCGGTCAGACAACGGCGGCCTTCAACAAGCACCTTTTCCTCGAGGGTCACTACACCCACGGCTTCAAGTCGGGCGGCAACTATTACGGCGGCCTCGTGACATACTGCTTCAATAAGAAGAAGAACTCCTACTTCGAGTTCCCGCAGCGCATGATTGTCTTCGAGAGCAGCTACGACGTCACATCCGTCTCCGACAAGTTCCTGAAGAACAGCAAGGACAACCTCTTTGTCAACTTCAAGACCGAAACGGTGAAGATGCTCTACAAGAACAACAAGCAGCGCCTGGGCTTCGTCTGGGAGACGGACTACGGACTGAACTTCACCACGAACATCGAGGCGGAAAGCAACAAGCCGACGGGAAACCTGCACTTCATCCACGTCAACGATGGCACCGAGGATTACCGTATCCGCACGACAGAATGGAATGCATCCGTTCAGTTCTGCCCCGGACAGACCTACATCAACACCAAACAGGACCGCTGGCCCATCAACAAGGACCGTCCCGAGTTCACCATCCGCCATGCCATCGACTTCAAAGGCATCCTCGGAGGTCAGTTCGCATCGAATCAGACGGAAGTGGGCATCTTCAAGCGCCAGTGGCTTGGCAGCTGGGGACGTATCGACCTCTATGCCTCTGGCTCAATGCAGTGGAACAAAGTGCCGTTCCCACTGCTCATCACTCCCCCGTCCTGTATCTCCTACGTCGAGCAGGAAGGCACCCTCAACATGTTGCGTAACATGGAGTTCTTCATGGACCGCCGCGTCTTCTGGTCTATCGCCTGGAACATGAACGGCAAGATATTCAACCGCATCCCCCTGTTCAAGAAGCTCAAGCTCAGAGAGTACCTCGCCTTCCGCGGCGTATGGGGCTCGCTCACCGACAAGAACAATCCCATGCTCAACAGAGGCGACGACATGCTCTATGAGTTCCCAGAGGGCTCCTACGCCATCGATGCCAGCAAGCCATACATGGAGGTGGCAGTCGGCGTCCGCAACATCTTCAAGGTCTTCGGCGTGGACTATGTGCGCCGCCTCAATTACCTCGAACATCCGGGGACGAAGAAGAACGGCGTCCGATTCAACCTGACCCTCTCCTTCTGACCTCGTAATATATTATATATATAATGTATAATAGGAGCCGACGCTTCCAAGCGTCGGAGCTATCGAAACATCAGACAACGCAGTGACCCGTTTTCTCATCATACTCCTCTCGCTCGTGCTGCACTGCACAGTGGCTGCGGCCATCACGATTCCTCGCGACCACATCTTCGTGTTCGAGCGTAATACGAACACGAACTACGTGTGCTACGACATCAACCTCGAGGACGGGAAGCTCAACCAGAAGGAACCGCTCAAGACGTATTGGGTGTTGGGTCACGAGACGCGAATCGAAGGCCTGACCTTCCTCGACCGCAAGATGGCGTTCGGCGTCAAGGTCATCAAGGCGAGCGCCGACGAGGCTGTCGTGCACCTGACCGCCTATAAAGATTTGAAGATACGCATCTGCAAGCGCAACGGCAAGTGGGTAGGCATCGTCAAGGCAGGCGGCCACGAGATGGTTCTGCAGAAGATGTTCGCACAGATGAAGCCGCCCATCAACGCCAAATGCGAGTACGTCGAGCTTTCTGGCATTGACCTCAAGACCGGCGAAAAGCGGAAGGAACGCATCACACCATAGGGAGTCGCCATTTCCCGGCGAAACCGGACCAAAACGGAGGACTCCTGTCTGTGTTCTATCGCACTTTTGGTGCTTTTTTCCCGAACGTCAATAATAAGAAACCACGAATTGCACGAATTACACGAATCACGTTTGTCGGATAATCAGCGGCAGGCGTATTTCGTGTATTTCGTGCAGTTCGTGGTTTTTTCATTAATGATCTCGCGTCGCGCGACACGCTTTGTTTCTCATCTCTGCACAGGTTGTTCGTTGCTTTGTCGCGATGCAGCAATTGAATTATCATGATGTTGCAATTGCTGCATCGCGACAAAGCAACGAACCTCACATGTGGGGTCTTGAAAAGAGACGTGAAGAATAGGGTAGTGCGGGCAGAGCCGATGCTCGCCGGGAAGGGTCAGGAGGGGCTGATGAACAGATAGCCCCGGGCATCATAACGCTTGATGCCCTTCAGAGCAGCGCTTCGATGGCCTTCTCGATATCGGGGATGTTCTCCTGACGGGCCTGCAGGTCGCAGTTGCGGTCGATGAGGAAGTAGCAGGGCAGGTGCTGTACGTCGTAGAGCGTCAGCATGTCGCTCTCCAGTCCCTCTTCGCAATAGACGCTGACCCAGGGCAGTGCCTCGCAGCGTTGCTTCCAGAGGTGTTCGCTCGGGTCCACGCTGACCTGATAAATCTCAAAGCCGCGCCCGTGGTATTTGTCGTAAAGCTCTCGCAGGAGCAACGTGCGCTCCGTGCTTCCCTCCATGGAAAATGCGGTGAAATCGAGCAAAACGACGTTGCCCCGCAAGCTGCTGAGCGTCCGTTCCTGTCCGTGGATGTCGGGGAAGGTCATGTCGATGATGCCCAGTTCGCGCACCTTGTCGTCGTCTATGTCGAGCACAATCTGCCGCGGCTTCGCCTGGTTGCGCTGGCATTCCTGAATGATGGCCACGAGGTTCTCGGTGCGAGGGCTTTGGGGGTACTTGTCGTTCCATGCGTTTGCCACGGCGCGCATCCAGTTCAGGTCGCTCTTGTCGTGCATCGGATCGAAGATAAGGCTCGCTCCGAGCGTTTGGAAGCAGGCGTAGTAGCTGTAGGCCGAGCCGTAGTTGCCGTGCAGGATGTCGCGCTTCACCTCCGCTTTGTACTTGTCGACGAGCCTCTCTATCATGCTGTCGCGCTCCTGTATGGTGAAGTTGCGGTCGGCAGAGATGCGTCGCGCTTCTCGCTCCAGGCCGGCGAGCTTGAGGCAGAGGAGGCGGATGGTGTCGCACGTGCCGCTGCCCTCCACGGCGTAGCCGAACGAGAGGTCCTTCATGTCGGCCTTGACGCGGACCGTCTCCGTGCTGTCGATGGCGAGGTTGATGCCTCCATCACCGATGCGGAGGCGATAGAACTCGGGACTGCCGGCGCCCGCCTTCTCGAAGCGGAAGGCTCCGTCGCCACTCAATCGGATGCTGTCGATGGCTACTGTGCCCTCTCCCAGGGAAAGGTGTTCGAGATAAAGCATCAGGGAGTCCGCCCCGCTGATGTTGCCCTCGATGCAGAACGTCTCCTCCTGCCTGCATCCGCAGAGAAAAATGAGGGCGATGAGTATGAATAATGTCTTTTTCATCATCTTCTTATGTGCTTTAGCGAGTGCAAAGGTACGAAAAACTGTGCAATAACAAATAATTATGAATTATGAATTATGAATTATGAATTAAAATTCGTACCTTTGCACGATTTTATATCATATATTTGACGCAAAAGAAACAAGTTAAACAAATCAAGATGAACGTAATTACAAAGACAGTCGAGTTGCCTGATGGGAGAACCATCAGCATCGAGACCGGGAAACTTGCCAAGCAAGCCGATGGTTCCGTGATGCTCCGCATGAACAACACGATGCTCCTGGCCACTGTTTGCGCAGCCAAAGATGCCGTTCCCGGCACAGATTTCATGCCCTTACAGGTTGAGTACAGAGAAAAGTATTTTGCTGCCGGACGTTTTCCCGGCGGCTTCACAAAGCGTGAGGGTAAGGCAAACGACGACGAGATACTGACTTGTCGTCTCGTGGACCGCGCCCTGCGCCCCCTTTTCCCCAGCAATTATCATGCTGAAGTGTATGTGAATGTTATCCTTTTCTCTGCCGATGGCGTGGACATGCCCGATGCTCTGGCTGGCTTTGCCGCTTCTGCAGCTTTGGCTTGCAGCGATATCCCCTTCGAGGGCCCCATTTCAGAGGTGCGCGTGGCTCGCATCAACGGCGAGTTCGTCATCAACCCCACCTTCCAGCAGCTCACCGAGGCCGACATGGACCTCATGGTCGGCGCTACGGAGGAGAATATCATGATGGTGGAAGGCGAGATGAAGGAAGTGCGGGAGAGCGACCTCCTCGCTGCCCTCAAGTGTGCTCACGAGGCCATCAAGCCGATGTGCCGCCTCCAGAAAGAGCTCAGCAAAGAGCTCGGCAAGGACGTGAAGCGCGAGTACTGCCACGAGGTGAACGACGACGAACTGCGCGAAGCTGTCCGCGAGGCGTGCTATCAGAAGGCATACGACGTCACGAAGCAGGGCCTCGAGAAGCAAGCACGTGCTGAGGCTTTCGAGGCTATCCGCGAGGACTTCAAGGCCGCTTAC
>CACXLY010000081.1 GCA_902768605.1 uncultured Bacteroidales bacterium
GAGTCAATAGGCGTTCTCCTCCGTCGCAAGTGGGGACTTGCTCCCCTCTGCGCGGTCGCAATGACATTCAGTCATTGCTGTAAACACCGCGTTCGCCCAAAGGTGACGGCTCATATCGACATGGCCGTTGGGCTTGAACGTGACGCCTTCTTCTTCTAATAGGATGCGCTGCCTTTTCCAGCCGGGAGCCGTGCGACCTTGTACGTTGACGACTCTGTGACAAGGCAGTAACTCGGCTCCAGGTGTGTAGCGAAGCGTTCGCCCTACCATCCTTGCATGGCTCGGCCAGCCGGCCAAAGTGGCGATGAGGCCATAAGACATGACGCGGCCGGGCGGTATCTGCGCCACGATGCTCAGCACCGCATCGCGAAACGCCCGAGCCTCCTCAGTCGTCATCTTATCGAAGCAATCCATCATGACCACATCTCCTTCGTGCTGCAAAGATACGAAGAAGTTCGGAATTGCAGGCAAGAAAGAGCAGGAAAAATGAAGAATTAGTTGCAGACGAGCGTTTCAGGGGAATCGTCATGGCAGCAACGTCAGTTGCGAAAGGATTTCCTGCTTGCGCTCCTCGCTGAGCGACGTGTTTTGCACTCCCGAAACCAGCAGTCGCGTCAGCCTGCCCTGCTTATTCCGGTCGTGTATGGCATAGTAGGGCAACAGGTCGGCAAGCAGCACGGCATAGTTTGCGGAGAGCCGCCCCGCGGCTGTCCATTCGGGCCGGAACGGGACGAGCAGGTATTCCATCTGGTAGCGATTCTCGACATTACGGCGCTTCACGGCAAGGTTGTCGTATGGCTTCGAAGAATACTTCAGCAGCAAGCCCTCGTTGTAAAGGCTTTCCTTCCACGGCTCCATCGTCTTCGGGAACGTCGTGGCAGAGAAATAGACCTTGCTCCCGAAGCGGTCGATGATGGCTTGCAGCAGGGCGCGTTCGTAGGCATCATAGCTGTCGAAGCCGCCATCTTCCCATTCGGGCAACTTTATGCTCAGCTTCCCATTCAGCCACTCACGGTATTCCTTGACTGCGAGGAAGGCAGCGCAGACGATAGTCTTGTCCTTGAACAGCTCCATGCCCTCTTGTATGAGCCACTTCGGAATGATGGCCGCGTCGCCGTTGGCAATGAAGATGCCGTCGTTGTCCATGCCAGCCAGCTCGTTGTAGCTGTATCGAAGTACGTTTTCGGAATACGTGCCGCTCTCGAAGTAAAGTTTCGCCATCTTCGCCATCCGCTCTTCCTGTCCCTTCATGGCGAGATAGCAAATCCATTCGTTGTAGTCGGCAGAAGGAATGTCGTCGGGCAGCATCTTCAATGCCTTTTCAGCATACTTGTCGCCATCCTTTCCTAAACCATGGCCAAGCTTGATGGCTGTGAAGGCGCAAAGGTTATAGGTGTAGGTGTTCGGGATGGCCTGGCTCATCTCCTCTATTGCCTGATGCGCCGCAGAGAAGTCTTCCAGGGGCCATCCCATATAGCGAGCCGCCTTGTAGTAGTTCCGCCAAGCCGTCTCGTCCGTCGGGTTTTCCATGGTCTTTGCTTTCCACAAATCCCGTTGTTCTTTGTACCATATCGCGTCCTTCTCCGAGACGATTGGACTTTCAATTTGCACGGCCTTCTGTGCCAGGGCCCCAAGTCCTTGCAGGGCCAGCAGGGCGATGAATAAGATTCTTTTCATTTCCATACATTATAAATAATTAAACGGTTTCTGTCCTTCTGTAATTGCAAACACAGAAAGACGGAAACCGTTCACGAAAGAGGCTGAAAAGATTATATTTTCTTCCTCTTCGGCTTAGGCATCGGAAGGGCTTCGCAAGTTTTGCGGACAAGCATCGAAAGATAGTCGCGGTCGTCCACGTCGGCGATGTAGAAGTAATCCTTCGCTCCCGGATATGGCGGGCGCATCTCTACGGCTCGCAACAAAGGACGCACTGCCTCGGTGGGCTTCAGGTAGAAGCGGTCGTCGCAGATGAGGCCGAATATCTTGCCGTCGCAGTAGATGCCGTAGTCCCCGAACATCTTCTTCGCCGTTATCTCGCCAGCTCCGCCACATTGCTCTGCGACGAACTGCACAAAGTCTTTGCTGCTTGCCATCGTGTTCTTCTATTATTAAAGCCCTTTTATCCATTCTGCAATGTCACTGAGCACTTCGGGCGAGATGGCTTCTTCTATCTGGCGGTACTCTGTGGTGGCGCCTGTCGTGCAGTGCTGGAAGAGGTGGTTAAGCCCAGGGTATTCCTTGATGAGATTCTTCTTCGACTTTGGCAGGAGCCGCTCGATGGCGGGGAGGTTCAAGGAGGAGATTACCTGCCAGTCGAGGTCGCCGTTGAGGGCGAAGACAGGACATCTTGTCTTGCTGATGTTGTCCGACGGGTCGTAATCTACAAACCACCCGAACCAGGGAACCTTCTGAACCCTTTCATCTTTGAGAATGTCTTGGGCGGTACTATTGCCAGACAGCCCCATAAGTTCCATGGCACGGTTCGCTTGCGAAGCTGCGAGCGTGTCGCCCTTCACACCAGGGCCTGCCATAGAGACGATAAAGTCGGTCTTCCCTTGTGCGCCGAGCATGAAGCCGATGAGGCCTCCTTCGCTGTGGCCAATCAAGCCGACCTTGGAGAAAGCCTTCCTGTCGCGAAGGTATTGAAGTCCTGCAGCAGCGTCCCTTGCAAAATCCTCGCTCGTTGCATCCTTCACATTGCCGCCGACGGAGGCTGCCGTGGCGCGGTCGTCGTATCGAAGAGAAGCGATGCCTTGGCGTGCGAGATAGTCGGCGATAACGAGGAAAGGCTTGTGGTCGTATATCTCCTCGTCGCGGTTCTCCTGCCCGCTGCCTGTGACGAACAAGACAACGACGGGCTTCCTCTTCGCTTTCGCATTGTAGCCGACAGGCCAAGTCAGCGTTCCTGCCAGCGTTGCACTGTCTTTCTCGTTGCGGAACGTCACTTCCTCCGTCTCGTAAGGGAACGGCGGCTGCGGGTTCTGCGGCCGCTTCACCTCGTCCGTTCCCCTTGTCATGACAAGCGGAACAGAGAAGCCCATCTGCGTGAACGTGCCGTCGAGTTTACCGTCCTTCAGTCGTGCCTGATACGTCAGGCCGAGGGCTTCCACCTTCACAGCCAGCGAGTCGTCGGTCAGGCATTCCTTCTTGACGGGAATGCCCTTGGCGCTTTGGTCGGGGCTGTCCATCGTGACGATCACATAGCCATCGGCTTGTTCAAGGTGAAACACCAGCGTCAGCGACATCTGACCAACCTCGAGCTTGCCCGTCCACGAGCCTTTCAAAGCAGTGGTCGTCTGCACTTGCGCCTTTCCTGCCATTGTAAGGAAGGCAAGCAGGATGAGCGTAAAGACCTTCTTGTTCATCGTGTTATCTTTTTTATGTTTCGAATCTTCTTTTGCAGTTCCTTATTATCTTCGAGGAGGTTCCAGATGCCGTCCTCCGAGAGTACGCCGCGCTTCAAGTCCTTTGGCAAAAGGCCTGCCTCGTCGGCGGCAAAGTCCTGCTTCCAGTCGTCGCTACCATAATAGCTGGCAAGGGCAGCAATGTCCGTCTTTGCCTCCTCGTATTTATCGAGCGCGGAGGAGAGCCTTTTCAAGGCAGAAGCAGCGCGGGCAAGGTGCCGTTCCATCTGCCGGATGCGCTGAAGCTGCTCTTTGTTATTAGTGTTTGCCATGAATCAGAAACTTTTTGCCGTCGGCTATGCAGAGGCCTTGCGGGTTCCTTTCCGTCATTTGGTAGCCAGCGGGGGAGTAGTATTTCGCACTCTCTTTAGGCGAGGGCAGGGGAGAGGTCACTTTTGTGGCCGTGATGTCGGCTTCGAACTGAATCTCCTGACGAGGCAGGATGCAGTCGCTGACAATCTTCAGATTGCTGCCATCGGCGCTCGGCACGGCATTTATTTCGATGAGGCGCTCTTCGCCTGGCAACAAGCCACGCAATGTAACCGAAGAGCGGACGTCTCCTATCGCAAACCAAGCGTCGCGATAGAGCGGGGCAATGCCTTCGTTGGTGACAAGCAAGCGAGTGGATGTGCCGTCCGTCTCGCATGTTTTCACCACGAAGCGATAGCCCGTCGCCATCGACCCTTTGCGGAATCGGGCAGGCGTGGCGACGCCGCCTCGCGGAGCATCATTGGCTATCATGAAGGTGATGTGATACTTTGCGGCCTGCTCCTCCCAAGTGCGACCATACAGCCCGTCGGGACTGAGGAAGTTCTTCTGGTCGTTCGACGAGTAGTAGCTTATCTCGCCTCCGCAGACGCCCATTTCCCATCGCGTCCCCTTGCCTATCTTGTTCCAGCATTCCTCGTTGTATCCGTCGCCACTTCCTATTTCGTGCGTCTCGTGCATGAACGAGTCGTCGAACAGCCCGAAGCGTTTCTTCATCAGTATGCTGCTCTCTGTGACGGGCGAATATGTCTTGTCGCCAGCATCGATGGAGACGGCCCAAGGGATGTCGGTCATGATGGTGTCGAGGTGTTGGAAGAACTGCCGCTGGAAGGCTTTCGTGGGGAAATTCTTGCCCAGGTGCAACGTGGTGCCATAGATGTGGTATTCCGACCAATGGCCGAACCCGACTTCAAGGAAGGCGAGGCGTGGGTCGTGGCCATAACGCTGGGCAAAGTCAGTATAGAACTGCAGGGTGAAGCGTTGCAGCTCCGCATTGCTCCAATCTGCGTAGTAGGTCGGTCCGTCGCCGCCCGGGTTCTCCGAGAAGGTCTCGTTGTAGTCGTCGCGAGCCTTGATGTAGGCAGGCACAGCCGTCGTACCCTTGTTGCCGTCCACGTCGCGGCTCGATGGGTATTCGTAGCGAAAGCGTGCGATGAGCTGATGTCCGCGGCTCGATACATCGTTCAGGATGTTCTCGAACCACGTCCAGTCGTACTGAATGGTGCCGTCGTCGTCGCAGCCCGTCACGACCTTGCAGGGCAGGCAGTACGAGAACTCCAGCTGGATGGTCTTGCCGTAAGTGGCGTTGCGGTTGCGTGCTTCTTCCGGCCAAAGCACGAGGCCCGTCATGGGTTGCGGATGCGTGATGCTCCGCTTCAGCTCCACCGATTGCCACGACTGTGCGCGACAAATTGCCGTTCCCGCAGTCATTAATAGGATTAAAGTCAGTAGTCTTGTCATAGTCATTTTATGTTGTCCTTTTTTTGTTCATCCAGTATTGCCGTTCGTCGGGAGACATCTTCTCGATAGCATAGCGAAGGGCGGTGCGGGGCATCTCGTGAGCATGAAGGTTAAGGAAGTCGCGCAGCATATCCATGTTTATTCTCTTCCCCAGTTCACGCAGCATCCAGCCGACCGCTTTGTGCATGAGGTCGTGCGGATGGTGGAGGTGCATCTCGGCATAACGCAGGCACCAGAACGGGTCGCCCAGTTGTGTCGTCTTCCATGTGCAGACCATGCTCATGCGTTGTTTCCAAAGGTTATCGCTTTTGGCGAGGCTGTCGAGGAGCGCTATCTTGTAATCCCTGTCGCCGAGGCTTGAGGGCAGCATCAACCAAGCGCCCAGTATCTTGTGGACAGACAGGTCAACAAGGTCCCAGTTGTTCGCTTGCTCGGCATACTCGAGATACATTATTAATATATTATCACGGGCACGAATGGCATCCTCGTCGTTTATGAGACGTTTTGTCGCAAGGCTCTCGAACTTGGCAACAAGGATAAGAAAGCCGCAAAGGCGTACCTCGTGCCAACGGTTCATCAGCAGTTCGGGCACTTGACTTCGTCGAGTTTCGTCGCGACTCGGCCATTCAAGCGAGCTTGATGGCTCTCGCTGCTCCGGCACTTCCTCCAGGGGAAAGTCCTTCCAAGCGGCTTTGACAATCTCCCTCGTTTGCGGCACTTTCAGGCCGAGAAACTCGTCGCCCTCGCCGTATTCGTCTTTGCCGGTCTTGAAGAAACGCATCAGGATTTCCCTTTGCTTCTCGTCGCGGAGCGACTCCATATAAGCGATGATGTCCTTTGCCGTCATTTCCTCTTCTTTAGTATTCGTGCCACAATCGAGCGTATTTCGTCGATATCCTTGTCTTGCTTCTTTGTCTTGCGTCTGGGTTTCCTGGGCGAGTCTGTCGGAAAGGCGTCGAGCATCGACATCTGCTTCTCGTGAAGATAAGTGTCGACGCTGAAGCCTTTCTCTGCAATCTTCGTGAGCAGATACAGGTGAGCGAGGCAAGTTTGCCGCAAGTCGGGTAGTGCGTTGCCCAAGCGACGAGCCGCCTGCTTGTTGTTTGTCTCGACCTTTTGGCTGAGCTCAATGGGAACAGAGAGGATGTCGTGCAGTTGGTTCGCAAAGTAGTCCGCACTGCGCTTCACGCGCTCCAGGAAGTCCTTGCCGTGCAGGGCTTCGATGGGCATCGACTGAATCAGTTGCCGCCACTTGTCAGCCACGCCTCCGACACGTTCGCGGAGCAGCGAGAGCGCCTCGTTGTGCTTCCCCGTAAGTGCGGAGTGGCTGTGATAGAAGAATTCGTTGAAGAGGCGCATCATCGACTCTTCAAGATAAAGGATGGAGCGGAAGTCGAAGAGTTGCAGAAGGAGGTAGCGCTCGTATTCCTGCTTGAGCAGGGGCAGCTGCTGAATGCTCCTTTCTGCCTCGCTCTCTTGACGTGCGATGTAGCTATCGACGCGCTGGTCGCTCATGACGGCTCGCGCGTCGAGAGGCTTGGCCAGCACCAGTCCTTCGAGCGTGCGGCAGCGGCTCAGGGCGACATAGACCTGTCCTGGCGCAAAGCTTTGGTTGGCGTCGATGATGGCGCGGTCGAAGGTGAGGCCCTGACTCTTGTGGATGGTGATGGCCCAAGCCAGGCGCAAGGGCAACTGGCGGAACGTTCCCTGCACCTCCGACTCAATTTCCCTCGTCTTTTCGTTCAAGGTGTAGCGCGTGTTCTCCCACTCCAAAGGCTCAACCTCGATGGCTTCCGAGTCGCCCTCACAATAGACGCTCAGTTGCCTGTCGCTTGCCTCCTGAACCCGTCCGATGCGTCCGTTGTAGTAGCGATGCTCGCCGGTCGGGTCGTTCTTCACGAACATCACTTGCGCCCCTTCCTTCAGGACGAGCGTCTCGGCCGTGGGATACGAGTAATCGGGGAACGTGCCCTTGATTTCTGCTTTGTATGTATAGGCATAGCCCGGCAGTTTCTGGAGTTCCGACTCGTTGTAGTGGTTGGCGATGTTGTTGTGGGTGGTGAGGCGGATGTACGGCTCCTTCGGGCTGGGGACGAATGTCGAATCGTATCGCGTGTTGAGTTTCGCGAGTGCTTCTGCCGAGGGATGTCCGCTGCGCACCTCGCTGAGTAACGCGATGAAGGCTTCGTCCTGCTGACGGTAGATGTGGCTCAGTTGGATGGTTACGTAGTCGATTTGCTGCAAGGCCTTCGAGCCGAAGAAGTACGGCGTGTCGTAGAAGGGCTTGAGTATCATTTCGTCTTCGGGCGTGACGACGGGTGTGAGCTGTGCCAAGTCACCAATCATGAGGAGTTGCACCCCGCCAAAAGGTTCGCCATGCTCGCGGAAACGACGCAGCACGGCATCGATGGCATCGAGCAAGTCCGCGCGTACCATGGAGATTTCATCAATGATGAGCAAGTCCATCGAAGCAATAATCTTGCGCTTCTCCTTGCTGAAGTCGAACTTGCTCTCCACCTTGGCACCAGGCACGTAAGGCGAGAGGGGCAGTTGGAAGAAGGAATGAATGGTGACGCCGCCTGCGTTGATGGCTGCCACGCCAGTAGGCGCGACCACGATAGGCCGCTTGCGTGAGCGCTCCATGACGGCCTTGAGGAACGTCGTCTTGCCCGTCCCCGCCTTGCCTGTCAGGAAGATGCTTCGCCCGGTATTCTCGACGAAGTCCCATGCCGTACGCAGTTCGCTGTTTCGTTGCATTTTAATATTGGAGATTAAAGATTAAAGATTACGGATTAAGGCTGATAGTGATGGTTGGCAGCAAAACAACCAAACTTTAATCTTTAATGGTATCAGCCGTAATCTTTAATCCTTAATCTTTAATCATTGTCAAATTCGTTTTAACCTTTGGTTCAGCAAATGGCACAACTCGTCGGCCGTCATGCTGATGTCAACAACGGAGATAGACTCTTGGGCATTGATGAGGTGCTTGTTCATGGAACGGAAGAGGCGGCCGAAGATGCTGGCGTCCTCCATCTTTTGCCGTTCCACATTGGGCTTGTAGTTGATGGCTACGAAGTTGTTATCCCCAAGTCTCCTGACCTCGAAGGACGCGACGTCGGCAAAGCGGACGTGCCACGTCTTCATTCCTCGGTAGGAGATTCCCTCGTCGTTGATGGTCAGGTGAGGCTGGTCGAAGAGCCTTTCCTTCAGGAACGACCAGAGCAACACGATGCCGCCGCAGCCGAAGAACACGATAGTGACCCATCCTACAACCAGATGATACACGTTCCTGTGCATGTGGAGGATGTAGACGCCGCCACAGACGAAGAGGATGCTTCCCAAAAACAGCAGCAGCATCCGCCAGAGAGAATGATATATCTTGACTTCTTTGGTCTTTTACCTTTTTACCTTTTCACTTTTTTACTTTTTCAACCTTTCCTCTATGACGTTCCAGTCAATAATCTGCCAAAGCGCGGCAAGATGATCGGGCCGACGATTCTGGTAATCGAGGTAGTAGGCATGTTCCCAGACGTCGAAGGTCAGCAGGGGCTTGAGGCCTTTCTGCACGGGATTGGCGGCATTCGGCTCTTGCGTGATGACGAGTTTGCCGTCCTTATCTGCCGAGAGCCACACCCAACCCGAGCCGAAGAGGGTCGCTCCCTTCTTCTGAAACTCGTCCTTGAAGGCCTCGAACGAACCGAAGTCGCGCTTAATAGCAGACCCTACCAAACCTCCCTTTAAAGGGGAGGCTTCCTTCCCCTTAAACTGACGGAAGTAGAGTTCGTGGTTCAAGATTTGTCCCGCATTGTTGAGAATGCCGCCACTTGCCTTGCAGACAATCTCCTCGAGGCTCGCTTCCTCGAATCCGCTGCCAGGCAGAAGTGCGTTGAGGTTATTGACGTAGGCGGCAAGATGCTTGCCGTGATGGAAGCCAATCGTGTCCTTACTGATGACTGGCTGCAGGGCATCTGCCTCGTAGGGCAATGCCATCAAACTAAACTTTCCCATACATTATTATATTTATATAGTTTTGCGCCTGCAAAGATACGAAATATAATTGAAAATTGAAAATTGAAATGTTAAAAGATGCAACAAATCGAAAGATTTCTTGTAAAATGTTTGGTTTATAATATAAACTTGTTTACCTTTGCAGCGTCAAACGTTATAAATCGTGTCGAAACACTTTAATAATAACCACTTAACACAAGAAACTATGGAAGAGAACATGGAGCTGACTGCTGAGCGCAGTCTTGAGATTATTACCGAACAGCTTGAAAAGAGTCGCCGTGCTGTGTCGAAGGATACGGGGCAGTGGCTTTTCGTGTCGGGTTTGACGACGATGATAACGGCCGTCGTCGTGGCATGTGCCAACTATCTTACTTGGACACCTCGAGTGCCTGTTCCTGAGAGTCTGGTAGGCACGTTAGTCAGGAAGACTTGGTACACCATTCTGGCTTTTTCCCTTGTTTATGTCGTTATTGCTACTGTATGGAATATCGTTTTGCAACACTATGAGAGTCCCGAAGTCTTTCTTCATGCTGGGATGCACATAACGCCTATCATCATTACGCTGCTGGCTGTTGCGGTCAGCATGACAGGCCTCATCCTGAAGAAAAGCACGTTGGTATGGTTCGGATTGCTGTCCTTCGTGATATTACGTTTCGGCTTATTCTCGGTTATAATAAGTCGTGTCTTGCCACCTACGGCGTTGACCAAGTCGAGCTTATATTCCTCTTTGCCCTTGTCGGCCTGATGCTCCCAGGTTGGATGCTTAAAAGGGAGGACCCCCTCTAACTCCCCCTTAAAGGGGGAGAAAATAAATGGTAAATTGTAAATGATTAAATGGTAAATGACTATGGTTTTCCAACCATTAGACCCGTTGTTGCACGCTGAGTTGCGACTTGCCGTGATGTCCTTGCTCATCGCCGACGTGGAGGCCGAGTTCCCTTATATCAAGGAGCAGACGGGAGCGACGGCAGGCAACCTGAGTGTTCAAATTGATAAACTGTCTTCGGCGGGTTACATCAAGGTCAAGAAGACGTTCAAAGGGAAGCGACCCTGCACGATATGTCGCATCACGGCAAAGGGTCAGAAGGCTTTCACGGCCTATGTCGAGGCCCTGAAGAGCTATTTGGATGTAAAAGTTGAAAAGGTGAAAAGTTGAAAAAGTAAGAGGGTGAAAAGTCTTTCTTGCTTGATTCATTTCAACTTTTCACCTTTTCAACCTTCATTTTTCCCTTTTCATTTTCTTTGTTCTTTCAGCTTTATTTCGTAACTTTGCAGGCGGAAAGGAGATGTTACTATGAATGAGAATTTCGCCATACAACTGTTCGAAGGAAAGAAAGTCCGCTTCGTGTGGGACGAAGAAGCAGAGAAGTACTACTTTGCCATCGTGGATATAGTACAAGTTTTAACTGAGAGCCTTGATGCGACTGCGTATTGGCGAAAGCTGAAGCAAAGGTTGAAAGCGGAGGGAAATGAAACCGTGACAAATTGTCACGCTTTGAAAATGCCTGCTGCTGACGGCAAGCGACGCCTGACGGATGTGGCTGATTTAGAGCAAACGTTTCGTCTCATTCAGTCCATTCCCTCGAAGAAAGCGGAGCCGGTAAAGGCTTGGTTGGCTGAGGTGGGCGCCCAGCGCATCGACCAGGACACAGCATGATATCTTCCGAACGCGCCTCCGACAGCATCAAGCAAGTGGAGAGTCACGAGGCAGACGCTTTGCCTCTGACTGACGAAACAAAAATAAATTAAAAATTAAGGATTAAGAAAGAAGAATTGAGAAATATTTCGTACCTTTGTATCGCGATTTAATTCTTAATTCTTAACTCTTCATTCTTAATTCTCCCAAGCACCATGAAGCGAGCTATTATACTTCCTGCCGTTGCCATCATCCTGTTGGCCACCTTTGTGGGACCTTATCTGTTGCTGCTTTTGATAGTCATCCCCATCGCTTATTTCTTCATAGATCGGCTGGAAAAGGCTGCTCCGAAGCGCGTCACATACGCCAATATCGAGGAAGTCGAAGCGAAGTACGGGCAGCCGGACGATGCTGTGGTGCTTAGTGCGACGAGGGCCAACGAGCTGCAGGCCCTGATGCTCTTCTACAAGGCGCAGGACAAAGTGATTGTCTGTGGCGAGGAGATGAGGCTGAGCGACTTGGAGGGCGTGATGTCGAAGAACATGGCAACGCCCTATACGATTGACGAATATGCCGTTGTTATCGCGACGAAAGACCCGCTTCATCCCACCATCCAGCTCCGCGTGGGCTATGACGGCGCCCTGGCTGGCGAGATAGCCGGCCAGATTGACCAGCACATCTCGCACGACTTCTCTGCATAAAACAGCCGACGCTTCATGTTGCGTTCTTTGCAACATCATGTACATGCAATTGCAAGTTCATGTACTTTCAATTGCTGCATCGCGACAAAGCAATCAACTACGCCTGTCAAGTTTTACGGCGACACGTGCCATGTCTGGCAATTACGCTTGTTAAGTTGCCAAACTAAGCGCGTGTCGTTTCCTTTTTCTCCTGCGCACATTATTTTTATTATAACAGGAAAAAATCAGAGCCAACACGAAGGAATTCTCAGGAAATTGTTGTATCTTTGCACGCGAAAAAAGTAACAAGCAAAGGTATGACGATAACTTTCTTCAAGACACCGCAGCGGAGCATCATCGCGACTGAGAGCAAGCAGGCTCTCACAGCTGCAGAAATCGAGAAACTCTGCTGGCTGTATGGCGGAGCAGAGATAGAAAAAGAGGAGAACCTGACGGGTGACTTCATCGGTCCTCGCCGCGAGATGATTACGCCGTGGAGCACTAACGCGGTGGAAATCACACAGAACATGGCCATCCAGGGCATTACGAGGATAGAGGAATACTACCCAGCCCCCTCCCCCGACCCCTCCCACGAGGAGGAGGGGAGCACGGCGTCTGAAAGCCTCCCTCCTCGGGGGGAGGTTGGAGGGGGGCTTTTCGACCCCATGCTCCAGCGCCTCTATCACGGCCTCAATCAGGACATCTTCACCATCAACAAGCAGCCCGATCCCATCATCAGCATCGAGAATCTGGAGGAATACAACGAGCAGGAAGGCCTCGCGCTGTCGCCCGAAGAGATTGAATACCTGCATAAAGTGGAAGGTCAGCTTGGCAGGAAACTCACTGACAGCGAGGTCTTTGGCTTCGCTCAAATTAACAGCGAGCATTGCCGACACAAGATATTCGGCGGCACATTTATTATCGATGGCGAGGAGAAAGAGTCGTCTCTCTTCCAGATGATAAAGAAAACGACTCAGGAGAACCCTCATCACATCATTTCTGCCTATAAGGATAATGTGGCGTTTGCTGAGGGACCGGTCGTCGAGCAGTTTGCTCCGAAGGACCACAGCACGAGCGATTACTTCGAAGTGCGTGACATCGAGAGCGTTATCAGCCTCAAAGCCGAGACGCACAACTTCCCGACTACGGTCGAGCCCTTCAACGGAGCATCGACCGGCACAGGCGGCGAGATACGCGACCGCATGGGAGGCGGCACAGGTTCATGGCCCATCGCAGGTACTGCGGTGTATATGACAGCCTATCCAAGGACAGCCCCCTCCCCCAACCCCTCCCCCGAGGAGGAGGGGAGAACTGGCAGTCCGGCATCAGAAAGCCTCCCTCCTCCGGGGGAGGTTGGAGGGGGGCTGCCTCCCCGCAAGTGGCTCTACCAGACTCCCGAGCAGATTCTCATCAAGGCTTCGAATGGTGCTTCCGACTTCGGAAACAAGTTCGGGCAGCCGCTCATCTGCGGTTCGGTGCTCACCTTCGAACATCAGGAGAAGCCTCACCCCCAGCCCCTCTCCGAGGAGAGGGGAGAAAAGGGAGTCGCCAACTCAGCAAAGGACGCCCCTCTCCTCGGAGAGGGGTCGGGGGAGAGGCTCTATGCCTACGATAAAGTCATCATGTTGGCTGGTGGCGTGGGATATGGCACGAAGCGCGATTGCTTGAAGAAAAAACCTCAGAAAGGCAATAAGATTGTGGTCGTGGGAGGTGATAACTATCGCATCGGACTTGGCGGCGGTAGCGTTTCCAGCGTGGAGACGGGTCGCTATTCGAGTGGCATCGAGCTTAACGCTGTACAGCGCGCCAACCCGGAAATGCAGAAGCGTGCCAACAATCTGGTGCGTGCACTTTGCGAAGAGGAAGTGAATCCCGTCGTCAGCATCCATGATCATGGAAGCGCAGGACACGTGAACTGCCTCTCCGAGCTTGTAGAAGAGTGCGGCGGACTCATTGATATGACGAAGCTTCCTATCGGCGACCCGACCCTCTCGGCCAAGGAAATCATCGCCAACGAAAGCCAGGAACGCATGGGACTGCTCATCGACGAGAAGCACATCGAGCATGTCCGCAAGATTGCAGAAAGGGAGCGCGCCCCGCTTTATGTGGTCGGCGAGACCACCGGCGACGCCCATTTCGCCTTCCAGCAAGGGGATGGGAAGCGTCCGTTCGACCTCGATGTGGCTCAGATGTTTGGCCACAGCCCCAAGACCATCATGCGAGACAAGACGGTGGAGCACAAGTACGCAGATATCGACCCTAAAGTCCTTAAGGACCTTAATGACCCTAAAGACCTTAAGGTCGCTCTCGAGCGAGTGCTTCAGCTTGAGGCCGTGGCCTGCAAAGACTGGCTGACCAACAAGGTGGACCGTTCCGTGACGGGCAAGGTGGCACGTCAGCAATGTCAGGGCGAACTGCAGTTGCCGCTCTCGGACTGTGGCGTGGTTGCCCTCGACTATCGTGGCGTGAAAGGCATCGCCACGGCTCTCGGTCATGCGCCACAGGCCGCTCTTGCCGACCCGGCTGCCGGTAGCGTCCTCTCTGTCGCAGAATCTCTGACAAATATCCTTTGGGCGCCGCTCGAAGAAGGACTCGACAGCGTCAGCCTCAGCGCGAACTGGATGTGGCCGTGTCGTGCTCAGGAAGGCGAGGACGCACGTCTCTATCAGGCAGTTGAAGCGTTGAGCGACTTCTGTTGCGCGCTTCAAATCAACGTTCCGACGGGCAAAGATTCGTTGAGTATGACGCAGAAATACCCCGATGGAACTAAGGTTATCTCCCCCGGAACAGTCATCGTTTCGAGTGGCGGCCTGGTGAGCGACATCAAGAAGGTCGTCAGCCCAGTCCTGCAGAAACGTCCCTCTACATTATATCATATAGACTTCTCGTTCGACCAACTGCGTCTGGGCGGTTCCGCCTTTGCCCAAAGCCTTGGGAAGGTCGGGAGTGATGTGCCGACGGTGCGCGATCCGGAGTACTTCCGCGATGCCTTCAACGCCGTTCAGGACCTGATAAAGAAGGGCCTCATCCTCGCCGGACACGACATCTCGGCTGGCGGTCTCATCACCTGTCTGCTGGAGATGTGCTTCGCGAATACTGAGGGCGGACTCGACATCAACCTCGACAAACTGAAGTGCGACGACCTGGTGAAGCTCCTCTTTGCAGAGAACCCGGGCATCGTGATACAGGTTGCCGACGAGAACCGCACGGAGGTCAAGAAGCTGCTTGAGGCTGCGGGCGTCGGCTATGTCAGCCTCGGCCGGCCTTCTGGCGAGCGAAGAATCCTCGTCCAAAAGGACGAGGCACAGTGGCTGTTTGACATCGACCAGCTGCGCGATGTGTGGTTCCGCACATCTTACCTGCTCGACCAGAAGCAAAGCTTCAATGGAAAGGCCAAGGAACGCTACGAGAATCTGGGCAAGCAACCGCTCAAGTGGCAGATGCCGAAGGGCTTCACGGGCAAACTCAGCCAGTATAACCTAAACCCGGACCGTTGGAAAATTGAAAATTCAAAATTGAAAAATGAAAACAAAGACGGCGGTAGTCTTCAATCTTCAATCTTCAATCTTCAATCTCCGAAAGCAGCAATTATTAGAGAAAAAGGCACAAATGGCGAGCGAGAAATGGCCTACATGCTCTACTTGGCAGGCTTCGACGTGAAGGATGTCATGATGACCGACCTCATTACAGGTCGCGAAACGCTCGACGACATCAACTTCATCGTCTTCTGCGGCGGCTTCTCGAACAGTGACGTACTCGGTTCGGCAAAGGGTTGGGCAGGTGCTTTCCTCTACAACCCCAAGGCGAAAGAGGCACTCGACCGCTTCTACAGCCGTCCCGACACACTCTCCCTCGGCGTCTGCAACGGGTGCCAGTTGATGGTGGAACTCGGGTTAATTGAAAATGGAAAATTGAAAATTGAAAATGATGCCACGCACCACAAGGTTCAATCTTCAATCTTCAATCTTCAATCTCCAGCAAGAATGTTGCACAACGACAGCCATAAGTTCGAGTCAGGCTTCGTCGGCCTGACCGTTCAGCCCAATAAGAGCGTCCTGCTCGAAAGCCTGAGCGGCTCGAAGCTCGGCATCTGGGTGGCTCACGGAGAAGGCAAGTTCAGCCTGCCCGGCAAGGAGGAAGACTACAACATCGTGCTCAAGTACAGCTACGACGGCTATCCCGCCAACCCGAACGGCAGCGACTTCTCGGCCGCAGGCATCGTCTCGGCAGACGGCAGACACTTAGCCATGATGCCTCACCTCGAGCGTGCCTTCTTCCCTTGGCAGTGTGGCTACTATCCCGCAGAACGCCATGACGAGGTAACACCCTGGATAGAGGCGTTCGTGAATGCAAGAAAATGGGTTGAAAGTAAATTGTAAAATAAATAGTAAATTGTAAATCGTCAAATCGTAAATCAAGAGGTGTTTGAACTCTTCAAGACATTCTTCCAGATAGGCTTCTTTACGATTGGGGGCGGGTATGCAATGATTCCGCTCATCGAACAGAAGGTCGTGGACGAGAAGCATTGGGTAGGTCATGACGAACTGCTCGACTTGATTGCCGTCGCGCAATCCTGTCCGGGCATCTTTGCCGTGAATATCAGCATCTTCATCGGCAACAAACGGCTTGGCAACAAAGGTGCTCTCGTCAGCGCCATCGGTACTTGTCTGCCCTCTTTCCTGTGCATCCTGGCCATCGCTCTCGTGTTCCAGCAGTTCAGGGAAAACGTCTATGTGGAGCACTTCTTCCGTGGCATCCGCCCGGCTGTCGTGGCGCTCATCGCGTTGCCTGTCTTCAGGATGGCAAAGAGTGCCAAGATAAACCGCTACAACATCTGGATACCTCTGGTCGCAGCCTTCCTTATCTGGATGCTCGGAGTGAGTCCTATCTTCGTAGTTCTCGCGGCAGGCGTCTCAGGTTATGTCTATGGAAAGTATCTCAAAGATGAAGACCACCTCTAACTCAGCCTTTATGGGGAGTACTTAAATTACTAAATAGTACAATAGTAAATAAATAGTAAATCGTAAATCGTCAAATCGTAAATTAAATAATAAAGAGATGATTCTGCTCCTGACACAGCTCTTTTGGACCTTCTTCCTTATCGGTCTCTTCGGTTTCGGCGGGGGATATGCCATGATTTCTATGATTCAGGGCGAGGTCGTGGGACATTATCATTGGATGACGATGGGGCAGTTCACGGACATTGTGGCTGTGAGCCAAAGCACTCCGGGCCCTATCGGCATCAACTCTGCCACGTATGTCGGCTATACGGCGCTCGTCAACGCGGGCTATTCGCCTGCATGGGGCGTCTTGGGAAGCTTTATTGCTACGCTTGCGGTGGTGCTTCCGAGCTTCGTCCTGATGTTGCTCATCAGCAAATTCCTCATGAAGTACAGGAATCATCCATCAGTCGAGAACGTCTTCAGCGCCTTGCGCCCGGCCGTTGTCGGCCTGATTCTTGCTGCCGCGTTGCTCTTGATGAACGCCGAGAACTTCAGTTCGTTGAGCGAAAATCCCTGGCGTTTTTGCCTCAGTATCTTCCTTTTCTGCTTCGCTTTTATTGCCCAGAAAGTCTATCGCCTCGGGCCAATCCTCATCATCCTGCTTTGCGGATTTGCCGGCATCATCTTAGGACTTTGAAAACAACGCTGGAAGTCTTTCAAAACGACACACGTTAACTTTGCAAACTTAACACGCTTAGTTTGGCAACTTGACACGCTTAGTTGGGCAACTTGACACGTGTAGTTTGGCAACGACACACGTGTCATTTGCTAATCTTCCTCGAGTGCCTTGAAAAGTTCCTCAATGGCAGGCTCTGGAGCACCGTGTTTGTCGAGCAAAGTTACGAACTTGCTGCCGATGATGGCACCAGCTGCGTTGGCTTGAGCGCTCTGCAAAGTCTGGCGATTACTGATGCCGAAGCCTATCATGCGGGGGTGCTTGAGGCCCATCTTGTCGATTCGCGAGAAGTAAGCCTGCTTGGCTTCGTCGAACTCTTTCTGTGCTCCGGTTGTGGCTGCGGAACTTACCATGTAGATGAAGCCGTCGGTGTTCTCGTCGATGAAACGAATGCGCTCGTCGCTCGTCTCGGGCGTGATGAGCATGATGACCCTGATGTCATAGCGGTCGGCTATGGGTTTGACCTCGTCCATATAGTCCTTGAAGGGCAGGTCCGGGATGATGACGCCGTCGATATCTACTTCCTTGCAGCGTCGGAAGAAAGCCTCGTAGCCCATGTGGTAAACGGGATTCATGTAGCCCATCAGTATGAGGGGGAGCCGGACGCCCTGTTTTCGGAGCGGTTCCAACTGGGAAAAGAGCTTCTGGAGGCTCATTCCGTTGCGCAACGCCTTAGTGGCTGCGTCCTGAATGACCGGGCCGTCGGCCATCGGGTCGCTAAAGGGGATGCCCACTTCGATGAAGTCTATGCCCTTCTGTTCCAAGGTGCGGATGATGTCGGCGGTGCTGTCGAGGGTCGGATGACCAGCACAAAAGTAGAGCGAGAGCAAGCCTTTGCTCTTCTGCTCAAAGAGGGAATTTATTCTGTTCACGGGTCTGAATGATTGGTTTAGTGTTATAGTTTTTCTAGTTTAACTAGTTTTACTAGTATTACTAGTTCTTTCTGAGGGCTGTTATGAATTGTTTTATCTTTTCTGTGTCCTTGATGCCTGGCTCGATTTCGAAGCGCGAGTTGATGTCGAAGCCGAGGCATTTGTCGTGGTGAAACTGCCTGAGTCGCTCGGCGTCCTCAGGTCCGATGCCTCCCGAAAGCAGGAAGGGTAACTCGCCTCGGTAGTCGGAAAGGATGTCCCAATTGAACTGCTTGCCGCTTCCACCCATCGTCGAGCACTTGGTGTCGAAGAGAAGAAGATCCACAGACCCACCCCAACCCTCCCTTAAAGGGAGGGGGTTCTCTTTCTGTATGCTTTTTGCCTTAATAATCTTGCACCCCGTCTTCTCTCGAACTTCCCTGCAAAACTCGGGCGATTCGCTGCCATGAAGCTGAATGTAACTGAACTCGAAGGCTTCCATCCGCTTCTGAATCTCATCAAGAGACTGGTTGACGAAGACGCCAACGCGTTCGCACTTAGGCAGATAGGCCGGCACTTCGCCCACATATCGCGGCGAACGAGGCCAGCAGATAAAGCCCATCATGTCGATGCCCAATCGCTCCAATTCCCGGATGTTCTCGGCATCTCGCATCCCACATACCTTTATATAATTCATAATTCACAATTCATAATTCATAGTTATCGTTTTCTTCAAACTCTCTTGCCATTCTCTTCGCATCCAAATAATTATGAATTATGAATTACGAATTATGAATTGCCTGAGCGCGAGGCCTGGGTTGTCGGTCTTCATGAAAGTCTCTCCGATGAGGAAACCCCTGTAGCCAGCCTCTCGCAGCAAGCGGATGGTGTCCGGACCAGCGATGCCGCTCTCGCTGACAAGCACTTTATCTTGAGGCAGACGGGCTGCCAGGCGGAACGAGTTCTGCACGTCCGTGATGAACGTTCCCAGGTTGCGATTGTTCACACCAAGTGCGTCGACATCGATGTCGGCGTAGTCCAACTCGTGCTCTGAATGCAGTTCCAGCAGGACTTCGAGCGCCAACTCATGCGCCGTGGCTGTGAGCGAGCAGACCTCCTGCTTGCTGAGGTCGGCAGCGATGAGCAGCACGGCGTCGGCTCCGACGTGTCGTGCCTGAAAGAGTTGGTATTCGTCTATGATGAAGTCCTTGCGGAGGATGGGTCGGCTGACGAGCGGCCGCGCCTTTCTTATGAAGTCGAGCGAGCCGCCGAAGTACATCTCGTCGGTCAGGATGCTGAGGGCTGCGGCTCCGTTTTGCTCGTAAGAAAGCGGAATTTCCTCAGGTTTGCCGTCCTCCTTTATCCATCCCTTCGACGGACTTTTGCGCTTGAATTCGGCGATGATGCCAAAGTCGTTCTCCGTCAAAGCCTGACTCAAACTGCGCTTCGCCACGCCTTCCTCCATCATTCGCTCCACCTCGGCATAGAGTTTGCGAGGCGGCGTCTGCTCCTTCTGCGCGGCCACTTCGATGCGCTTGTGCGCCACAATTTCTTCAAGAATGTCTGTCATTGTCTTTTTTTTATAGTTTCTATAGTGACTATAGTGCCTATAGTTCCTATAGTCATTAGGAGTTTATCTCGATGAAGGCCTTGAGGCATTGCAGGGCTTTGCCGCTTTGGATGCTCTCGCGGGCCATTGCGACGGTGTCCGAGATGGGCAGGTTCGGGTTCATCAGGCTGATGCCACAGGCGGCATTGGCAACGACGACGTCCGTCTGGGCACGCGTCGCCTTGCTCTCCAGCACGTCGTCGAAGATGCGCTTGGCCTGCTCGGCAGTCGTTCCGCCGAATATCTCCTCGGGCTTCACGTAGGCAAGTCCCATCTCGAGGGGCGTATAGACCTTCTCGAAGTGACGCGTCACGAACTTGAAACCGCTGGTGAGCGAGATTTCGTCGTAGCC
>CACXLY010000082.1 GCA_902768605.1 uncultured Bacteroidales bacterium
CCACTCAATCTTCTTCTTGCCCGCCTCGACCTTCGCCTGCTCGGCCATGCGGTGCTTCAGCTCTTTGTCGTAGAGCATGGAGCGCAGCAGTCGCAGGGCATTCTCCTTGTTCTTGGGCTGGTCGCGCGTTTCGGTGTTTTCGATGAGGATTTCCTCCTCCTCGCCCGTGTAGGGGTCTTTGTACTGATAACGCAGGCGAACGCCGGACTCCACCTTGTTGACGTTCTGGCCGCCGGCGCCGGACGAGCGGAAGGTGTCCCATGAGATGCGGGCCTGCTCGATGTTCACCTCGATGGTGTCATCCACGAGAGGGGTGACGAAGACTGAGGCAAAGCTCGTCATGCGCTTGCCCTGCGCGTTGTAGGGCGAGACGCGAACCAGGCGATGCACGCCGTTCTCGCTTTTGAGGTAGCCATAGGCATACTCACCCTGAATCTCGAGTGTGCAGGACTTGATGCCCGCGTCGTCGCCGTCGAGCAGGTTGCTGACCACGCACTTGTAGCCGTGTGTCTCGGCGTAGCGCATGTACATTCGCATGAGCATCTGCGCCCAGTCCTGAGCCTCCGTGCCGCCAGCGCCCGAATTTATCTTGAGCACAGCATCCATCGCGTCTTCCTCGCGGCGCAGCATGTTCTTCAGTTCAAGTTCCTCGATGGCGGTAATGGCTTTGGCATAAAGCGCGTCCACCTCGTCTTCGGTGACGAGTTCCTCTTTGTAGAACTCGAAAGCAGTATCGAGTTCGTCGCAAAGCGTCTTGACTTCGGCATAGCCTTTGAGCCACTTCTCGAGGCTTTTGACAAGCTTCATCTGTGCCTCGGCGCGCTTCTGGTCGTCCCAAAAGCCCGGGGCTTGCGTGCGGAGCTGTTCCTCTTCGTACTGTATCTTCTTGCCGTCGATGTCGAGATAGCGATTGAGCTGTTCGGTGCGCTCCTTGACTTCTTTCAGTTGGTCTTGGGTAATCATTTATGGAGTTAATGGGTTTTATGAGGTTAATGGGAGGCCCGACGGAGAAGTGTCGGGCGCAATGGCTATTCTTGGTACATCTTTGCTATCTGTTCCTTGTAGAGTTCGTTAAGGACAGGTCGCTTCACCTTCAGCGTGTTTGTGAGCTCGCCGCGCTCCATGCTGAAGGGTTCGGGCAGGAGTGTGATGCGCTTCACTTGTTCGTAGGAAGCGAGGTCCTGTTGGATGGTCTCGATGCGGTCCATGAGGAACTGCACGATTTGCTCGTTCTGGCAGAGGTCGGCCCGCGAGCTGAAGGCGATGCCACGCTTCCTTGCCAGGTCCTCGAGCAAGCCGTATTCGGGAATGACGAGTGCCGAGACGAACTTGTGCTGGTCGGCAATGATGACAATCTGGTCGATGTAGCGGTCCACGCAGAACTTCGACTCGAGCATCTGCGGCGCGATGTACTTGCCGTTGCTCGTCTTGAAGAGGTCCTTGATGCGCTCCGTCATGAAGAGCTCGCCGTCCTTCATGTAGCCGGCATCGCCTGTGTGGAACCAGCCCTCGTCGTCGATGGTCATTGCCGTAATCTCAGCTTTGCGGTAGTAGCCCTTGGTGATGGTATCGCCCTTGAGCAGAATCTCGTTGTTCTCGCCGAACTTAACCTGCACGCCATCCAGCGGACGGCCTATGGAGCCGAGCGTGATGGGCTGGTTCCATCGGTCGCAAGAGACGGTGGCTGTGCTTTCTGTGAGTCCGTAGCCCGTAATCATCAGGATGCCCGCCGAGCGCACAAACTCCTCGATGACAGGCGGTATGGCAGCTCCGGCGGTGGGGAAGAAGTTGCCGCGCTCCAGTCCCAGCGTCTTGAGCAGCAGGGCGATGACGGTCTTCTCGTAGAAAAGGTATTGCATCTTGAGGGCAAGCGGCGGGGTGAGACCCCGCATCTTGTAGTCGACGTTGTAGGCCTTGCCGATGCGCAGGGCGTCCTCGAGCATCCGGCGCTGAATGGGAGAGGACTCGTTCATCTTCTCCTGCACGCCGCTGTACACCTTTTCCCAGAAGCGCGGCACGGCGCACATGCACGTCGGATGCACTTCGCGCAGGCTCTGCAGGATGTCGGCAGGACGGCGGTTGACGGCCAACGTGCAGCCCGTCTTCAGGCAGAGATACGACCAGCCGCGCTCGAAGACGTGGGTGAAGGGCAGGAAGTTCATGATGAGGTCCTTGTCAGAGAGCGGCAGGGCCCCGACGTGGCCTCGGAAGGCGGCGTTGTACATCTTGTGCGTCAGCATGACACCCTTGCTGATGCCCGTCGTGCCGCTCGTGTAGAGGATGTTCGCGAAGTCGTCCTCCTGCACTTCCGAGGTGAGTTTCCTTATCTCTTCGCTATGGTCTTTGCCGTCGGACAGCGCCAGGAACTCGTCGAAATAGAGGCTCACGTTGTCTTGCGGGTCTTTCTCCACGGAAGGGTCGAAGATGATGAGCTTCCGCATAGCCTGCTCAATCTTGAGTATGCGGTAGGCCGTGTCGTACTGGTACTGCTCGCCGACGAAGATGTAATGAATCTTGGCGTCGCTCACCATGTACTTGACCTGCATCTCGCTCGCTGTGGCATAGAACGGGATGGTGACTGCCCGGATGCCATAGGCGCCGAAGTCCACGAACATGCATTCTGGCATGTTTTGCGAGAAGGTAGCAATGTTCTCCTGCACCCCGACACCCAGTTCGAGCAGCGAAGCCGATACGCGGCTCACGGTCTGGGCAAAGCTTTCCCACGAAATCTCCTTCCACTTCTGCAGCTCGTCGTCGCGATAAAGCATGGCAGCGCGCTTGCCGTAGACGGCAGCTTGACTCTGGATAAGCGAGGGGAGTGGACTGGGATTCTGCATGGTCATTTTGTGCTTTGGTAGCACAAAGATACGACTTTTAATTCATAATTCATAATTCATAGTTCATAATTTTATTATTTTTCGTAACTTTGCGCTGTAAAATGGTATTGTATCATGGTCAATGTTCAATGTTCAATGCTCAATGAGCGGGCGGTGGAGTTGCTGTGTCGGCTCATTGAAGTGCCGCGTGTGAGCAGGGAAGAGAAGGCGGCTGCCGACCTCCTGCAGGACTATATGCAGGGAGAGCTCGGGCTCGAGGTAAAGCGCATCGGTAACAACCTCTGGTCGCAGCAGCCGAATTTCGATGCCAAGAAGCAGACTTTGCTGCTCAATGCCCATATCGACACCGTGAAACCCGTGGCCGGATGGCAGCGGAACCCGTTTCAGGCGACTCGTGAAGGCAGCCGCATCTACGGCCTTGGCGCGAACGACGACGGTGCCAGCCTGGTCGCTTTGCTACATGTCTTCGCTGCCCTCAAAGAGGAAGGAACTCCTTATAACCTTGTTTTCTTAGCGAGTGCCGAAGAGGAAGTGAGCGGGAAAGGCGGCATAGAAAGCGTACTACCGCTGCTTCCGAAGATTGACGTCGCACTCGTCGGGGAGCCGACAGGTATGCAGCCGGCCATCGCCGAAAAGGGTCTGATGGTGCTCGATGTCACAGCGCACGGCAAGGCGGGACACGCAGCCCGCGACGAGGGCGACAATGCCATCTACCATGCCATCGAGGACATCGAGTGGTTCCGCAACTATAAATGGGAAAAGGTCTCGCCCCTGCTCGGTCCGGTCAAAATGACGGTCACCATCGTGAATGCCGGTACACAGCACAATGTAGTGCCCGACACCTGCACATTCACCGTCGATGTCCGCTCGAACGAGTGCTATACAAACCGAGAATTATTCGATGAAATCGGCAAAAATGTAAAGTCGGAGGTCAAGGCCCGCAGTTTCAGGTTGGGCTCCTCAGGCATCGATGTGAACCATCCCCTCGTGCAAAAAGTCATTTCGATGGGCGGCAAACCCTTCGGCTCACCCACTTTGAGCGACCAAGCCCTCATGCCTTTCCCCAGTTTCAAAATGGGTCCGGGCCAGAGCAGCCGTAGTCATTCTGCCGATGAATTTGTGGATTTTTGCGAAATAGAACAGGCGATAGAGACCTATCTCGAACTATTGAAATGACCCTTTGACGTGTATGGTCTCCAAACTACGCACGTGTAAATGCCAAACGACACACTAGTAAATTGCAATTTATACACTAGTAAATTGCGATTTATACACTAGTAGTTTTTGAACGACTCACGAGTAGTTGACAAATACGACGTGTCGTGATGAGCTTTTCGACGTGTCATGATGAGCTTTTCGACGTGTCATGATGAGCTTTTCGACGTGTCGTGTTTTCCAACCATCCGCGGCTCTATCGCTTTTCCCTGAAGAAGCGTTGTATGAGTTCGGCGCATTCGTCGGCCATCACACCACTTTCGACCTGCGTCCGAGGGTGCAGGGCTTGGGGGGCGAAGCGTTGAAAACCACGCTTTTCATCGGGCGCCCCATAGACAATTCTGCTGATTTGTGACCAGCCGAGGGCGCCTGCGCACATCACGCAAGGCTCCACCGTGACGTAAAGCGTGCAGTCATTCAAGTACTTTCCGCCAAGATGCTCTGCCGCCGCCGTGATGGCCTGCATCTCAGCATGCGCGGTCACATCGTGCAGCAGTTCAGTCAGGTTGTGGCTCTTGGCGATAATCCTGTCCCTGCACACCACGACAGCCCCAATTGGAATTTCGCCCTGCCGGTACGCCTCATTAGCCTCCGCCAGCGCCTGCTTCATGTAGAATATATCGATGTCATTTACCATCTCTCATTTACCATTTAATCATTTTTCCATTTACTATTTGTGACCACTCTCCTTTGAAAGGGGTTAATGGCGGGGTTTCATTCATCATTTAAGGGTTCGCAGAATGTTTTTTCTCCTTTTTACGTGCAAAGTTAAGGAATTTTTGTAACTTTGCGAAGGAAAACGCAATAAATGTCATTTGCACATTAAATGGTAAATGGTAAATGATTAAATGGTAAATGAGAGATGAACAATACAGAATACCTCGTCATTAGCCGCAGCAACGGCACCACGAAGACCGGGTCGCCATACGCTTCGCTGAAGGTGGCAAACCTCCTCGAGACTATCAATGTGGCGGTATGGGACATGCCTCCGACGGCAGAGCCGCAGGTGGGGCAGCTCGTCTTCTTCTATAATATGAAAGACAACGACGGCAAGAAGTCGTGCGACCTGCGCGACCTGAAGTGCGGCGGAGAGCCGTTGCTCGACCATCCGCTCTATAACTTGTTGCCCCGTCCTGTCAGGCGTGATGTCTGGGATGACACGATACAGAAGCTCCTCAGCTATTGCTCGGACAAGCTCCTGATGGGCATCATCGAGGAGTTTGCAGGGCGCTTCTACGAGCCGTTCAGTCAGTACCCGGCAGCCACATCGATGCATCACGCCTTCCCCGGCGGGCTCTTGAACCACACGCACCAAATGCTCAAGATGCTCGAGGGGCTTTATCCCTGCCTGCCTTACGAGGTGAAGGTGGAGCATTGCATCCTCGCCATCCTTTTCCACGACTGCGGCAAGATGAACGAATACAGCAAGACGGGCGAGTCGCAGCCCGACATGTACCTGCTCGGCCACATCTACATCGGAGCGCATTGGCTGCATAACATCCTCAAGGAGAGAGGGCTGAGCGAGGACGAGACGAAGCGCATCGTGCACTGTGTCCTGTCGCATCATGGCCAAAGGGAATTCGGCAGTCCCGTCGTGCCGTGTACGCAGGAGGCCATCGTCGTGAGTCACCTCGATAACCTCAGCGCCAAGACCGACAACTGGGAAGGGGCGGGCGACATGGAATACATGAACGCGCTGGGGACGAAGAAGGTGGCACCTTCAATTCATAATTCATAATTCTTAATTCATAATATGGCAGCGCCTTAGGGTTCGCGAAGGGGAGAATTATGAATCGTGAATTACGAATTAAGAGTTAAAGTGCAATTATTAATTTGTATTGTGAATAATGGATTATAAAGGGCAGGAACTTCAGAAACTTCAGCAAGCGCTTTACGTCACGCTTGGCGAGGTGGACCGCATCTGCAGGAAGCACGGCATCCGTTACTTCGTGACGGGCGGCACGGCCGTTGGCGTGTACTTCTGGCACTCAATACTGCCCTGGGACGACGACGTGGACGTGGGCATGCTGCGGCCTGACTACGAACGCTTTGCCGCGATAGCGCAGGAGGAGATGGGCGACCGCTTCTTCCTGCAGACGCCTGACACGGAGCCGCATACGCCTTTCTTCTTCATGAAGGTCAGGATGAATGGCTCCCGCTTCTCGGAAGCCACGTTCAAGGGCATCAAAATGCATCAAGGCATCTACGTCGACATATTCCCCTTCGACAAGATACCCAGGCAGCGATGGCTCGAACGGCTGCAGCACAACGTGCTCTTCTTCCTGAACGGCCTCTTCATTGCCAAGGAGATTTGGCAGTGGAAGCATTGCGGCAAGTGCGACATCCCTGAGCCGAGAAAGCGGGGCTGGCTGCCTTGCTTCTTCACTCGGCTGCTCATCACGCTGCTCAGCAAACGCACTATATATAATATAATGTATAGGGTGCAGACGGCATTCAACGACAAGCCGCTGCCCCTGTGCAAAAACATCATCACCAAGAGCGAGCGCCTGCCCATCGAAGACGTCAAGCAGGCGCAGACCGCGACATTGGGCCCGCTGCAGGTCAGCGCGCCTCGCGACCTCCTGCTTTACCTCACGAACCACTACGGCACAGTCCGCAAGGACGTTCCCGACGAGATGAAGGTCAGTCATCGGCCCGAAGAGCTCGTCTTTCCGAAAATGAAAAATGAAGAGTGAAGAATGAAGAATTTGCTACCGCATAATGTAGAAGTAAACGGATTGAAGCAACCGGATTACTGCCAAAGCATGGGGCGTAGCCAAATTATGAATTAAGAATTGTGAATTATGAATTGCAAATGAAACAGAGAAACCACTCCTTCGACATCCTTTGCGGCATCTGCATCATCCGCATGGTGACGCTGCACATCATGGCTTTCTGCGGAGAGGACAAGCAGGACTGGTGGCTCGAAGTGATGCGTTGGAGTTTCTTCTTCATGAGTTTCTTTTTCTTCAAGGCCGGCTACTTCAACAAAGGCACGTCGAGCGGCACGGACCTCGACTACCTGAAGGACCGCAGCAAGCGCCTCTTGGTGCCCTACCTGATGAGCGGCCTCATCGGAGCCGTGGTCTATTTCAGTTTCTACTTCCCTTTGGTCGACAGGTACAAGAAGTTCGTTGAGCCGCTCGAATGGAACCACATCTGGATGAAGAGCGGCTTCTACGGCAACTCGCCCATCTGGTTTCTCTTCTCGTTCTTCACCGTCTATATGATGGTGCGGTACATCGACAAGGTGAAGCATCTGTGCTGGCTCACGATACTCTTCCCGGCCATCAGTTACTGGGCATACCGGACGGGCAACAACGTGCCGATGAGCCTCGGCAACGTCAACGCTTCAGCAGGGAGCAGGTGATGGCAGCGTCGTGGCTGATGGTGGCGATGTTCGTCGTCCTCGGTATCGTGGTGCCCGGCACTTACAACATGAGCCAGAACCTCTTCACGGGTAACGCCGTGATGGCGGTCGTCAATGCCACCTTGATACTCTGCGGCTTGGCGGGCGTCCTGCTGACGTTGCAGGTGCCGCGGATCCCCTTGCTGTGCTTCATCGGCGAGCATAGCATGGTCTTCTTCATCTCGCACTATCCGATGCTTTATTTCTACAAGTTCATGCACCTTTCCTATGGCAGGAGCATCTACGGGAAGACGGACGACGTGCTCATCCTCTTGCCCGTCATCTTCTGCCTGTGTGCCTGGCTTGTGCCCTACATCGAGCGCATCCCGTGGCTTAGCGGACGCTGGCCAGAGAAGCCTCGTGCAGTTCCAGCAGCCGAACCACGCCAAGACTGATGGACTTCAGTCCGAAGTCTTCCGGCCTGACGTCCTGCCAGGGCAGCCACAGCACTTCGCCGGCGTCGTCCATCGCCGTAGCGCCCTCTGTCTCAGCAACCTTGCAGAGGAAGAAGAGGTCGAGAGTGGGGATGTCAAGTCCGCTGTAGCGGTACATGTTTGGCAGCGAGAAGAGGTAGCGTGCCTCGGCAACCGTGAGCCCCGTCTCTTCCATGACTTCCCGCCTGACGCCCTCTTCGCCCGTCTCAAAGCAGTCGCAGAAGCCGCCGGGCAGGTCGAGCGTCCCCTTCGCAGGTTCCTTGCTTCGCCGCACAACCAGCAGACGGTCCGTTTCATCGACAATGACGGCCACCGTGGAGGCACTCGGATTCATGAAATACACGAAGCCGCAGGCCTCGCAACGCTTGCTTTTCTCGCTGTCCTCGACAAAGCTCTTCGATCCGCACTTCGGGCAAAAAGAGAAGAGTTGCAACAGGTGATTTCTTTCTTTGTTAGCCATATTTTGATACTTATTGTTTGCAAAAGTAGCAAAAAGCGCGATATAAAGCAAGTTTTCGTTGTCCGTTCCGCCTAAATTCGTTAACTTTGTACTTCGGAAAGCATTAAAGGAGTATTAACCATTAACATTAGACTATGAACTTCGTACAACTGACAGACTGGTTTCAGGCGTTGCCTCCCTACATGCGCGCCTATTGGGTGATAGCCATCGCCGTTTCCATCATCTTCATCATTCAGATGGTACTGACGCTCGTCGGGCTTGGCGATACCGATGCTGGCGGCGACCTGGGCGACTTCGATGCCGGCGGCGGCGACTTGGGCGACGGCAACGGCGACACGATGGATACTGGCGGAGCCATTCAGCTCTTCACGATTCGCAACACGGTCAACTTCCTGCTGGGTGTCGGCTGGGGTGGCGTCTGCCTGAGCAGCGTCATCGAGAACCGCTTCCTGCTCGCCGTGGCTGCCATCCTTTGCGGTTGCATCATGGTGGCCGCCTTTATATTAATGTATAGACAACTGATGAAGCTCGAGGGTAACGGCAGTTATCGCATCGAGGAGAGCGTGGGGCAGGTCTGCGAGGTATATATCCGCATCCCCGGCCAGCGCAGTGGCAACGGCAAGGTGCAGATCAGTTTCCATGGCTCGGTGCAGGAGTTGCCGGCCCAGACGGAAGGCGATGCCATCCCGAGCGGCAAGAAGGTCAGGGTGACGAAGATTGTCAGCAAGAACCTCCTGATAGTGGAGCCTTTGGCCTGAATCGTGATGACGTTATTCCGTCCCGTGATGACGTTATCCCATTAAATCCTTAAGACGTTATCCCGTTCCGTTATGACGTTATAACGTTATGACGTAATGACGAAAAAGAAATTATTAAATCATTAAATATTAAATCAAAATGGAACCCTTCTATCTTATTGTGATTGGAGTCGTCGTACTCGTCTTCCTTTTCATGGCCATCGTAAACCGTTATCGTCGCTGCCCCAGTGACAAGATTCTGGTTATCTACGGCAATCGCGGCAACAGCAAGAGCGCCAAGTGCGTGCACGGCGGCGGTGCCTTCGTGTGGCCCATCATCGAGGACTATGCTTACCTTTCCCTGACGCCCATCGGCATCGATGCGAACCTGACAAATGCCCTGTCGAGGCAGAACATCCGCGTGGACGTGCCCTGCCGCTTCACCGTCGGCATCAGCACGGAGCCCGAGAGCATGCTGGCTGCCGCTGAACGCCTGCTCGGACAGACGCCCCAGCAGATTCAGGAGCTTGCACGCGACATCCTCTTCGGCCAGCTTCGTCTCGTCATCGCCACCATGAGCATCGAGGAGCTGAATTCTGACCGAGACAAGTTCCTCGAAGCCATCACGGCCAATGTCGAGGTCGAGCTGAAGAAAATCGGTCTGCGACTCATCAACGTCAACGTGACCGACATCAAGGACGAGAGCGGCTACATCGAGGCCCTCGGACAGGAGGCCGCCGCGAAGGCCATCAATGAGGCCAAGGTACGCGTCGCCGAGCAGGAGCGAAACGGTGAGATTGGTAAGGCTGAGGCTGTCCGTGAGACGCGTATCCGTACCGCCGAGGCGAATGCCGAGGCCGTGAAGGGCGAGAACGAAGCCAAGATAGCCATCGCCAACTCCGATGCCGTGCGTCGTGAGCGCGAAGCAGAGGCGCAGCGAAAGGCCGTGGCTGCCGAGAAGGTGGCCAGCGCTCAGGCGCTCGAAGAAGCCTACGCGGCCGAGCAGAAGGCTGAGAATGCGCGTGCCGACAAGGAACGTGCGAGCCAGCAGGCCAACGTCATTGTGGCTCAGGAGATTGAGAAGAGGCGACTCGTCATCGCTGCTGAGGCTGAGGCCGAGCAGAAGAGGGTCAATGCCAAGGGTGAGGCAGACGCCATCTTCGCCAAGATGGAGGCCGAGGCAAAGGGCTTGTTCCAAATCCTCACGAAGCAGGCAGAGGGCTACGACAAGATGATTCAGGCTGCCGGCGGCGACGCCACGAAGGCCTACACGCTGCTGCTTCTCGAGAAGCTCCCCGACCTTGTCAAGACGCAGGTCGAGGCCATCAAGGGCATCAACATCGACAAGGTGACCGTTTGGGACAACGGCGGCGGCGCTGGCGACGGCAAGACGAGCACGGCCAACTTCCTCGCTGGACTGATGAAGAGCGTGCCTCCCCTCAGCGAACTCTTCGACCAGGCAGGCATGGCGCTGCCCGAGTATCTGGCTAAGAAGAAAGAGGAAAAGACCGAGTCGCCCAGCGAGGCTGAGGAGTGATGAAGTGAAGCGTCAGCTTTTCCTTGCTGTGGGAAAGGCCAACGCTTGCTGTGGGAAAGGATGACGCTTGCTGTGGGAAAGTCCAATGCTTGCTGTGGGAACGGCTGACGCTTGCTGTAGCGTCGGTTCTTCCCTCACGCGGCGTTGAAGTTTGCCCCTCGCTACATCATCTTTTTTAGGTATTTTTGTCATTTAGAGGCATGTGGCTGCTTGTCATGTGCCTCTTTTTTTGTATCTTTGCAGCACGAAAGGGGTTTTTCTATACAACGATGACACTCAGAGAACTTCATAGAGGGCAGTCGGCCATCATCCTCAAAGTGGGTGGCGAGGGGGCGCTACGGCAGCATTTCCTCGACATGGGCATGATACCCGGCACACAGGTGACGCTGCAGAAGTTCGCACCCCTCGGCGACCCGATGGAGCTGAGGATTCACGGCTACGAACTGACGCTGCGGCTCGCCGACGCTGAAAAGATTGAGGTACAGACCCTCTCTAACTCTCCCTTAAAGGGTGAGAAACTTGAAGCTTCCCCTATAAGGGGAGGTTTGGAAGGGTCTGTGAGTTGGGCTGCCTTCCCGCATCCGGGCTTCGGCGAAGAAGGTCGCTACCACGATGAGGACGCATTTCACCCCATTTCATCGGCAAAAAAGGGGCCGCTCACCTTTGCGCTCGTAGGCAATCAGAACTGCGGAAAGACCACGCTTTTCAATCAGCTGACGGGCAGCAAACAGCATGTCGGCAACTTCCCCGGCGTGACAATCGACCGCAAGGACGGCATCATAAAGGGCCATCCCGAAGCCACCGTCACCGACCTCCCCGGCATCTACAGCCTCAGTCCATACACGAGCGAAGAGGTCATCAGCCGTCAGTTTATCCTGGACAACAAGCCGAGCGGCATCATCAATATCGTCGATGCCAGCAACATCGAGCGCAACCTCTACCTCACCATGCAGCTGATGGAGCTCGGCATGCCCATGGTGTTGGCGCTCAACATGATGGACGAGGTGAGGGGCAACGGCGGAACCGTCCGCATCAACCAAATGGAGCGGCTGCTCGGCATTCCCGTCATCCCTATCAGCGCCATGAAGAACGAGGGCGTCGATGAGGTGGTGAGCCACGCCATACACGTGGCGCGCTACAACGAAGGGCCTGCGCGGCAGGACTTCTGCAGTCCGACGGAGCACGGCGGCGCCGTGCATCGCTGCCTCCATGCCATCATGCACTTCATCGAAGACCATGCACAGGCCGCCGACATACCTGTCCGCTTCGCCGCCAGCAAGCTGATAGAGGGCGACAAACTCGTGGCGTCGGCGCTCAGCCTGACACAGAACGAGCAGGAGACCATCGAGCATATCATCTGCCAAATGGAGGAGGAGCGCGGCCTCGACCGTTGCGCCGCACTCGCCGACATGCGGTTCCACTTCATCCTGCAGGTCAGCCAGTCCTGCGTCGTGCATCCCGAGGAGAGCAGCGAGCACAAGCGCAGCATCCGCATCGACAAGGTACTGACCGGCCGCTACACGGCCATCCCCGCCTTCCTGCTCATTATGGCTGCGGTCTTCTACTTGACGTTCAACACGATAGGCGCTTGGCTGCAAGACCTTTTCCAGGAGGGCATCGACCGCTTTACGGAGCTGTCCGACGCCGCCCTGACTGAGTGGGACATCGCCCCGCCCATCCATTCGCTCATCATCGACGGCATCTACTCCGGCGTCGGCACGGTGCTCGTCTTCCTCCCCCTCATCGTCATCCTCTTCTTCTTCCTCAGCATGCTCGAGGACACGGGCTACATGGCGCGCATCGCCTTCGTGATGGACCGCCTCCTTAGAGGGCTGGGTCTGTCCGGCCGCAGCATCGTGCCTCTGCTGATTGGCTTCGGATGCTCCGTGCCCAGCATTATGGCCAGCCGTACCCTTCCCAGCGAACGCGACCGCCGGCTCACCATCTTGCTCACGCCCTTCATGTCCTGCACCGCCAAGATACCTATCTATGCCTTCTTCGCTGCGGCCTTCTTCCCGAGGCATGCAGCATGGGTGATGATGTCGCTCTACGTGATTGGCATCCTCGTGGGTATCGTCGTGGCGCTCGTCTTGAAAAGGACGCTCTTCCGCGGCGAGGCGGTGCCCTTCGTCATGGAGCTGCCAAACTACCGCATGCCCGTTGCCATGAACGTCTGGCACCTGTTGTGGGACAAGGCGAAAGACTTCCTCTCCCGCGCCTTCACCGTTATCTTCCTCGCCAGCATCGTCATCTGGCTCCTCCAGACATTCGACTTCCACCTCCAGATGGTGCCTGCCGAGGAGGCCTCCCGCAGTATGCTGGCTCGGATATCGAGCCTTGTCGCGCCCATCTTCGAGCCGTTGGGTTGCGGCGACTGGCGCGTGGTGACCTCGCTCGTCAGCGGTCTCTTGGCAAAGGAGGTCGTGGTGAGCACGCTCAGCACACTCTTTGCAGGCGTGACGATAACCAGCGTCTTCACCCCAGGCGTTGCCTTCACGCTGCTCGTCTTCTGCCTGCTCTATACGCCCTGCATGGCAACGATGGCCACCGTCCGGCGCGAGCTCGGCACCCGCTGGATGCTGTTCATCATGGTCGGACAGTGCTGCGTCGCCTGGCTCGTAGCATTCCTCGTCCACCTGATTGTCAGCTAAACTCAGAACCTCAGATTATTCAGAATCCTCCGATTCCTCAGAAAACTCCGAACCCTCAGAAAACTCCGAATCCTCCGAATATTCAGAATCCTCCGAACCCTCAGAAATCTCTAATTCCTCAGAACACTCAGACTATGAACATCCAAAGCATCATCCTCCTTACCGCTGTGATAGTCGTTGCTGCCTTCGTGCTGTACCGCTATCTGCGCAGTGATAACAAATGCAGCTGCTGCGAAGGTTGCAACAAAGATTGTTGCGCGAAACTTCTCATCCTGCTTCTCTTTTTGCCTTTTGACGTGTTGGCTTCGGTCACTTATGCTGATGCAAGGACCGGGGCAACTGAACTTCCGGACAAATCGCACAAAAGCGATGTCCAAATTCTCGCTCACAGCAACGACAGCACACGCGACGTCTATCGTATTCCAGCGATTGCCAAGAACAAGAAGGGTGAGTTGATTGCCATCTACGATTACCGCGTGTGTGGCTCCGACATCGGTTTCGGAGAAGTCGACGAGGTGATGCGTATCTCGAAGAACAACGGCAAGAAGTGGTCGGCCGAGACTAAGATTGCCGATGGAATGGGGGGAAATGACAACATCTTCGGCGTTGGCTTCGGCGATCCGGCGCTCTGTCTGGACCGCGAGAGCGGCAGGGGTGTGCTCATTACCGTCAGCGGAAAGTGCATCTATGGCTATGCCAAAGCAGACTATCGTCCCTTCATTGCAAGGCAGATTACCACGGACGGCGGACATACCTGGAGCGCGCCGGAAGACATCACTCCGCAGTTCTGGGGAAAGGCTGGCTCGATGTTCCAACAAAAGGAAACTGACGATGGAATGGGCGTTTTTGCGTGGGCAGGCTTCTTTGGCAGCGGTAAGATTCTGCAGAGTCGTGTCACGAAAGTAGGCGACTATTACCGCCTCTATGCCGCCTTGCTATTGAAAGGCACAGGACTCAAGGGCGCGTATGTCGTTTACAGCGACGACATGGGCATGAACTGGCAGCTTCTGGGAGGCGATGCTTCGTTTCAGGCGGCTCCCGACAGCGACGAGCCGAAGGTGGAGGAACTGCCCAGCGGACAAATCGTGCTGAGCGGCAGGAAGTGGTACGGCCGCACGTTCAACATCTGGACATTCGCTGAGGGTAGCGTCACCAAAGGCTCTTGGGACACGCCCGTCAACAGCCACGATGTGCCGACGGGCATCAAGGTGGGCGCCAACAGCTGCAACGGCGAGATTCTCATCGTCCGCGGGCGTCGCGTTTCTGACGGCAAGCCTTGCCACGTCGCTCTCCAAAGCCTCCCGAAAGCCGACACACGAGCCGACGTTTCTATCTTCTATAAGGTTCTCGAGGAAGGCAAGAAGTACACGACCGCTGCCTTTGCCGAGGGCTGGAAACTCGGCATGCAAGTCACCGACAAGCGCTCGGCCTACTCCACCATGTGCCAGCAAAAGGACGGCCGCATCGCTTTCTTCTACGAAGAGGAACCTTATATATATAATATGGTATACGTGCCTCTCACCCTCAAACAGGCAACGAATGGCGAAGTGAGATAAAGCAAATAAAGAAGCCCCATGAAAAGAACCTTTCTTTTGGTCGTCCTGACCATCGTGTCCTTGAGCGTTCTGCCGAAGGACAAATCAGATGTACTGCGTGACAACCTCTTCCGCAATCCCAAGTTCGTTACCGTCGTGGCACATCGGGGCGACTGGCGCAACCATCCCGAGAACTCCATTCCTGCCTTCCAAAGTTGCATCGATAAGGGCATCGACATGATTGAAATTGACGTGCGGCGCACCAAAGACGGTCAGCTCATACTGATGCACGACCCGACGGTTGACCGCTGTACCAACGGGAAAGGCAAGGTGGCCGACTTGACCTACGACGAGATACAGAAACTGCGCCTTCTTCCCCAGCACAATGCAGCCCCCACCCGCAACCACATCCCTACGCTTGAAGAAGTCCTCGTCCTTTGCAAAGGGAAGATACTTATCAACATCGACAAGGGCTACGACTACTTTCAGCAAGTGTATGAACTGATGGAGAAGACAGGCACCACAAACCAAGTCATCATCAAGTCAAGCAACCCCCTCGACAAGGTGAAGCGTGAGAACGGCGCGATACTCGACAAGGTCATCTACATGCCTATCGTGAACCTGAACGCCGCGAACGCAGAGAAGACTCTCGACGAGTTCATCAGCATTCATCCCGTCGCCATAGAGTGTTGCATAGGCAAGTACGACGAAAACGTAGGTCGCTTGCTTCAAAAGGTGCGTGATGCAGGCATCAAGATATGGCTCTACAGCATTTGGGCCAGCCTTTGTGACGGCCACGACGATGACCGTGCAGTAGAACTGGGTGAGCCTGACGAAAGCTGGGGCTGGTTATTGGACAGAGGCGCTACCGTCATTCAGAGCGACCGCCCATTAGACCTTCTGCAATATCTGACGAAGCACAAGCGTCACAAGCTGAAATCAAACTTGTCGTCCATCCCCAGGAAATAGTTGTCAATTATCGATTATCCCCGTTTGTCGCTGAAGAGTTAAGTCTTGGTGACTGAATCGGCCAATGCCTGCCTGCGTCATTCCGAGTGCGGCAGTCAGGGTTATTATGTGTGCTTTGTATGAAGGACGTGTATCGTTGCCAGTCCACCAACGGGTAAACTGCAGTCCACCAACGCGTGGACTGCAGTCCTAACACGGGTGGACTGTTCTCGGACTGAGTTAGCCTTCATGTCGGAAACGTAAATCATGAGCATGAAGTCGTAGTCGCCACGCCCGCGTAAGAAGGAAACAAAGCCGCTTTGAATTTTACAGACAAAGTGGCTTCACTTTTTGTTGTTTGTGTCATTCAGCGTTTAGTATTCCACCTCACAGGATGGAAAGAGGATGGAAAAGAGCTGTGAAACGCTTTGATTATCACAGTGTAATAGGCGGAATAGCGATTTCCATCCCTTTCTCTTGTAGAGGCCAAAGAATTGCCGTACCTTTGCAGCGACAAAACAAAAAACGACATGAAAAGGAAGACAATTGGAATCATCGTTGCTGTGTTGGTGCTGGCCTTGGCGGGCGGCATCGGATGGAGCTTGCGAGACTTGCCGCAGAAGCGGTTGCTCACTTCTGCGGAAGATATTGTATTCACAGACGTGGACAGTGCTGCCCGAGTGTTGGAAAGTGTCGATACGACACGCCTGACGGAAAGTTCGCGGATGCTGTATGACCTGTTGGGTGCTATGGTTTTTGAAGAACAATGGTATCTGGACAACGCCGACACCACCTCTTGCCTTTTATCAGATGCAGAGAAATGGCGCTTTATGCGCGAAAAGGCCAGCCAGAAAGCAGACGAGGAAACCTTTCCCGATGACAGCACCCTCATGCGCGTGTACCGTTATTATGAACGCGAGAGTCTTGGTGGCACAAGCGATGATAAGGATGCCTTGCGGCGTTTCGGACGCATCTGCTTCGTGTTGAGTCGCTACCAACGTGACAAACTTCAGCTTACGCAAAGTGCCCGACTCTCCTATCTGGCCATCCATTGTGCCGAAGCCACGGCAGACCATGCTCTTGCCTACCGTGCCTATAGCAAGTTTGTCAATCATTTGTATCTTTCTCATGCCAACGCTATCCAATCCGTGTTGAGTCTGCACCATGCATTGGAGCACTATCGCCTGTCGCCCAACCAGCCGCGCTGGCTGCTGACGATGCTCAATGACTATGGCTTCTCTGTACTCCATTATTCTCCTTTCGACCTTCATCATTTTGCTTCTCTGGAACGCATCACTGCCATTGCGGCCAGACATCGCGAAGAACCGTCATCGCCACTTGTCAATGACTCCATCTATCAGGGTCTGGATTCCCTTTGGGCATTGCCTCCTGCCGACTTCGTATATACGATGTTCCTGCGCATAGACAAAAACCATTTAGTCGGGGAAATCGAAATATATGTCGGCCTTTATGAAGAAATGCAGCAGGAGCACAAAAATGACACTGCGAAACATTGGCGTCCTTCGTATGAAAGCGAGAAGGAACTAGTAGAGCAAGACTTC
>CACXLY010000083.1 GCA_902768605.1 uncultured Bacteroidales bacterium
CTCTGTCGTCCTTTCAGGACTTTCTCTGTCGTCGCAACATTACCGGGGGTTGTCACCCCCGTCTGTGGTCTTTCGTCTCTTCGAGACTTTTGGCAAGCCCCCATTAGCTGCTATTCGTTAGAAACACCGATGAGAGAAGACTTAAAAGGAAGAGAGAGAAATATTCCCCGGACAGCAATAAAAAACAAAAACAATCTGCTTTGCTGGCGACGATGAGAGGGGACGGGCCAGCCGACGTATTATGTCATCTGCTTTTACTTCTGGAAGCGGCGTGCCTGCTCTTCGATGAGGGCACGGTCGTCGAAGTAGTTGATTTTCATGGCTCGGCGCACCTGGTCCATCGTCTCCTGCGCTGCTTCGCGAGCCACTTCGCATCCCTTCCTGAGTATCTCATAGACGGCAGGGATGTCCTTCTCGTACTCGGCACGACGCTGACGGATGGGTTCGAGGGTCTCCTGCAGCACAGCCATGAGGAGCTTCTTGCACTTCACGTCGCCCAGTCCGCCGCGCGTGTAGTGGTCCTTCATCTCTTGCAGAGTGGCGTAGTCGCCTGTGATGCGGGCCACCTGCTCGTCCGTAGCAAAGGCGTCGAGATAGGTGAAGACGGTATTGCCCTCGAGGTGACCGGGGTCGCTGACCTGCAGGTGGAGGGGGTCGGTGTACATCGTCTTGACCTTCTTGTTGACCTCGTCGGCCGAGTCGCTGAGATAGATGCAGTTGCCGAGGCTCTTGCTCATCTTGGCCTTGCCGTCGGTGCCGGGCAGGCGCAGGCAGGCGGCATTCTCCGGTAGCAGGATATTGGGTTCGACGAGGGTCTCGCCATAGATGTAGTTGAAGCGGCGCACGATCTCGCGGCACTGCTCGAGCATGGGCTCCTGGTCTTCGCCGACGGGCACGGTGGTGGCTTTGAACATCGTGATGTCGGCAGCCTGGCTGATGGGATAGGTGAAGAAACCTACGGGAATGCTCTCGCCGCTGAAGCCGCGCATCTGTATCTCGGTCTTGACGGTCGGGTTGCGCTGCAGGCGCGATACGCTGACGAGGTCCATGAAGTAGAACGAGAGTTCGCAGAGTTCGGGTATCTGGCTCTGTATGAAGAGGGTGGACTTGGCAGGGTCGAGGCCTGCTGCGAGGTAGTCGAGGGCGACCTCGATGACGTTCTGCCGCACCTTCTCGGGGTTCTCGATGTTGTCGGTGAGAGCCTGTGCGTCGGCCTCGAAGACGAATATCTTGTCGTAAAGGCCGGAGTTCTGGAGTTCTACGCGACGGCGAAGCGAGCCTACATAGTGCCCGATGTGGAGCTTGCCCGTTGGGCGGTCGCCTGTAAGGATAATCTTTTTCATTATTATAAGGACTTTAAGGACTTTAAGGACCTTAGGGACCTTAAGGTCTTAGTTAAACATCTTGTCTATTTGTTCCTGCTGGAGTATGGTAAGCACCTGCTTGCCGCTGGGCGAGAGGTTCTGTATCTCGCACTGGAAGAGGTCGCTGAGGAGGGTCTCCATCTGCAGGGGTGTGAGCACTTCGCCCACCTCGATGGCATTGTTGCGGGCCAGGACGAGGGCGAGCTGGTGGTGCAGGGCATCGGCATGTGCGCCGTCCTGCTGCTTGACAGACTCCACCATCTGCTGCACGACGGCCACGGGGTTGCTCTGCTCTGAAGGCGCTCCAACGATGGAGAACGCGTTGCCGCCGAGTGGTGTGATGTCGAAGCCCAGCGCACGGACGTCGTCGAGAATGCCGGTGAGCAGGGCGGCGTCGGACGGCGAGAGCTCGAGCAGCTCGGGGAAAAGGAGACCCTGCGTGGCGGCGCTGTGCTCCTGAATCTGCCTCATGTAGCGCTCGTAGAGGATGCGGATGTGGGCACGCCGCTGGTCCACTATCATCAGGCCCGACTGCACGGCGGTCATAATGTACTGGCCCTTGTACTGGTAGTGCTGCGAGCTCATCTCGAGGCTCTCAGGGAAGAGTGAGGGAGAGGGCTGAGGACTCTGAGGACTCTGAGTTATCTGAGTATTCTGAGGACTCTGAGGACTCTGAATGCTCTGATTACTCTGATTATTCTGATTGGCAGCCTGCTCATAGAGCTTCTCCCACTGGCGGGTGGGCTTGCGGCTCTCGCTGTGGCTGCTGAAGGGATTGTATGTGGGATTGAACTGCACGCGCGGCACTTTGACGCCGACAAGGCCTCGGGCATCGTAGGCGGGGATGTCGGGACGCCCCTCGACATCGAAGTCGATGGTGGGCACCGCGTTGAACTTCCCCAAGGCATCGCGCACGGCTGCCAGGATAATGCTCCATATCTCCTGCTCGTTCTCGAACTTTATCTCCGTCTTCGTGGGATGTATGTTGACGTCGATGTTGGCAGGATCCACCTGAAAGAAGATGAAGTACGGCACCTGGTCGCCCTCGGGGATGAGGTGGCTGAAGGCTTCCATCACGGCGTAATGGAAACGCGGATGGCGCATGAAGCGGCCGTTGACGAAGAGGTACTGTGAGGCACCCTTCTTGCGTGCCGCCTCGGGTTTGCCTACGAAGCCGCTTATCTTCACGAGCGACGTCTCTACCTGAAGAGGCAGAAGCTGCTCGCCAAGCCTCTTGCCGAAGATGCCTACGATGCGCTGCAAGCTGCCGCCCGCCGGCAACTGCATCAGCCTGTTGCCGTTGCTCGACAGGGTGAAGGCTACGGAGGGATTGACCAGGGCGATGCGCTCGAAGTCCTGTATGATGTTGTTCAGCTCCGTCTGGTTCGACTTGAGGAACTTCCTGCGTGCCGGCACGTTGAAGAAGAGGTTGCTCACCTCGAAGTTGGCTCCCACAGGGCATGAGCAGACTTCCTGCGACACGACGCGCGACCCCTCGAGACACAGCTGCACGCCAAGCTCTTGCTCTGCCGTTCTTGTCGTCAGCTTGACCTGCGACACAGCAGCGATGGAGGGCAATGCCTCGCCGCGAAAACCCATCGTCTGAAGCGTGAAGAGGTCCTCGGCTTTCGCTATCTTCGACGTGGCATGACGCTCGAAAGCCATGCGGGCATCCGTCTCGGTCATGCCCTTGCCGTCGTCGATGACCTGTATGGACGTACGACCTGCATCCTGCACCAGCACGTCGATGGTCGACGCACCTGCATCGACGGCATTCTCCATCAGTTCCTTGATGACGGATGCTGGACGCTGCACGACCTCACCAGCAGCAATCTGGTTGGCGACGGAGTCGGGAAGGAGGTGTATGATGTCCATTATCTTTCGGAGTATTCGGAATATTCAGAGTATTCGGATTATTCGGATTATTAATTAAGCTTCACCTTATGCCTGTCAGCAGGAAGCGCCAAAGGATGAGCAGGCCGAAGAGTATGACGATGATGATGGGCCAGCCGAGCTTCGAGCCCTTCTCCTTATGCCTTTGGGCACGAGGGGTGTAGTTGATGAAGGTGCCGCGGAACTTGTCGGGGTCGTAAGGGGCATCGCTTGCAGGGGCCTCACCTTGCTCACGCTTCACCTCATCGACCAGCTTCTGAAGGCGGTCGCGCGACTCATCTGTGTAGATGCTTACTCGGCGGAAGCCGCGGGGCTTCCTGGTGCTGAACATGCTCATTGTTATTCTTCTTTAGTGGGCTCAATGGGCTTAATGGGCTCAATGGGCTTAATGGGCTCAATGGGCTCAGTGGCCTCAATGGGCTCAATGGGCTCAGTGGCCTCAATGGGCTCAGTAGGCTCAGTAGCCTCAGTTGGCTCAGTAGCCTCATCAGCCCCATCAGCCTCCGGTGTCTCGGGGTTCTTTAAGCCTTTCTTTTTCTTTATGTCGCTGAGTCTTTGCCTGGGCGCGGAGTGGCGCACGCTTGCCTTGAGCTCCGTGCCTGCTTTCTTGGGGCGCCATTCGAAGAGGTCGTACCTGTCGACGGGCCGTATGTAGTCGAACCAGGCAAAGTTCTGCAGATAGAGTGCCTCGGTAGGGATGAGCGGTATGGGATACATGATGCCGGTGGCGGCAGGCATCCAGATGTGGTCCACCTGGTTCTTGTTCACGAACATCTTGAGCAGGGAAGTCTCCGTGTGGTTCATCTCGACCATGATGCTGTCCTCATCGAAAGGATAGTAGTTGACGAAGACGTTGCCCTCGGACGTGGAGAGATACAGTTCGCCGTCCTGGAAGTAGGAGCGCATCTCGTGTCCCGTCACCTGATTGTAATGCACGTCGTCGATCTTCTCCACAGAAAGGGCTTGCCGCAGCACTTGTATGCTGTCGATGTTTTCGCCGTTGAAGAAGATGCGTATCTCCTCGCCCAGCTGTTGCTGCCCTTGCTGCCAGATGATGGGGTCGCGGTACATGAAGAGCACGCTGTCGCGCGTGTCATAGACCAGCGAGTCGCAGACGGCCTGCAGGTCGCGTCGGTAAGCACGCATGTGGTAGTAGGCATGGACGACGCGATAGGTGGAGTCTGTGTCGATGTTGTAGGTGAAGACCTTGATGGTGTCGGCATGCGCGTACATCGTGTCCTGCTGGCTGTAGTCGATGGCCAGTGCGCTGTCCGTCGCCATCACATAGCCCGTGCTGTCCTCGTAGTAACAGTACTCGCCCGTGAACATATTTTTATTGACGACATCGGTATAGACGACGTTGCCAAAGGCCTCGGCAATGGCGACGTCATCGTTCCAGACCACGCTGTCGCCGATGAGTTGCTTGCCGTTGTTCGTCAGGATGCTTCGCTCCAGCAGATGCGAGTGCTTGGCCTGCGTGTCGTAATAGCCGAGCTCGCTGTAGATGTGGTTTTCGTCGTTCTCGATGTTCGATGGGCCTACGATGTGGGCTATGGCTGTCTCGGTGTTGTAGTGCAGCGTGTCGGAGATGAGGATGGTCTCGGGCTTGGCAGGCGGCGCAGGGTTGACGAGGCGCACGTTGTAATTGAAGACCGACTCGTGGGTGGGCGGGCTGTACTCGCCCCAGTCGCTCGTCAGCTGGTTGTCGTGGTCGAGAACCTTTCCGCCTTCGAAGAAATAGCCCAACTCATAGAGACGGTCGTAGTCGAGGCTGTCGGTGTAGATGGTCATCGTGCCATGTTTGAGCACGACGTCATAGCGTGCCCGGGCCAGGCGGTCAAGGCCGTTGTAGTAGAGCACTTCGCTATTGAGGTGGAGCGTGTCGCCCTGGTTCATGCGGACGTGACCGAAGGCATCGAACGAGTTGGTGGCTTCGTAGTAGAGGGCGCTGTCGCAGTACATGAGCACGCCTTCGTGATTGAAGCGCACGTCGCCCACAAGGATTTGTGCCGTGCGATGTATGTGCTCGTCGAAGTAGAGGCGGTCGGCATGCAGCAGTCGCACCTTGCTTTCGGATTGCGTACGCTTTCCGGCAGGTTTGCCGTCCGGTGTCACGGCCATAAGCATGCAAAGGCAGAAGAACAGGGACGCGCAAAGGAGGTATAGTCGCCGACTCTTCACTTCACCCAGCCCTCGTATTGGAACTCGCAGTCTCTCCAGTCGGGATTGATGCGGATATAAGTACTCTTCTGTTTCTCCTTTATCCAGTTGAGGATGATATCCTCTCCCTTCTTGTTCCTCACGATATCCTGCATGACCTGGAAGTCCTCGGTGACGCTGGCACGATGCGTGAGGGTGCGGTTCTTGAGGCGTGCGATGGCGCAGACCGTCTTGCCTTTCGTGTTAATCATCGTGAAGGGCTTGGATATCTCGCCCACTTCGAGCGTCTCGACCGTGCGGGCGAGTTCAGGAGAGAGAGCCGAGAGCTCGCTCATCTCGAAGCGTGTGGAGGTCTCGCCCGTCTCCCTGTTGATGTTGGAGACGATGCCGTGGTTGTTGCGCGAGTCCTTGTCGTCGGAGGCATAGCGTGCGGCATCTTCGAACGAGATTTTGCCGTCGAGGATGTCGATCTTCATGGAGTCGAGGACAACGAGTGCGCTGTCGATGTCTGCCTGTGCCACTTCGGGGCGCTTCAGGATGTGTCGGCACTTCACCTTGTCGCCGCGTTTGTCGATGAGCTGAATGATGTGATAGCCGAACTCGCTCTGTGCTATCTTGCTCACCTTGCTGGGGTCTGTCAGGCTGAATGCCACGTTGGCAAAGCCCGGGTCGAGTTCGGTCTTGCCCATATAGGGCATCTCGCCGCCCTGGCGAGCCGAGCCGGGGTCTTCGCTATAGAGTCGGGCCAGGGTGGAGAAGGACGTCGCGCCGCTGTTGACACGCTCGGCATAGTCGCGCAGCAAGCCTTTGACGCGGTCTATCTCCGTCTGTGGGATGCGCGGCTGAAGCACGAGGACCTGCACTTCGACCTGTGTGGGGATGAGAGGCAAGCTGTCCTCGGGCATGTCCTTGAAGAAGCGGCGCACTTCGGCTGGCGTCACCTTGACGTCCGCCATGAGTTGCTCACGCATTCGCATGGCTATCATCTCGCTCTTGACCATGTCGTGCATCTCTTCGCGTATCTGCACCATCGGCATCTTCATATACTCCTCGAGCTTCTCCTTCGAGCCTGCCAGGAGGATGCGCTCGTTGAGCTTCTCCTCGACGTACTGGTTGACGTCGCTGTCGGCCACATCGATGCTGTCGATGACTGCCTGGTGGAGGAAGAGCTTCTGTATGGCGAGCTGTTCTGGGATGACGCAATAGGGATTTCCCTTCAACTGCGAGCCGTACTCGAGGCGGCGCTTCTCGACGTCGGAGCGAAGGATGGCCTCGTCGCCGACGACCCAAACGACCTCGTCCACGACGTTCTTCTGTGCCACGGCGAGCAGGCTGAAGAGGGCTGCCAGGAGGCAGAGCGTGTATCGTTTCATGCTTTTGTTTTTTATAGGGGCTATAGAAGCTATAGGGACTATAGGAGCTATAGGGACTATAGATAATTAGTGATTGTTGACCGTGGCAAGGGCGGCCTTGTCTATCTCGACGCTATAGCGCTTGCGAAGCTCGGCCACGAACTCGTCCTCCTTGAGTCGCTGGTAGTCGCTGACCACCTGATTGCTGACGTCGGTCCACTCGGCGGGTCCTTTCTTCAGTACTTTGCCGAGGACGCCGATATAGTTGCAGTTCTTGACGGGCTTGAGTTCGGCGGTCTTGTCCTTGAAGGCGAGACGGTCCACGTTTGGATTGTCGCCCTTCTTGAAGACACGACGCTCCATGCGGACCATGACGCTGTCCTTGTTGTAGGCGTCGCGGATGGTGTTCAGCCACTTCTCCTGGGGGAGCTTCTTGACAAGTTTCTCGACGGCCTTCACGTCTTCCTGGTTCCGGCAATAATAGACCATGCCGCTGTAGTGCGGTTCGCTCCAGGCGTACTTTTTCTTGTTTTTCTTGAAGTAGTTTGCCAGGGCGAGCGTGTCCTTCGCTGCGGGTTCCCAAATCTTCCGGTTGCATTCCTCGTAGAGGAGCAAGCCGTCGTGGTACTCCTGCACAAGGTATTTCAGCTCGTTGTCCTTGGCACAGAACTCCACGGTCTTCTCGTCGAGGATCTGCTCGACGGTCTTTTCGCCCTGTCCTGCGATGGAATCGAGGATTTGCTGTGCGATGTGGTTCTCGATGCCCTGTGCGTCGAGGAACTGCTGTATCTTGTCGTGCAGCTCTTCGTACGTCTCGAGGTCTTTCCTGCCCATCAGTTTGATGATGTCGTATCCGAAGGGCATGAGGAAGGGTTCGCTCATGTCGCCCTCATTGAGGGAATATGCGACGTCCTCGAACTCCTTCACCACCTGGTTGGGGCCTATCCAGGGCAGCACGCCGCCACGTGCGGCAGAGCCCGGGTCTTCCGACACCTGCTTGGCCAGCTCGGCAAAGTCGGCGCCGTCCTTCAGTGCCTGATAGACGGAGTCGATTCTCACCTTGGCTGCTGCCTTCTGAGCGTCGGTGGCGTCCTGTGCCAGCCGTATCAGGATGTGAGCCGGCTGCAAGAGCTGCTTACCCTCGAGGCGGGCGAGCAGGCCGTCGTAGTAGTTGCGGACCTCCTTCTCCTTGGCGCTTTCGGGCACGAGGAGCGGACGGATCTGCTGGTCTCTGTAGGTGCGGAACTCCTGCTGATAGCTGGAGAGCGTGTCGAGATGGTCGTCGAGGGCGGCTTGCACCTTTAGCTTATAGTTCACAAAGAGGTCGGCGTATTCCTCGACACTCTTTTTGTCGATGACTCCCTCTGAATTGTTCTTGTTGTAGTTATACTCGAACTCACTACGTGGAACAGGAATCCCGTTGATTCGCATCACGATGGGGTCTTCCTGGGCAGCAGCCGTCAGGGCGAGTGCTGCCATTGCAAAGCTGATAAGAATCTTGTTCATATTTTGTGGGGTTAATGGGCTGAATGGGGTTAATGGGGGTGATGGGTAATGGGGGGATTACTGGGGACGGCTGTAGTTTGGCGCCTCGCTGGTGATGGTGACGTCGTGGGGATGGCTTTCCTGCACGCCGGCATTGGTGATGCGTACGAACTTGGCGTTGTGCAGGTCGTCGATGGTGGCTGCACCGCAGTAGCCCATGCCGCTCCTGAGACCGCCGATGAGCTGGTAGATGACTTCCTGGACGGAGCCTTTGTAGGGCACGCGGCCTGCGATGCCTTCGGGCACGAGCTTCTTCGTGTCCTTTACGTTCCCCTGGAAGTAGCGGTCTTTCGAGCCGCACTCCATTGCTTCGAGCGAGCCCATGCCGCGATAGCTCTTGAACTTACGGCCGTTGTAGATGATGGTGTCGCCGGGGCTCTCTTCCGTTCCGGCCACGAGCGAGCCTATCATCACGCTGTAGCCGCCTGCTGCGAGTGCCTTCACGACGTCGCCGCTATAGCGCAGTCCGCCGTCGGCGATGAGGGGCACGTCGGTCCCCTGAAGTGCCATGGCCACGTCATAGACGGCGCTGAGCTGGGGCACGCCTACGCCGGCCACGACGCGCGTGGTGCAGATGCTGCCGGGGCCGATGCCGACCTTGATGCCGTCGGCGCCTGCCTCGACGAGCATCTTGGCTGCTTCACCCGTGGCGACGTTGCCGACGACGATGTCGACGCCGGGGAACATCTGCTTGGCTTCCTTGAGTTTCTCCACGACGAACTTGCTGTGGCCGTGGGCTGTGTCGATGACGATGGCGTCGACGTCGGCCTCGACGAGGGCCTTGATGCGGTCGAGGGTGTCGGGCGTGACACCTACGCCGGCAGCCACGCGCAGTCGTCCCTTGCTGTCCTTGCAGGCCATGGGCTTGTCCTTCGCCTTCGTGATGTCCTTGTAGGTGATGAGGCCGATGAGCTTGTTGTCGTCGTCGAGGACGGGAAGCTTTTCTATCTTGTTCTCCTGCAAAATCTTAGCCGCAGCGCCGAGGTCCGTCTGGACGTGCGTGGTGACAAGGTTCTCGCTCGTCATCACCTCGTCGACGGGGCGGTCGATGTTCTGCTCGAAGCGGAGGTCGCGATTGGTGACGATGCCTTTCAGATGGCGTTCGTCGTCGACGACCGGGATGCCGCCGATGTGGTATTCAGCCATCAGCTCGAGCGCGTCGCGCACACTGCTGCCCAGTTTTATCGTAATGGGGTCATAGATCATGCCGTTCTCGGCACGCTTCACGATGGCTACCTGCCGGGCCTGCTCCTCGATGCTCATATTCTTGTGTATCACGCCGATGCCGCCTTCTCGGGCAATGGCGATGGCCATCGTCGCCTCGGTGACGGTGTCCATTGCTGCCGTCACGAAGGGAATCTTCAGAGCGATGTGGCGAGAGAACCGCGTTTCGAGCGATACGGTGCGGGGGAGAACCTCGGAGTAGCCGGGAACCAAGAGGACGTCGTCGTAGGTGAGACCGTCCATCACAATCTTGTCTGCAATAAATGATACCATAACCTTATAATAAAATTTTTGCGTGCAAAGATACAAAAAAATCGTTTAGGTTGTACGCCCCCCTGCTAGTTTTTTTCCTTTATTAGTACATTATATATTAATTTAAGCAATGATATAGTAGTTGGCACGCTTTTCGGATAAGTGTAAGAGCTTAGTTGAGGAAAGATGAAGGCTGAAAGCCTGATAAGAATACAGGCGGG
>CACXLY010000084.1 GCA_902768605.1 uncultured Bacteroidales bacterium
CATATTGTGCCAGGGGCGTGCCTCTGGGGTTTCATACACGGGTGATGCAGTCACTGTGCGTTTCAGATGAAATTCTCCCGTTGTGGTGCTGAGGGACCAACCGCTGCCGCCTGTTTTATTCTCGATGGAATACCCTTCGAAGGTGTCGGGCTTCGTGCCGTAGCCTTCAACAGGCCATATAATACCCAGCTTGCTGCCCTTGGGAATAACATCTACATAGTAGCTAACATTATTCAACGTGACATAAGAATGTCCGTCTGCGCTCCAGAAACGGGGATTCTCAGCTTTTTGGAGCCCTTCATTGCATATTTTTGCTAGCCATTTGAAGCCTACAAGATTGGATAGGGACACATGCTTGCCGAGGACGATTTCACGTTTTATTGCCAGTGCTTTACAATTGTAAAATGCGTCGGCTTCACATTTCTCTAACATTGGGAAGTCGCCGCTATACAGATCATGGCAAGAAGCGAAGGCTTCCTCACCTATGTACTTAACATAAGAAAAGTCAAAAGTTTTCAGTTCTGTTGTTAAATAGAATGCACCTTTTTTAATGGTGACTGGCTCCGTACGCGGCTGAAACTCTACACATTTTACATTGGTACCCGCAAAGGCATATTCACCAATTGTTTTGACACTCGGTGAAAGTTTAAGCGTGAACTCCTTATCGACGGTATAGTTTCTCCATGGAGCAGTAGTCACTTCAGAACACCATCTGTCCGGTTTTGTCTTGTAATCAGGAATGACCTCCGCACTTATGTAGAGCACTTGATTCCCGTTATCATCTTCGTTGATTTGCCATCCGCCGGCTCCATTTGGGAATGCTCCGCTCTTGAGCACTCTCAAGGCACTTGCGCTCCCTGCCGTTACCAACAGACAGAGAAGCAGAAGTAATCGTTTCTTCATAGTGTTTGTAATTTAAGTTAATAAATAAGGTTTATTGGTTATTTGTTTCAAGTTTTCCGCCTTTATTATATCAAGAATTATAGAATTTGAGAATTAGTATTTTAAGTCCCGACAGTTCCGATTCTATGTAATACTCTAATCCTCTGCATTCTTATTTTCTACATTTCTTATTTTCTACATTTCTTCATTTTCTACATTTCTTATTTTCTCATTCTCTCATTCTTTCATTCTTTCATTTTTCACTTCGCTGGGCATGATGCCGTAGAAGTTCTTGAAGGCTCGGGTGAAGTTGGGCACCTGGGCATATCCGCAGCGTTCTGCCACCTCGGCGATGGTGATGTCGCTATACTGCTGCAGCAGGTATTTGGCTTTCTCCATGCGGGTCTGCAGGATGTACTTCTTGGGTGTAACGTCGAGCATCTGTGAGAGGCGGCGTCGCAGGGTGACAGTATTGATGTGCATGTGCGAGGCTATGGTGTCGACGTCGGTCACGCCCTTCTCGGTCAAGAGGTATATCACGCCACCCAGTTGCTCCAGAAACTCGCGGTCGTCATCGGTGAGCGTGCCGGAGCTTTGCAGAGCATTGGCCACGACGTTCTGGTACTGCCGGTAGATTTGTGCATTCTGGTCTTCGGCTTGACTGATTTGCTGCTCATAGTTCATCACCTTGTGGCGGTGGCGCCGGTAGGTATAGACGATGGCAAGGACAAGGATGGTGAGCGCCACGACAGAGCCGATGCCGACCGAGAGGAGCAAGAGGCGGCTCTGGCGCCTGGAGGCTTCGGCCTGCTCCTGCAGTATGTCGTTGTAGTATAGGGCATTGTATTTTGCCAATGCCTCGCTCGTCTCGGTCTGATAGATGGAGTCCTGCAGGAGTTTAGCCCGCTCCAGGTGCAGCATGGCCTGGGAGGGAGCGGAGGCTTTCGTGGTGCGGTAGAGTCCCTCGCGCGCGTGCAGTTCATTATATTTATCGCCCTGCTTCAGGAAGAGCATGGCGGCCTCCAGGTAGCACTGAGCCGCCTCGGGGTTCTTGCCCTCACTCTCCAGGATGTCGCCCAGCTGGTTCTGGCAGATGCCCCAGGAGTGGTAGTTCCTGGCCTTGTAGAGGAGGGGGATGGCCTGCTGGAGCGAACGGCGTGCCTCGCTGGCCTTGGAGAGGCTCATCTGTGCGCTTGCCAGCTGCGAGAGGCGGATGCCGATGCGTGCGCTGTCGCCCGTGAGGCGTTCCGTCTCGAGGGCTTTCTGGGCATATTCCAGCGCCTGCTGCTTGTCGTCGAGCGAGCGATAGAGCTCCGATGCGGTGCCGAAGAGGACGGCCCGCCGTGCGAGGTTGTCGGTGAGGCTGTTGGCAGCAATGGCTTCGCTGATGTACTTCTCGGCCTCGCGGGGCTTGCCTGCAGCTGTGAGGACGCTGGCGATGCTGTTGAGCGTGGAGCTGAGGCGGTCGAAGTCGCCCGACTTCTTGTCCAAGAGGTAGCAGTGATGGAGTGCCTTGGCCGCTTTGTCGTATGCGCTCATGCGGAAGTAGGCAGCCCCGAGCAGGCCATAGACGTCGCTGCGGGAGGCGTCGTCCACCACGGTGCGCTGCGAGGCACTGGTCAGCAGGTCGATGGCTTTCTGATAACTGCCTTCGCCGTATAAGAACTCTGCTGCATAATAAAAGACGTTGACGTCGACAGAATCGATGTGCGAGCCGGCAGGGAACCGGATAGGCTCGTCGATGTAGCCTGACTCCAGAAGGTAGGAGAAGAAGTCGTTTGCGAGCTTCAGGCGGCTGCCCGGGTCCTTGCACCCGACGTATCGGCTGGCATAATTCTCTATCTGCTCAGCCTCGGCAGAAGTCTGTGCATGCAGCGGCTGGGACAGACAGAGGAGCAGGCAGAGCAAAAGGCCTGCAGCCCCATGGAGGGCGACCTGATGCCATGCGCCGACAGGTTTGCTGAACAAGGGATTCATCATTCTGGGCAAAAATATTGTATTCATGTCGTGTTGTTCTTCATATTTCTGGGGCAAAGTTACAGGTTTTCCTTATCATTTTTGTTAGCATTAAATGAAAAAGATTTATCATTTCGTGATGGATTGGCACTTTTTTGCACTTCGTGCGACATTTCTTACCACGAGAGCCAGGAAGGCGAGATGTTATTTTTCTATAAAATCATAGCAGGAGCGATGGTAAATACAGAAAGATGTCATAACTTTGCAAGCGGAACAAAGTGAGAATACTATGAAGACAATGCAGTTCAAGTACGTCGGCGAGGCGTTAATTCTCGCCATCGGTCTCTTCCTGGCAGGAGGAGCCATCAGTAAAGGTATCGTGAAGTTCAAGGAGATGGACCGCACCGTAACGGCTAAAGGTCTCTCGGAGAAAGAGGTGAAAGCCGACAAGGTGACGTGGCCTTTGAAGTTCAAAGAGCTGGGCAACGACCCGGCTGAACTCTACGAAACCATCGCGAAGGACACTCGCACCATCGTGGACTTCCTGAAAGCAAACGGCATCAACGACGAGGAAATCACACAAGCCCCGCCACAGATGGTTGACCAGCAGGCCAACATGAGCTACAGCAGCGAGACGGTTCGCTATCGCTACAAAGCAAACTGCGTGGTGACCGTCGTGAGCAAGAACGTGGACCTCGTGCGCAAGCTTGTCAACAAACAGGCCGACCTAATGCGCCAAGGCGTCACCATCATCGGCAATGAATACGATGACGATGGGAACGTGAGCTACGAGTTCACGGGTCTCAACGAGATTAAGCCTGAGATGATTGCCGAAGCCACAAAGAACGCTCGCAAGACAGCGGAACGCTTTGCAGAAGACTCCAACAGCAAGCTCGGCAAGATTCGTACTGCCGACCAAGGCCAGTTCAGCATCGAGAGCCGCGACCAGAACACGCCGTGGCTCAAGAATGTCCGCGTCGTCACAACCGTCGTCTATTACCTGAAGGACTAAGTAATTTACGATTTGACGATTTACTATTTACGATTTAGCAAATTCGTCATTTACAGGGCGAGACAAAATAAGCAACAACGGATTACACGGATTTCACGGATTAAAGGGCCGTTCCACTTTTCTTGTCTATTTTCCTAACTAAAATGACAGAAATGATAATTTCCTTGAAAAAAAATGAGGAAAATGTTTGGCAAAAAGAAATAAATACGTAATTTTGCATCAACAAACAGAAAAAAGTACAAATATGATGACAATTAACAATTGGTGGTGGCGTGATTCGAGATTAGTTTAGTCGCGAAGCACGAAGCCGTTGTATATTGTCAAAAACATAAGAAAGAGGCTCGTCGATAGCGACGGGCCTCTTTTCTGTATATAATATCAAACTATAAATATAATAATGTATATGAGCTATCACGTTGACAAGAAAGGCTTTTACGGAGAGTTCGGTGGGGCATACGTGCCTGAGATTCTCTATGGGACGCTCGAGGCTTTGCGCGAGCAGTACCAGCAAATCATTGACAGTGAGGAGTTTCTGCAGGAATACTACAGTCTCTTGCGCGACTATGTAGGTCGTCCGAGCCCACTCTATTATGCGAAACGCATGAGCGAGAAGTACGGCTGCCAGCTCTATCTGAAGCGCGAGGACCTGAATCATACAGGCGCTCACAAGATAAACAATGCAATCGGACAAATTCTCTTGGCCCAACGTATGGGCAAGAAGCGCATCATTGCCGAGACGGGAGCCGGCCAGCACGGTGTCGCAACGGCTACGGTCTGTGCCTTGATGGGAATGCCTTGCCGCGTTTATATGGGTGCTTTAGACGTTCAGCGTCAACACATTAATGTGGAGCGAATGAAGATGCTGGGTGCTGAAGTCTTTCCCGTAGAGAGCGGCAACAAGACACTCAAAGACGCAACAAACGAGGCGATACGCGACTGGTGCTGCCATCCGAGCGATACCTTTTATATAATAGGCAGTACAGTCGGGCCGCATCCCTACCCCGAAATGGTTGCCAAGCTGCAGAGCGTCATCAGCAAGGAGATACGCTTCCAGCTTCAGGAAAAGGTTGGCCGTGATTGGCCGGACTACCTCATCGCCTGCGTTGGCGGCGGAAGTAATGCTGCAGGTACTATCTATCACTACCTCGACGACGAGCGTGTGAAGATTGTTCTCGGCGAAGCTGGCGGCAAAGGCATGGAGACGGAGATGACTGCGGCGTCGCTGAACATCGGCACTGTCGGCATTCTGCACGGCAGTCGCATCAAGGTGATGCAGACCGACGATGGCCAAATCATCGAGCCTTACAGCATCAGCGCCGGCCTGGACTATCCTGGTACAGGTCCCATGCACTGCAACCTCTTCGAGACAGGTAGGGCGAAGGTCCTCGCAGTCAACGACGACGAAGCACTCGCAGCCGCCTTCGAGCTCACCCGACTCGAAGGCATCATCCCCGCCCTCGAAAGCAGCCACGCCCTCGCGCTACTCTCTAAGATGAAGTTCAAACCAGAAGATGTGGTCGTGCTTACCGTTAGTGGTCGCGGCGACAAAGACCTCGCAACCTATCTTAACCATAAAGACGAAATTGATTATGAGCGCATATAAGTTCCGCTTCCACACGGCAAGCAAGAAGGTCCTTGGCGACCTCATTACACCCGTCAGCGCTTACCTGAAGGTGCGCGACGCTTATCCGCAAAGCGCACTCATGGAGAGTAGCGACTATCACGGCGGAGAGAACGCGAAATCGTTCATTGCACTACACCCCATCGCAAGTGTCAGCATCGAGCACAGCATAGGTTTCTGCCGTTTTCCCGACGGCACAACCGAGAAGCACACTATCGGCAAGGACTATGACACCGCACGCCTCATCAGCGAATTCCTCAGCAGCTTCAGCATCGAGGGCAACGACGTGAGCTACTGCGGACTGTATGGCTACACGACGTTCAACGCGGTCCGCTACTTCGAGAACATTGCCGTCAAGGACGAGACGCAAGAGGAAAACGACGCGCCCGACATGCTCTATATATTATATAAAGATGTAGTGGTGTTCGATCACTTCCGTAATGAACTCACGCTTATCGAGCTGCTTGCCGATGGGGAACAGGACGACCTCGACCAACTGGAGCGCGACCTCGCCAGCCGCAACTATCAGGCGTTCGACTTCCGGCCCGTGGGCGAATGTACAAGCACGCTGACCGACGACGAGCACCGCGAGAACATCCGTCGCGGCATACAGCATTGCCTGCGCGGCGACGTGTTCCAAATCGTCCTCTCTCGCCGTTTCAAGCAGCGCTACGAAGGCGATGACTTCAAGCTTTATCGTGCCTTGCGAAGCATTAACCCCAGCCCGTATCTCTTCTACTTCGACTTCGGCGGCTTCCGCATCTTTGGCTCGTCGCCCGAGACACACTGCCGCATCGAGAACCGTCACGCTTACATCGACCCGATTGCAGGCACCACGAAGCGCACCGGCAACAGCGAAACAGACCGACAGAATGCTGAGTACCTGCGCAACGACCCGAAGGAAAATGCCGAGCACGTCATGCTGGTTGACCTTGCACGCAACGACCTCTCGCACAACTGCCACAATGTGAAGGTCGATTTCTACAAGGACATGCAGTTCTACAGCCACGTCATCCATCTCGTCAGCCGCGTCAGCGGAGAGCTCGACAACGAGGCTGACCCCATCAAGACATTTATTGACACGTTCCCCGCAGGCACGCTGTCGGGCGCTCCCAAAGTGCGGGCCATGCAACTCATCTCTGAGTACGAGCCTCACAATCGCGGTGCCTACGGCGGCTGCATCGGGTTTATTGGTTTCGAGGGCAATCTCAACCAAGCCATCACGATACGCACCTTCGTCAGCCGCAACAACGAGCTTTGGTTCCAAGCAGGTGGTGGCATCGTTGCCAAAAGCAACGTGGAGTACGAACTTCAAGAGGTTAACAATAAGCTTGGGGCACTTCGCCGAGCCATCGAAATAGCAGGAAAATTATGAAAAAGATAGTAATCATAGACAACTACGACTCGTTCACCTACAACCTGAGCCACTTGGTAAAGGAACTCGGGGCTGAGGTGACGGTCTATCGCAACGACCAGTTCGAGATGTCGCAGCTCGAGGCATTCGACAAAATCATTCTTTCCCCAGGCCCGGGCATCCCGAGTGAAGCGGGACTGCTCCTCGACGTCATAAAGACCTACGCAGGTCGAAAACCCATCCTCGGCGTGTGCCTCGGCCATCAGGCTATTGGCGAAGTGTTCGGCGGCACATTGACAAACCTCAGCGACGTCTATCATGGCGTAGCAACGCCCGTCACCATAACGGCCGACGACTATCTGTTCGAGGGCTTGGGCAAGACGTTCGAAGTGGGCCGCTACCACTCGTGGGTGGTCGATACGAAAGGCTTCCCCGATTGCCTCGAAGTGACAAGCGTGAGCGAAGAGGGCTTCATCATGTCCCTCAGACACCGCGAGTACGACATCCGCGGCATTCAGTATCACCCCGAAAGCGTGCTTACGCCAGGCGGAAAGACGATAATAAAGAACTGGTTAGAGACCCCCTAACCCCCTTTAGGGGGAACAAAAATTGTTCAATGTTCAATATTCAATGTTCAATGATATGAAGCAGTATTTGCAACGACTCATTGCTGGCGAGACACTATCGCGGCAAGACACACACAACATATTGGTGAACATCACCCGCCAAGCCTACCCTGCCGAGCAGATTGCCGCTTTGCTGATGGCTATGCAGACACGCGGTGCTACGGTGGATGAAATGCTTGGTTTCCGCGACGGACTGCTCGAAACGGGCAAGCACGTTAACCTCGACGACTTCGACATGCTGGACATCGTGGGCACAGGAGGCGACGGAAAGAACACTTTCAACATCAGTACTTGCGCTTGCTTTGTGGTTGCCGGAGCGGGATTCAAGGTCTCAAAGCACGGCAACGGCGCAAGCACGAGCGTGAGCGGCGCAAGTAATGTTCTGATGGCACACGGCGTGAAGTTCTCCGACAACGAGGATGTACTCCGTCGCTCCATTGAGAAAGCCGGCATCTGCTACCTGCACGCGCCCCTCTTTGCCACGGGCATGAAGTTTGTCGGCCCTGTTCGCAAGGCGTTGAGCGTGCCGACGTGCTTCAACTTGCTTGGCCCCTTCATCAATCCTTGCACGCCAAAGAACTCGCTCCATGGCACCGCGACGCCCACCCAGCTGCGTCTCTACTCCAGCATGCACCAGCGCATTGGCGACAACTTTGGTGTCATCTCGAGCTACGATGGCTACGACGAAATCTCGCTCACCAGCGGTTTCAAGTTCGTGACACGTCACTTCGAGAAGGTCTATACACCCCTCGAAATGGGACTTGCCTACGTGAAGCCCGAGGAGATATTCGGCGGAACGACTGCTGAGCAGGCCAAGCGCATCTTCGACGATGTGCTGGAGAACAAGGCAACGCGTGCCCAAACGGAGGTCGTCATTGCCAATGCCGCTTGTGGCATCAGCCTGATGAACCCGAACCTGCCCATCTCGGACACCGTTGCAATGGCCCGCGAGAGCATCGAAAGCGGCAAAGCCCTGCAATGCCTCAAAGCGTTCATCGAGATAAACAGCTAAGGAAATCCTCGTTATAACGAGATAACGTCATAACGTGATAACGACAATTGAAGCAATGAAAGACATCTTAGAAGAAATCGTGGCGCACAAGCGCATCGAAGTGGCCGAGCAAAAGGAGCAGACGCCAGCAAGGAAACTCTATTCCGAAGTTGAGCGAATGATGGCAGAAGGCGTATCGAAGCGCAGTTTGAGTCAGGCTTTGACAGTGAACGACTTTGGCATCATCGCCGAATTCAAGCGCAAGAGTCCGTCGAAGGGATGGATTAAAGAGGATGGCAAGCCTGAGATAATTCCGCTTTCTTACGAGCAAAACGGTGCCGCAGCCCTCAGCATCCTGACCGACGAGATGTATTTTGGCGGCTCGCTCGACTTCATAAGAAAGGCCCGACCGCTCGTCTCGATTCCCATCCTCCGCAAGGACTTCATCATAGACGAATACCAGCTCTTCCAAGCGCGACACGTCGGAGCCGACGCCGTTCTGCTCATCGCCGCCGACCTCAGCAAGCAGGAAGTCCGCTCACTTACTTCCATCGCCCATGAGTTGGCGCTCGAAGTCCTGCTGGAACTGCATTCAGAGCACGAGTTGGACTACGCCGACAGCGACGTCGATGCACTTGGCGTGAACAATCGCAACCTGGGAACTTTCGTCACGGACGTGCAGAACTCGTTCCGCTTGGCGAGCCAACTTCCTCAAGACAAAGTGCTTGTCAGCGAGAGCGGCATCAGCAATCCGGACACCATCCGCTTGCTGCGAGAGGCAGGTTACAGAGGTTTCCTCATCGGAGAGACTTTCATGAAGACCGACAACCCAGGGGAAACATTAAAGAACTTCATTTCGCGATTATGATGATAAAGGTTTGTGGAATGCGAGATGCCGAGAATATTCGGAAAGTAGAACGTTTGGGCATCGACATGATGGGCTTCATTTGTTGGGAGCGCTCGCCGCGATATGTGAGCGAAGTGCCTGCCTATCTACCTCAATGCGAACGTATTGGCGTCTTCGTTAACCAGTCTCTTGACGAGATTCAGAAGCAGATGGAGGCCTTCGAGTTCAGTTACATTCAGCTTCATGGCAGCGAAAGTGCTGAGTTCTGCCAAGCAGTTCGAGAAAAGACGGGCTGCAAAGTCATCAAAGCTATCTGCATAAGTTCGGAAGCGGACCTCGCTCTTGCTGGTCAATACGAAGGCTTCGTCGATCTGCTTCTCTTTGATACAAAGTGCACAAACTTTGGCGGAAGCGGCAAACAATTTAACTGGGACATCCTCCGCGACTACCGAAACGCCCTACCCTTCCTGCTTTCAGGAGGCATCGGACCTGAAGATATTGAGCGACTCAACACGTTTCATCACCCCAAATGCCTCGGCTTCGACATCAATTCGCGCTTCGAGATCGAGCCAGGCATCAAGGATACAGAAAAGATAAAAACTTTCATAAAAGGCATTCAGACTTATGAACAGAATTAACAAGATATTTCAAGAGAAGAGCAAAGGCTTGCTTCGAAGTGGGCATTCCCTTCAGTGATCCGATGGCCGACGGCCCAGTTATTCAGGACGCAGCCACTAAGGCGTTGCGAAACGGAATGAGCCTCCAGAAGCTCTTTTCGCAGTTGGAACCACTCAGGAAACAAGGCGTCCAGCTGCCCCTCATACTGATGGGCTACATGAATCCCATTTATCACATGGGTTACGAGGCTTTCTTCCGACGCTGCAAGGAAGTAGAAATCGACGGCGTCATCATTCCGGACCTGCCCTTCAAGGACTACATGGACGAGGTCAAACCCATTGCCGATAAGTATGATATCAGGGTAATCATGCTCATCACGCCTGAGACGAGCGACGAGAGGATACGCTTCATCGACGAGAACACAGATGGTTTCATCTATATGGTCAGTTCCGCGGCCACAACCGGAGCACAGAAAGAGTTCGACGAGGCCAAGCAGGCTTACTTCTCGCGAATCGACAAGATGGGCCTCAAGCACCCTCGCATGATCGGTTTCGGCATTAGTAACCGACAGACTTTGCAGAGCGCTCAAGCCAACGCAGCTGGAGCCATTATCGGCAGCAAGTTCGTAACTCTGCTCGACAAACACGGCGCTCCAGAGCCTGCGATTGAGGAACTCTTCAAGGCACTCGAAGAGTAATTCCCAATTCGAAATACACAATTCACAATTGGGGCAGTTCTCAATAAATCTGCCTCAACTTGACAGAATGTAAGCAAACTGGCATAATTTGCTTACACTCTGCATTTCCAAAACCGTCCAAAAACGGCATCGAAATTCAGGGCCTGTACCTAGGTACACAGTTTCTAGAATTTTGTTGGTTTTTGTAACTACTTGGCTTTGTTGAAGTT
>CACXLY010000085.1 GCA_902768605.1 uncultured Bacteroidales bacterium
TTTTATGCCAGGAGCGAATTGAAGCTTCAGTTTCTTCTCAAAGTCACCTTGTATGATTTGACCATTATCTATCTGTCTGTTCGATAAATTGGAATTTACCCATTACCCCTCCACAAACGCCTTGATTTCTTGCTCCAAGAGGCGGAATACATTTGCAACCAGATAGCCATCAGCAATCGCATGATTCAGGCGGACTGTCACTGGCATAACAAGCCTACCGTTTTCTTCCCTGTATTTCCCCCAGTTGACAATAGGCGCAAAATACAGATGCCCGTCAGGCAGTTCTATGTTCAGCGAATCGTACGAGAGCCATGATATGAACGATGCATCAAACCAGTTCGGGTGGTTCGCCATATCCAGTCCGTATTCCCTTGTTTTCTTTGCCTCTTCAACATCCCGCAAAGCAGAAGCATAGAACTTTTCATAGTCCTCAAAGTATTCTGTATAGACAGGTGTGCATGTTTCCGTATCTTCATGAAAAACATACTGTGTGGGATTTATCACGTCGTAGCAGATGAGTTCATCCGTCTGCCAGAGATAGCCCATTCTGTAGTCTTCACGTGAATTCATCACATTGGAGAGAATATACAGGAAGTTGATATAAAACTTTGTCCCTGTTTTCTTGGAGTATGAAGCAAGTTCTGTTACGTCTATCCTCGCCGTTATGGAAGTAGAGCATTTACAATCTTCGGAAAAGTGACGGAAGACACCTTTCCTATAGTATTTATCTCTGTCAATTACCTTATAGTTCGTATTCATCATTGTAAATTCCGATTTATCTCAATTTTTGAAATGAGCGGTGCCATTCCCCTCAAAGATTGTCTTTGACTGGCCCTTCTTCAGGTGTTCAAAGTCTAACTGCCTTTCCTGTCTTAGCGCTGCGGATGGCGGCTTCGAGGATTTGAACGACGAGGACATTGTTCTCCAGGGCTGAGAGGTCGGAGGGCTGTTCCTCTATCTGACCGCGGACGAGGGCTTTCAGGTAACGATAGGAGTCGTCGTAGGGTGCAGGGAGTCTTGGCGCGTTGAACTCGCGGCCTTGCTTGCCATCGACAAGGAGCTGCATACGGTTCCCGTTCTTCTGATAGGCATAGCCTCGCGAGCCATAAACGTACATGTCCTTCCTGTTCATCGGCCAGCACCACGAACCCATGACCTGAACCGTGCAGCCTTCGTACTCCAAGAGTATCGTGGCATCGTCATCGACTTTTGGATAGACATTTGGCTTGTTTTGTTGCAGGACGGCATAGACGCTCTTGGGCTTCTCGCCATTCAGCAACCAAGTGGCAAGGTTGACGCCATAGCAGCCGAAGTCAATCACGGCACCGCCGCCGTTCTCCTTCGGGTCGGTCAGCCACGAGAGGAACATGCGGTCGCAACCTATCTCTTTTGGTCCTTGATGTCCGTCATAGACGTCAATGCGATGGACTTTGCCCAGCTGGCCTCTATCGACAAGAGACTTGAGATGATGGTTCGTGTTGTACCACGTCGTTTCGTAGTTCGTCATGATCTTGATGCCGTACTTCTTGGCGAGTTTTTGCATCTGGAGGGCTTGCTTGTAAGTTGTGGCGAGCGGTTTCTCCACCATGACGTGGATGCCGCGCTTGGCACAGGCTTCCACCGTCTGCATGTGATGCAGGATGCTTCCGTAGTCGACCACCACCTCGGGCTTTTCCTTGTCGAGCATCTCGGCGAGCGAGGCATAGAACTTCTCCTTGGGCAGCCGGCCGACAAGGTTGTTATGTGCGCGAAAGTCATCATTCTCTTCAGCCACACCAACAATAACGAAATCGCCGCGATGCATGGCATTAATAAGGTTCCAAAGATGTCCGTGTGCTACGCCCGACACACCGATTCTCGGTGGGTTGTCAGTCGCTTGAGCCATCGTCAGCAACGACATCAGCAGACTCAAAGTCAGAAGTGTGATCTTTTTCATAGATTATGAATTGAGAATTATGAATTATGAATTGTCAGAAGTCTTTGCCCACGAACTCTGCCTCCTTGCTTATCGCTCCCTCTTTCGCCTTTGCCGAAGGTTGGCGGAAGTGGTAGGAGACGCTGAAGACAATGTTAGGATATGTCGGACGCACCCATGTCTCGCTGCTCAAGAACTCCGAGGTGCGTAGACTATGGTAGCGAGCCGTGTGGAAGATGTCGTGCGCGACGAGTCCCAACTGCAGTTTGCCTTGAAGCAGCGACTGGCGAGCCGCGAGGTCGAAATAGACGTAAGCCTTTTCCCAACCTTGTGTGAGGTGGTGTCCGCTCACGAAATGTCCGTCGAACTGCAAGGCTGTGTTCTTTGCCAGACGGAAGTTGTTAATCCATCCCACCGTGCCAGTCGTGTTGTGCGTACTGGTGCAGCCTTCGTATGTAGCACGGAAGTTATGGAAGGACAGGTCGCCGTTTGCCGTGAGTTGCCACCATTTCGTGGGCTTCGTAGTGACTTGCAGCTCCAGTCCTTTGCGCCAGCCATTGCCGGCATTGATGATGCTGTCGAGCGTCACGCCAGGTTCATAGGCACGACGGACATAGTCAACTATGCCCGTCCTGCGTCTCGCATAAACAGTCGCCGTCACTTGCGTCTGGCCGAACATCTTGCGCCATGAGAGCTCCATCGAGTGTATGTACTCCGACTCGAGGTCTGGGTTGCCGATGATACGCGTGTGATAGTCTTCGTAGGTAATGTAGGGCTCGAGTTTCCAGATGCCCGGTCGGTTCGTGCGTCGCGAGTAGCCAAGCGTGAAGGTGCCTGCCTTGTCGGTCGTATAGGCGAGGTGTGTCGAGGGATAGAGTTCGGTGTAACGGCGATGGCGACTGGTAATGGTGGGCAAGTCCATATCGTCTATGACATGATCTATGCGCAGTCCTGCGTCGAACTGGAAAGGCCCGATGCGGTCGTTCACCTGAGCATATTCGCTATGCGTCTGCCTTCGATAGTAGAAAGGAGCATAGAGGTCATCCTGCCAGACAAAGTCCTGCTGCGGCAAGTCCCAGTAGCAGATGCGATAGTCGCCATGCTCGCTGTAGGTTGTGTACTGATAGCCGAGTTCAAGGGTGCCGGTCTGGCGGTAATGCAGCTTGTAGGAGAAAGCTCCATCGCAGTCCCAATGGTGTTCAGTCTCATAGCCTCGTGTGCCCTCTTGTCGTGCACCGTTCAGGTCGAACATGTTGCTCTCCGTGTATTCCTCCGAGAAGCGGTCGTAGCGGAAGCGATTAGAGACATTAATCTCGTCGCCCCGTTCGTTGAGTTTCCAGGTGTAGTCGATGGCTGTTTGAAAGAGGTATTTCGTCAACTTGTAGCGGTCGTGGCTGTCGAGCAGGTCAGGAGATTGGTTCGTCAGATAGGTCATGTCGCCTCCTCTCGGGTTGATAGTTCTGCCGCCTTGCAGGTCGATATTGAAGCGATGCCAGGCGTTATTGAACTCATATCCACCGTTGCCAACGAAGGTACGGAAGTCTCGAAAACGTGTGCCGTCGGCATAGGAGGTAACAGTCGTGCCGTTTGCCGAGGTCTGCTTCTCTTGTTCGAACTGGCTCTTATTGTGAATGTCGGAGCCTTGTCCTCCTATATATATATTATGGTGTCCTGTGCGATAGTTGATTTTCGTGTCGAGCGAGAGCGTGCCCCACGTAGAGGCTGTGCCATTGACGGCAATGTCCCAACCGTCCGTCTCGCTGCGCTTGGTGACGATATTGATGATGCCCACATCGCCGTCGGTCTTATACTTGGCAGATGGTGTGGTTAGAATCTCAATGTCCTTTATGCTGGCAGCACCAATCATCTGCAGCGCCTCAGTTCCTGAGAGCGGCGAAGGCTTGCCGTCCACATAGACGAGAAACTCCTGACTGCCACGATAGGAGAGACTTCCGTCGGCATCCACAACGACTCCCGGCACAGCTCGCAGTACATCGAAGGCTGTACCGCCCCCGGCCGTAAGCACTTGCGAGGCATCAACCTTTTGCCTGTCGAGGCGATAGCTGATGCGCTGCCGTTGTCCGTTGACACTCACCTCCTGCATCAACGTCGAGTCAGAGTGTTCCACTTGTTGCTGTGCCTTTATAAAGGTGCAATGAACAAAGAGCAAGAAGAGCATGAACTTCAGCCTTATGTGTGCCATGAAATAGAGGTTTTTACCTTAGCTTTCGCAAAGTTACACTTTTCTTGATGAAAACAGACGCAATATGAAGATTTATTACTATATTTGCAACAAAAACATACGATAATGATAAAGAATTGCCCATTTCATCGCTTAATAATGCTTTTTGTGCTGCCGTTGTTCTGCTCTTATGCAGTTGCGCAGCCTTATCCCTATCAGAATCCGAACCTCAGTCCTAAGGAGCGAGCCCTTGACCTCTGTGGCAGGTTGACGTTGAACGAGAAGGTCGGCCTGATGATGAACTTCTCGCAACCCGTCGAGCGCCTTGATGTGCCGGTCTTCCAATGGTGGAGCGAGGCCCTGCATGGCGTAGGCCGTAACGGTAAGACCACCGTCTTTCCTATCACGATGGCGATGGCTGCAACGTTCGACACCGTGCTTGTGGAAAAGATTTTCACGGCGACAAGCGATGAGGCTCGCGTCAAGCACAATCAGGCACACCGTCTTGGAACGCAACGCGAGATGTATCACGGTCTGTCTTTCTGGACGCCGAACATCAACATCTTCCGTGACCCGCGATGGGGCAGGGGACAGGAGACCTACGGAGAAGACCCGTACCTGACGGCCGTTATGGGCAAGAGCGTGGTGCGCGGACTGCAGGGCCCGATGGACTCTCACTACCAGAAGTTGCTGGCGTGCGCTAAGCACTTTGCCGTTCACAGCGGCCCCGAGTGGAGTCGTCACCGCTTCAATGCCGAGAACATCAAGCTTAGGGACCTTCACGAGACCTATCTTTATGCTTTCCGTGCCCTCGTGAAAGAGGCAAAGGTGGCAGAGATAATGTGTGCCTACAACAGTTTCGAGGGCAAACCTTGCTGCGGAAGTGACCGCTTGCTCCAGCAGATATTGCGCGACGATTGGGGCTTCGACGGCTTGGTTACCAGTGATTGCGGCGCTATCGACGACTTCTGGAAGGACTACGGACACCATTACAGTGAGAACAAGACCGAGGCAACCAGCCAGGCGGTCATTGCCGGAACGGACGTCGAGTGCGGCGGCAGCTACGGTAGCCTTGTGGATGGCGTGAAAGAGGGGCGCATCAAGGAGGAAACCATCGACAGGAGTCTTGTCCGACTCCTCGAGGCGCGTTTCCGCTTGGGCGACTTCGACGATCCGCATCTCAATCCCTGGAACAGGATTCCCGACGAGCGTCTTTGCTGCAAGGAACATAGCGACCTGGCACTCGAGGCGGCCCGCAAGAGCATTGTTCTGCTGCGAAATGAGAAGAACACCCTGCCTCTCCCGGAGAGCGACACACAGAGCCTTTATATTATGGGCCCGAATGCCAACGACGCGGAAATGCAGTGGGGCAACTACAATGGCTTCCCGCTTCATACAATCACCCTGTCTGAAGGCATCAAGAGCATCAATCCGTCAGCCACTTTAATACCCTGGAAGCGTGATGTCCAGCAGCAGGTTGAGGCCGCAAAGGATGCCAAGACGGTTGTCTTCTGCGGTGGCATCTCGCCGCGTCTCGAGGGTGAGGAAATGAACGTCAATGAGCCGGGCTTCAAGGGAGGCGACCGCACGATGATAGAACTGCCGCAAGACCAGCGCGACATCCTCGCTGCGTTGCATAAGGCAGGCAAGCGCGTCATCCTTGCTCTCTGCTCAGGTAGCGCGATTGGGCTCGTTCCGGAACAGCAATCGACAGATGCCATCCTGCAGGTTTGGTATGGTGGTCAGGCTGGCGGACAGGCTGTGGCAGAGGTTCTCTTCGGTCGCGTCAATCCGAGTGGCAAGTTGCCTGTGACGTTCTATCGTAATGTGGAGCAATTGCCCGACTTCGAGGATTACAATATGGAAGGGCATACTTATCGCTTCTTCCGTGGCGAGCCGCTCTATCCCTTCGGTTACGGCCTCAGTTACAGCAAGTTCGTCTATGGGAAGCCGCGTTTCGCAGATGGCAGGTTGATGCTTTCCGTCAGCAACAGGAGCAAGCGGGATGGCACGGAGACGGTGCTTGTATATATAAATAAGGTAGGCGACGTGGACGGCCCTATCCGCACGCTTCGAGCCTTCCAGCGCGTCGAAGTTCCTGCCGGAAGCAGCCAGACCGTGAGCATTCCTCTGCCCGACTCGGCTTTCGAATGGTGGGATGCGAAGTCAAACGCCATGAGAATCATGCCTGGAGAGTATGTCGTACAAGTTGGAGAACATAAGATAAAAGTTAAACGTTAAACGATAAACGATGAATTATAAAGTATTCTCAGTCGCACTATTGTGTGCTGCCATTGCATTGCCGGTTCGTTCGCAGTGCATCCCTCGCGATGAAAAGGTAGAGGCTCAGGTTGAGGCTTTGCTTGCCAAAATGTCCCTCCGCGACAAGGTTGGGCAGATGTGTGAACTTACTTTCGACAAGGTAGCACATAATCCGATGGCGGGTAATGCCTCGCCGACGCTGGCAGGCGGCATGCTTTCGGCAGATGCTGTGAATGAAGTGTTCAGCCAGTACAGGGTTGGTTCCATATTGAATGTGCCTTTTGATATTGCCCAGACGCCAGAGGTCTGGTCGGACATCATCCGGACCCTCAATCAGGCTTCGCTCGAGCAATGTGGTGTGCCACAAATCTATGGTGTGGACCAGATACATGGCGCCAGTTATACTTTGGGTGCGACGCTCTTTCCGCAGGAAGTGGGACAAGGCTCCAGCTTCAATGTCGCCATACCCCGTCGCATCGGAGAGATAACGGCATACGAGACCCGAGCCTGCCTCATTCCATGGGTTTATTCGCCGGTGATGGACTTGGCCCGTTCTCCGCTTTGGCCTCGTATGTGGGAAAGCTTCGGAGAAGACGTGCTGCTGAATGGCGTGATGGCTTCCGAGTTGACACGCGGCCTGCAGGGCGAGAACCCTAACAGCGTGGGGATGAACAACGTGGCTGCTTGCCTGAAACACTTCATGGCATACGGCGCGGCTGTGAGCGGCAAAGACCGTACGCCCTCGAGCGTCACCTATCGCGACATGTTGGAGAAGTACTTCCAGCCCTTCCGCATGTGCCTGGAGGCAGGAGCCTTGAGCCTGATGGTCAATTCGGCTAACAACAACGGTGTGCCCTTCCATGCCAACCGCCGCTTGCTCACGGAGTGGCTGAAGGAGGGGCTTGACTGGGACGGCATGATTGTTACGGACTGGGCAGACATTGACAATATCTGGCACCGCGATCATGTTGCCGCCTCGAAGAAAGATGCCATTGCCCTTGCCATCAATGCGGGTATTGACATGACGATGGACCCCTATTCCACGGACTTCTGCAACATGCTCATCGAGTTGGTGAACGAAGGCAGAGTGCCCATGTCACGCATCGACGATGCTGTCCGCCGCATCCTCCGACTGAAGATTCGCGTGGGCCTGATGGATCGCTCCACTTGGGATGTTCCTTACAGAGTTACTTCTAAAGCAAAAAAGAACAAGAAGTCTGCCATTAAGGGAGATTTAGAGGGTCTTTATCCCGACTTTGCCAGCGACAAGTTTGCCCGTGAGGCGACGAGTATGGCGGAAGAGTGCATGGTGCTCTTGAAGAACGAGCAGCAGGTCTTGCCGCTCAAGAAAGGCACCAAGTTGTTTGTCTGCGGTCCCAATGCCAACAGTTTCCGCACGATGAATGGGGGCTGGACGTATGCTTGGCAAGGCAACAAGACCGATGAGGTTGCTATGAAGATAGGCAAGTACAGGACTTTCCTGGGAGCCCTCAAAGCGAAGTTCGGCGAGGAGAATGTTACGTTCAGCGAGATGGTTCGCTACGATGCGCGGAACTTCAACCTCGACCACAAGGTGCAGGAAGGCTCGCAAAGTGATGGAACAGTTGCAGAGAAAGTTGCGGCTGCCGACGTTATTGTGGCCTTTGTCGGCGAGAATTCTTATACCGAGACCGTTGGCAACATCGACGACCTCAACCTCTCGCCCAACCAGCAGGAAATGGTGAAGTCGCTGGCGAGCTACGGCAAGCCCATTGTGCTCGTGCTCAATGAGGGCCGACCCCGCATTGTGAGCGGGATTGAGCCTCTGGCAAAGGCCGTTGTCCATACCTTCCTGCCTGGCAATTACGGCGGCGATGCATTGGCCAATCTGCTGGCAGGCGAGGCCAACTTCTCAGGCCGCATGCCCTACACCTACCCGAAGCATCACGGCTCGTTCATCACCTACGACTGCAAGCCCTGCGAGTACGTCGAGACGATGGCCGGCGCGTACAACTACGATGCCAATACTACGGTGCAATGGACCTTCGGCTCCGGCATCTCCTATTCCGAGGTGAAGTATGCCAACCTGCGTGTCGAAGTGCCCAAAGCTTCTGGCAAGGCAGCACCGAGCAAAGGCTTTGCTCCGAGGTCGGCGGCTGGCACGAAGTACGACGGAGACTTGGTCTTCAGCGTAGATGTCACAAACCAGTCGGACCGCAAGGTCAAGGAACCGGTTCTTCTGTTTGTGTCCGACCTCGTTGCCTCGCTGACACCCGACGTCAAGCGGCTGCGCGCTTTCACAAAGGTGGAACTCGATGCGTACGAGACAAAGACGGTGACCCTCACCGTTCGGCCATCCGACCTCTCCTTCGTCAACGAGGATCTGGAGTGGGTACTCGAGCCTGGTCAGTTCAGGGCTGCAGCAGGAAACCAACGCGTAGAGTTCTCTCTGGAATAACTCAAAATATTGAGGCGTTCACTCCCCTATAGGGCGTTGGTCATTCCCCTATAGGGCGTTGGCCACTCCCCTATAGGGCGTTGGCTCTTCCTCCGTCGCGAGTGGAAACTCGCTTCCCTTTGTGGGGCCGAAGCCACATTCAGTGGCTTCTCCGGAGCATACTCCGGACCCCAGTCGCCCCTATAGGGCGTTGGCCATAGTATTAGCCCTCTTTGCTCCAAGAGGAAGGATTCCGGTGTGGACATAAAAAAACAACCCGGGGCACGAATGCCACCGGATTGCTACCACCCTCGTTGCGGGAGCACGACTCGAACGTGCGACCTCCAGGTTATGAGCCTGACGAGCTACCAACTGCTCTACCCCGCACTGCCAAATATTTTGGCCAAAATATGACACCTCAAACTGCTTTATGGCACAAAATCATGTTGTTTGTGCATTTTTTTGGGCTCGAAATTGCACAAATTAAATAAATTGTGCTATCTTTGCAAACGAAATGGCAGTAGTAAAGACTCGCATAAAGTTAGTGGATGTGGCGCGACAACTGTTCGCCAGGTTTGGTCTCGAGAACACCACGATGAACGATATTGCTCAGGCTTCGGGCAAGGGTCGGCGCACGCTCTATACCTATTTCAAGAGCAAAGAGGAGATTTATTGGGCTGTCATCGAAGGCGAACTGGAGCGCATCAACGAGAAGATGAACGATGTGGCTTCGATGCCGATGGAGCCCGAAGATAAACTCGTCGAGGTCATCTACACTCACCTCAACATGATTAAGGAGGCCGTGCAGCGCAATGGTAACCTGCGTGCCGAGTTCTTCCGCAACATCATCATGGTGGAGAAAGTACGCAAGAACTTCGACCGCAACGAGCAACGCCTCTTCGCGTCCATCATGGCCGAGGGCGTTCAGCAAGGGCGCTTCGAGATAGACAGCATCCCACTCTGCGCAGACATCATGCACTACTGCATCAAGGGACTGGAGATTCCCTACATCTATGGCCGCCTGGCCGACGGAATGCCTCAAGGCATGAGCCGCGGCATCGTGCAGAAACTCATACACAAGGCACTGAGCCGACAAGAGAAGCACATCAGTCAGTACCTTTAGAAATGAAGAATGAAGGGTGAAGAAAGAATAATTTGCTGCCGCCCTCATCCTTCCCTAAACGACTAAACGACCAATATACCAAACGACTAAATATGAAATTATTAGAAGGAAAGACAGCACTCATCACGGGTGCAGCAAGAGGCATCGGTAAGGCGATCGCCCTGAAGTTTGCCTCTGAAGGCGCAAATATAGCATTCACAGACCTCGTCCTCAACGACGAAATGGCTGCCGGGCTGGAAGCTACACGCAAGGAAATCGAAGCAGTCGGCGTGACCTGTCGCGCTTATGCTGGTAATGCAGCCGACTTCGCAGCTACCGAGGAGATTGTAAATAAGATAAAGGAAGACTTCGGCACCATCGATATCCTCGTCAACAACGCTGGCATCACCAAGGACGGCCTCATGCTCCGCATGACCGAACAGCAGTGGGATGCCGTCATCAACGTCAACCTGAAGAGTACCTTCAACTTCACGCATGCTTGCATCCCCGTCATGATGCGTCAGCGTAATGGCAGCATCATCAACATGGCCAGCGTGGTCGGCGTTCACGGCAATGCAGGTCAGGCTAACTACGCAGCCTCGAAGGCCGGTATGATTGCTCTGGCAAAGAGTGTCGCTCAGGAAATGGGACCGAAAGGAATCCGCGCCAATGCCATTGCTCCCGGCTTCATCGAGACAGCCATGACGGCTCAGCTCAGCGAGGAGATTCGCGAGGAATGGAAGAAGAAGATACCTCTTCGTCGTGGCGGACAGGTCGAGGACATTGCCAACGTGGCAACCTTCCTCGCCAGCGACATGAGCAGCTACGTCAGCGGACAAGTCATCCAAGTGGATGGCGGCATGAATATGTGATGACCGTCTTATACGAAGATAATCATCTGATAGCCGTAGCAAAGAAAGCAGGGGACATCGTTCAGGGAGACAAGACTGGCGATGTCCCTTTGTCTGATTTGGTGAAGGCTTACCTGAAGGACAAGTATCAGAAGCCTGGTAACGTCTATCTCGGTGTTGTTCACAGACTGGACCGTCCTGTCAGCGGCGTTGTCCTGTTTGCCAAGACAAGCAAGGCTCTGCCCAGGCTCAACAAGATGTTTGCCGAGCATCAGGCAGTCAAGAAGACCTACCTCGCCATCGTTGCCAACCGTCCTCCGCAGCAGGAAGGAACACTCACGCATTGGCTGACGCGCAACGAGCAGCAGAACACAGCCCGTGCCTACGACCGCGAAGTGCCAGGCAGCAAGAAGGCTGTCCTCGACTATCGTATTGTGGCACAAAGCGAACGCTACTTCCTCCTCGAAATAGAACTGAAGACTGGCCGCCATCATCAGATACGCTGCCAACTCGCCAAGATGGGCTGCCCCATCAAGGGCGACCTGAAGTATGGTGCGCCTCGCAGTAATCCCGACGGCAGCATCTCGCTCCACGCATGGCGACTTTGGCTGGAGCATCCCGTCTCACACACACCCATCACAATCGAGGCACCTGTCCCCGATGACCGTCTCTGGAAGGAGATTACAAAGCCACTTATGTGTTAATGTATTCCTCTTTCACACAAAATTTGTTATTTTGTGTGGCAGAGTGAAGAGTTTTTCGTACCTTTGTGTCCTGAATAGTGCCGCAAAGGAATGAAACGTGCGCTGAAATATATTCTCAGGACACTTCTCGCGCTGGTGTTGCTTATCATAATGCTTATCGCCAGCCTCTATCTGCCGCCAGTACAAAGGTGGGCAGTGAACAGGCTTACTGCCTACATCGAGGAGCAGACAGGCCTCGAGGTGTCTATCGGCAGCGTGCATCTATCCCCTCTGCTCGATTTAAGTCTCGGGCAGGTTCATATTGCGAAGCCGCCCACCGATGTCATTGATGTAGAGCACGCTCTTGTTGATCTCGACTTGACACGGCTCCTGACCTTGCACGTCGGAGTGGAAGCTATCGAACTTTCCGACGGAAGCATCCATACGACCGACCTCATCGAGACACTCGCCATGGATGGCGACATCGGCAATCTCCGTATCGTGGCCGACGACATAGACCTCAGGAAGAAGACTGTCAACGTGAAGGAAGCCTCCCTCGATGGTTGCGTGCTCGACATGAAACTCCGTGAAGCGGCAGAAGAGGATACGACAGAGAGTGCGCCCCTCGACTGGCAAATCGATGTCGAGAAGCTCAATATCAATCAGAGTAAGATAGCCCTGCAACTGCCTAACGACGCGATGCGCGTCAATGCTGCCATCCGTCAGGCAAGCCTTGATGCCGGCGACATCAGCCTGAGCAAAGGCATATATCGTGTGGGCAAAGTCAGCCTTTCAGCAGACAGCCTCTCGTATGACATCCCGGGCTCGAACCCTGTCAAGGGTCTCGATGTCAATCACCTTGCCTTCCGCGATGCAGAGCTCGCTCTCGACAAACTCTCTTACGACCAAAACACGTCGGCTCTCAATGTCCAATTAAAGAGGCTTGCCTTTAAGGAGAAGAGCGGCTTCCAACTCGATAACCTTGCCGTCAATCTGTCTCTCGACTCGAAGCATCTCACGGCAAGAGGTCTCGACCTGAAGACGCCACATAGTTCTGCCAGCGGCAACCTTGACCTCGATTGGAATGCCTTCTCGCCTAAGGAGCGTGGGCAGTTGAAGGCTGACCTTCAGGCTTCCTTAGGGCATCAGGATGTGCTGTGTCTTGCTGAGGCTTACATGCCAAAGGACCTTGCTAAGTGCTATCCGTCACAGCCCTTGAACATTGACCTCTTTGCGACTGGCAATATAGATGACCTCTCCCTGCAGACCTGCAATATGATGATGCCATCTGTCATTGATGTCCGTACAACAGGTTCATTGCAGAATCTTACTGATAGCGCTAACATCGGGGCAGACCTGAAGTGGGACATCACCACGATGGATCTCCGCTGCGTCAACCGATACCTTGGCCTTAACGATGTGCGCTTCCCCAAGATGACCATTCATGCTGACACCAAGTTGCGCGAGGCATCGAAGCTTACGGCAGATGCTTTGCTGCAAGAAGGCAGAGGCAGAGCTCATGTTGTGGGCAATATCGACCTGAACACAATGGCTTATCAGGGCAATGCCCGCATCAACAATCTTCAGCTTCACGACTTCCTGCCCAAGGACTCGCTCTATATGCTGACGGCCAACGCCAAGTTCAGTGGCAGAGGCACAGATATGCTGAGCCCACGCACCACGCTTCGTGCCCAAGCAGACATCACGCACCTTGGCTATGCTTCATGGGACTTGGACAACATCCAGGCAGATTGTCGTCTGGACAAGGGCAAGGCGATGGTCGAGATGCACAGCCAGAACGACTTGCTTTGTATGCAAGGTTGCATCAATGCCTCCATTACAGACAGGAAGCTGAAGGCTGCTGATTTCAATATGGATCTGAGCCACATCGACCTTTATGCCCTTCATTTGGCGGGGAAGCCGCTTTCGGCAAGCATGGTGATGCGCGTGGACGGTGCTTCCGACTTCATGCAGACACATAACCTGAAGGCCCGTGTCGAGGCTATCGAACTGACCACTGCCGACAGCATCATCCGTCCGCTGGACCTTACCCTTGATGCCAATCTGACGCCTGAGTTCATCGATATGAAAGCACTTGCCGGCGACCTCAGCCTCTCGGTATCTTCCGATCAGGGGCTCGACTCATTGCTGGCTCGCCTCAATAGCTTTAGTGGTGAGCTGCAGCAGCAGATGGACAGCCTTCGCATCAAGCAGGACGTGCTTCGCTCCTTGCTGCCACATCTCAAGATGGAGCTTGCCTGCGGACAGAAGAACCCGATAGGCAACATCCTCCGTCATGCAACAGGTTACAGTTTCCGCGACCTCTCTTTGCATCTTAATGCATCGCCCGAGGAAGGCTTGAATGGTAATGGGCACATGCATTCGCTCAATACCGGCGCCATCTTGCTTGATAGTATTTATTGGAAGATCAGGCAGGAAGATAGTGGTGTTGCATTGGATGCTCGTGTGGCTAACGGCCCAAGGAACAGCATAGTCACCTTCATGTCGCAAGTACATGCTGCGCTGACGGAGACGGGAGCCAATGCCAATATGGCCTTCTATGATGCTCAGGGGAAGAAGAGTGTTGACTTCGGCTTGGCACTTGACTTGCTTGCCGACGGCTTCCGCGCTCACTTCACTCCGCTCAATCCTACCATTGCTTATCGTCGCTTCACGCTTAATGCGGACAACTTCGTTACTCTGACTCACGACGGACACCTTGACGCTTTGGTTGACCTCTTGGCCGACGATGGCACAGGCCTTAAACTTTATACGACGCCGAACGAGGAGGCTCAGCAGGATGTGTCGCTCAGTGTCAATCACTTCAATGTGGGCGAGCTGACGCAAGTGATTCCCTTCATGCCTGACTTGAGCGGCTTCCTTCACGGCGACTTCCACTATATGCAGTCAGACAGCACAACGACTGTCTCTGCCGAGATGCTCGTGAAGAATATGGCGTACAATGGTGTCCGCCTTGGCGACATTGGTCTTAATGGCGTCTATTTCCCCAATGCCGACGGCTCGCACTATGTTGACGGCATCGTAACGCTTGACGAGCAGGAGATATTGCTGGTGAATGGCAAGTATCACGAGGATAAGGGTAAGGGCAAGATGGATGGTGAGGCATCGTTCCAGAGAGTACCTTTTGCCTTCCTCAATGCCTTTATGCCGGACGGCCCGTTTGCCTTGAGCGGCTATGCGTGGGGTGACTTCACGGTAAGTGGCTATACGGAGAATCCTGTCCTGAATGGTGAGTTGAAGACGGAGTCCCTACATATCAATGCAGACAGCTACAACGTGAACCTGCAGATACCAGACCATACGATTACCGTCAAGAACAGTCGTATCAACCTTAACCGCATCGAGGCATATGCTGCAGGCAAGACGCCGCTTGTGCTCGACGGCAATATCGACTTCAGCGACCTCGACAGGGTGCAGCTCGACATGAATGTGAGAGCCGACGACTATCAACTCATCAATGCTCCGAAGCGGCAAGGCTCGTTGGCCTACGGCAAGGTCTTCGTCAACCTTGGCGGCAGACTTTGGGGCACGCTCTCCGACCTGAAGATGCGCGGAAAGCTCGATGTGCTGGGCAGCACTGATGTCAGCTGCGTCCTGTCCGACACGCCTCTTACTGTCGATGACCAGCTCGCCGACATCGTAACCTTTGTGGACTTCAACGATACGATACCGGCGGAGGTTGTTGACGTGAAGCGCCAAAGCATCGACATGCAGATGAATATCAATATTGCCGAGACGGCCCAGATACACTGCTTCCTGAGCGACATGGGCAACGACTATATTGACCTGCAGGGTGGGGGAGAGATGACGCTGACCTACGACATGCAGAACGACATGCAGCTCTGGGGGCGTTACACCATAGGCAAGGGCACGATGCGCTACTCGCTGATGGCCATTCCGCTGAACGACTTCCAGATTGCCCAGGGCAGTTATGTCGAGTTCCAGGGCAACGTGATGAATCCTCGCCTCAATATCAATGCGAGCGAACGCGTAAGGTCAACAGTGACGGAGAATAGTGTGCCTCGCAATGTCGCCTTCGACGTTGGTCTGGCCATCAGTCGTACACTCGACGATATGGGTTTGGAGTTCACTTTGGAGGCACCCGAAGATATGTCCGTCCAGAACCAGTTGACGGCGATGACGCAGGAGGAGCGCGGCCGTGTGGCTGTCACGATGCTCGTCACGGGTATGTACGTCACCGACGATGCCGAGACGAATGGCGGCTACAACTATGCCAACACGCTCAATGCCTACCTGCAGAGCGCCATCAACGAGATTGCGGGCAAGGCTCTCAGCACGGTCGATGTCAACTTCGGCATCCAGAGCGGTACATCGGAGGCCGGCACGAACACCACCGACTACAGCTTCAGTTTTGCCAAACGCTTCTGGGGCAACCGCATCAGCGTCATCGTGGGCGGCAAGGTCAGCACGGGTCGCGATGCTGTCAATACGGGCGAGACAATCATCGACAATGTCGCCATCGAGTATCGCCTCGACAAGAGCGCTTCACGATACGTCAACCTCTTCTACGACCGCAACTACGAGTCGCTGCTCGAGGGACAGGTGACGAAGATGGGCGGCGGCATCGTGCTGAGGAAGAAGGCCGACAGGCTGGGCGAGCTCTTCATCTTCAGAAACAGGAAGGAAGAGCCTGCAATGAAACCTGAGGAAGTGAAAGTTGAAGAATCAGAATCGAGAAATGACTAAAGATATAAAGGAAGTGTTAAAATTCCCCTATAGGGCGTTGGTCATTCCCCTATGGGGCGTTGGTCATTCCCCTATAGGGCGTTGGTCATTCCCCTATAGGGCGTTGAGTGGCATAGCCTGCTTGGTGCTTTGCCTCCTTGTCTCGTCTTGTTCCATCACGAGTGGCTTGCCGGAGGGTGAGAAGCTGTATCGTGGCATCAAGAGCATTGACTACGACAAAGGTCCGAGGAAGGAGAAGACGGCAGAAGAGGAGGGCGTCATCACAGCACTCGCTGATGCCTATACGACGGTCGAGGGGCTGCTCACGGGCGATGCCTCTGTCCTGAAGTCGGAGGAAGTGATGGACGAGAAAGCCTTGCGCGACAGCCTTCGCCATGTGTCGGAGAAAGACAGACTGGCCTACGAGGCTGCAAAGGAAGAGGTGGAGGCCGTGCTCTCCTATGCCCCCAATGGAGCCCTCATGGGCAGTAGTTTTGTAACGCATCCGTTCCCCATAAAGCTCCTCATCTACAATAAGTACGCCGGTAGCAAGCACCGCTTTGGAAAGTGGATGTTCAATCATTTCGCAGCCTCGCCCGTGCTGATATCGGGCGTCAATCCTCGTTTGAGGGCGACCGTCGCAAAGAACACCCTCCGCTCGCGCGGCTATTTCCGTGCACAAACGGGATTCGAGACGCTTCCCGACCCGCGCGACACCCTGAAGGAACGCGTGCGCTACAATATTCATCCGGGCCCAGTCTATCACCTCGACAGCATCGCCTACGTGAACTTCTCAGAGCAGGCGGACAGCATCATCAGGAGCGCTGCAGAGCCTACCGCACTTCATCGCGGCGACCCCTTCAGCGTGGTGAACCTCGAGGCAGAGCGAACCAGAATCGTCAGGGCTCTGCGCGAACAAGGTTACTACTATCAGCGGAACGAGCACATCAACTTCCGTGCCGACACCTTGCAACGACCCATGATGGTCAAGCTCCAGGTGCAGCCTTCGCCCACAGCGCCGAAGGAGGCGATGAAGCCTTATCACATAGGTAATACGCGCGTGAACATATATAAATATGGCGACCGGCAGATAGTGGACAGCCTCAACATGCGCAACGGCTACTCCTTCGGATATAGCCAACCCGTGAAGTTCAAGGAACGTGAGCCGGGTAGCAAGAAGATGCCCAAGCCCCTGAAGGGATATGCTCCGTTGCTGAAGCCTCGAGCCGTCTGGCGCTCCATGCTCTTCCGCAAAGGCGACCTCTACAAACAGTCCACAGGGGAGCTGATGCAGGAAGGGCTTGCAGCCACGAACGTCTTCTCGTCGTTGCGCATCAACTATGTATCAAGAGAGGGGCAAGGAGCAAGGAGCGAGGGGCAAGATTCATTGGCCAATGACACGCTCGACATTGTTGTGAATGCTACCCTCGACAAGCCTTATGATGCAGAGTTCCAGGGCAACCTGACGGGCAAGACAGGCGGGCAGATCGGCCCGGGCGCCAGCTTCTCTTTCTCGAAGCGCAACGCTTTCCGGGCAGCCGAGACGTTGACCCTCAAGCTTTGGGGCTCGTACGAATGGCAGACGGGCGCTAATGTGGAAGGCAAGAGCTCTGTCCTCAACTCCTACGAGTACGGGCTGAGTGGCTCGTTGTCTTATCCTCGCTTCCGCTTCTTTGGCAGCGTAGGCCGCAAGCTTGGCCGCAAGTTTGTCTCCACCACCACCTTTGACTTACAGGCCCGATGCCAGAACAGAGCAGGCTTCTTCGGCCGAATCTCATGGAGCGGCGGCGTTAACTATACACTGCAACGCCAGCAACGCATCAAGCACGAGTTCTCGCCTCTGACCATTACCTACGACCAGTTGCTGCACAGCACGGCCCGTTTCGACTCCATCGTAGGCGCCAACCCTGCGCTTTATGTCTCGATGCGAGACCAGTTCGTGCCCAGCATGTCGTACACCTTCTCGTGGGCTGGCACACCGAAGCATCCTTCTGCACTTACCGTTTCGGTCAAGGAGGCATCGGCCATCGTCTCGAGTATCTATGCCATCTGTGGAAAGCCTTACAGCCAGGAAGGTAAGAAACTCTTGGGCGTGCCTTTCGCCCAATTCGTAAAGGCTACCTTGCAATATACCCGCCAGTTCCCGCTTACGAAACGCAGCCTCATTGCCATGCGAACCTTCGGTGGCTTCGTCTATAGCTATGGCAATGCCAAGTCGGCACCCTATAGCGAGCTTTTCTCCGTTGGCGGTGCCAATAGCATCCGTGCTTTCGGCATGCGTACAATAGGCCCTGGCGCTTACCATCCCGAGAGGTCGCAATACTCTTACATCGACCAGATGGGCGATTTCAAGTTGGAAGCAAACGTGGAGTATCGCTTCCCCATCATCGGCAAGTTGAATGGTGCTGCCTTCCTCGATGCAGGCAATGTGTGGCTTCTGCGCGACAGTGAGAACCAGCCTGGCGGTAAGTTCACCTTCAAAGACTTCGGCAAGCAGATTGCCCTCGGCACAGGTGTTGGCATTCGCTACGACCTCGACTTCCTCGTCATCCGCTTCGATCTGGGTATTGGCATTCATGCGCCTTATGATACAGGTAAGCAAGGCTACTACAACATGCCCAGCTTTGGCAAGTCACTCGGCTATCACTTCGCTATCGGCTATCCTTTCTGATTGTTAGGTAAAGAAATTAATTAGGCGTGGCTAGTTGCCCAACTAACCACGCCTAATTTTCCAACTAGCCATACCTAATATGGCAATTAGCTGTGCCAGAATTCCCAGCTTGCAATGGCTTGGAGGTGAAGCATCTCCAGACCGTTCTTTACTATAGCGTCCTGTGCCCTACCTTTTTGGAAGAGCAAGTGCTTCGAAGTGAGCAGTTCGTAGGGAATGGCTGGGGCGTGGTCCACCTTGGGGAACATTCCGACGGGTGAGCAGTTGACGATGACGGTATACTGCTGCAGTGTCTCAGCCGTGATGTCTTCATAGGTTAACATGCCCTCGCGAGGGGAGCGTGAAACATAAGTCCACTCGATTCCCAAGCGATTCAGGCCGACACAAATGGCTTTGCTTGCTCCGCCAGTGCCCAGGACGAGGGCTTTCTTGTGGTGAGGTTGCAAAAGAGGACGTATGCTGTCGGTAAAGCCGATGATGTCGCTATTGAAACCTTTCAGTTTGCCATCGCGAATGCGAATGACGTTGACGGCGCCTATCTCGCGTGCCTCGTCGCTCAGTTCGTCGAGCAGAGGGATGACAGCCTGCTTGTGAGGCAGCGTGACGTTGAGGCCTCGCAGTTCCGGATTGTCGCGAATTACGTCAAGGAGCATCGAGGCATCGGGAATCTCGAAGTTGACGTACTCGGCATCAATGCCTTCACGGGCAAACTTTTCCGTGAAGAACCCTCGGCTGAAGCTGTGTAAACCTATGAGTCCGTATTTGTCCATCGTGTAATATGTTTAAGCAAAGGAAGAGTAGGAAAGTGTGTGTTCACTTAACTATAATCTTTAAGTACCTGCATCCGTGTGCAGGGATAGTGCAGTTGAGCTCGTCGGCTGAGAGATTCTTTTGTCGCCAGAGGTCACGGACGGAGCCAGGTTCCTTTCTGTCCTTCTCCTCGGAGGAGGTTGGAAGGAGGTTGATGAGTGCCTTCATGTCAACCCCGCGGTCGCTGTCGCCCACGTTGAAGATGCCTGCGGCGACAGTTCCGTCAGCCAGCGGACGACTCCATACCTCGATGTCGCCTTCCTTCAGTACGCGGTCAGCCTGCTTGCCGAGGATGTCCTGATTGATGGCATTCACCTCGTTGTTGCAGAGCAGGTTTAGCGTGAAGTCGTCCATCTGTGCGATGTCGCAGCCGATGAGCATATTCGAGGCAAGAAGCGTCCAGAGCGTGATGTGCGTGTACTGCTCGTCTGGCGTCAGGCGTGTCTCGCGCAACTCTCTGCCCCAGCCCACTTTGCCGACGACCAGCATGTCGGGGTCGTTCCAGTGTCCGACAGAAGAATACTGTGCCTTCCCTGCCTGCTGACGGAAACCGACATCGCGTATCGACGCCCAGGTGTCGTCAATGTCCTGTGCTGTGCGCCAGCTGTTGCCGTCGCAATAAATGCCCCACAGATAGACCTGAGTCCCTCCCAGCGGACCAAGACTGTAGAAGATGTCGCGAGGCTGCTCGCGCACGAACTTCTGCATCAGCAGATATGGACGCAGACAACTGGCAAAGCCCCAGTCGTTATCCTTCTCGCGTACTCGCTCGTAGCTGCACCAGTCGTATTTCAGATAATCTACGCCCCACTCGTTCCATACCTCGGCATCCTGCTTCTCGTGGCCCAAGCTGCCCAGATAGCCGCCACAGGTCTTGTCGCCGGGCGACGAGTAGATGCCGAACTTCAATCCGCGCTCATGGAGCCAGTCAATCATCCCTTTCATCGAGGGGAACTTTCCGTTGGCTTCTATTGTGCCATCGGGGTTGCGGCTTTCTGCTTCCCATCCGTCGTCGATGTTGATGTAGTTATAACCAAAGTCGGCAAGACCCTTGTCGATGAGTGCCTGCGTGGAGGAAATCACCTTCTCCTGCGAGACGCTCAGCCCCCAGCAGTTCCATGAGTTCCATCCCATGGGCGGAGTCTGACCTATCATGTGCTCGCCCACTTTCAGGGTGAACACTTGCGATGCCTTTCCCTGAGCATTCTCTGCTGTTATGTTGAACGACAGGACACATGGCTTGTCGACTCTTCCGCTCAATGCACCTTCGTCCGAGAGCTGGAGGCCTGCTGGCAGGTCGTCGCAAGTGAACTTCATTGGCTTTTCACCCGACACAGGAAAGCGGTAGATGACAGGTGAACCGGGACTGACACCATACACAGGAGCGCCATTGAAGCGAGGTGTGGCTGGAGTCGGAGGCGTAAGTATGTATTTCAGCTGCTTGCTCTCGCTCAGGACCTTTCCCGTCTCCTTGTCGGTATAAGAAGCAGTGAGCAAACACATCTTATGCTTGTCGTAGGGAAGGGAGAAGCGTGCCGGTTTGTTTCGCTTGATGGAAAGTTTCTTGCTCAGGGACTTTACCTTTGCTCCTGTCTCGCGGTCGGTGAGTGTGACGTCAAGTGTTCCGCTGGCAGTCGAGGCGTAGGCACTGCTGATTTCAATATCGCAGTGCGACTGTCCGTTGTTCTCCTCGGTCAGTCGCATGGCAAGTCCTTCGGCTGCATTGGGGCAACGCAATGTCAGGGGTCGCCAGAACAAGCCGCCCGACCCGCCACGGTTATAGACGCGGACTGCTATCACGTTGTCTGCATCCCAGCGTATCACGCCCGACTTGATATCCACAGGATAGTCGCGAACGACATCAACGCCACAGAGGTAGCCGGAAGGGTCTGTCGGCATACGACCTGTGCTGCCAATCAGTTTGCCGTTCAGGTAGCACTCGTCCACATCGTCAGCCTTGGGCATGTGAAGAACGACGACATTCTGCTGGTCTGCACCAACGAGCAGGCTTTTGGGGATGGTCACATGAATGCGATACCAGCCGTATGCGTTGTTGTTGCGAGGGAAGCCTTGCTTGTCCCATTGCTTCGTGATGTCAATCTCGCTCCAAGAGGCATCGTCCACATCAGGCTTGGCCCAACTCATGTCGTTACCTTGCCGGTAGAGAGCCTTGCTGACGCTTACCTCCTGTGCTTGAGCACATAGTCCCCAAATGCAGCACAGTACGATTATAGTCCAGTTGTCCTTCATAATATATGTATATATGTTTATTTCTTGGCCAAGTACATTGTGCTGATGCCGAAGGTGAAGCGGCGCCACTCGACTTCTGCGAAGCCTGCTCTGTGCAGGATGCTTTCCATCTCTTCTGCCTGCGGGAAGGCTTCCATCGAGGCCGGCAGATAGGTGTAGGCACTGTTGTCGTGGCTGACGAGGCGTCCGAGCAAAGGCATCACGACGTGAGCGTAAACCCAGAACAGCTGCTTCATCGGGAAACGCGGCGGCGGCGTGAGCTCCACGATGAGGAGATGTCCGCCGGGACACAGGACGCGTCGCATCTCCCGCAGTCCCTTGTCGAGATCCTGGAAGTTGCGAACGCCATAAGCAGACGTCACGGCATCGAACGAACCGTCGGGGAAAGAGAGATTCAGGCAGTCTTCATGCTCAAAGGAAATCATGTCCTGAAGCCCTTCTTGCTTGACTTTCTCCCTACCGACGCTCATCATACCTTCGGAGATGTCTGCCCCCGTGATGTGGCAGGGCTGGATGCGTCGGGCCATGAGCAAGGCGAAGTCGCCCGTGCCTGTTGCGATGTCGAGGATTTCCTGCGGCTTGTGCTTGCCAAGAGCATCAACGGCCTTGCGTCGCCAACGACGGTCTATGCCGAGCGACATCAAGTGGTTCAGCTTGTCGTAGGTCGGTGCGATGCGGTCCCGCACACCCTGCTTATTTAATTCATAATTCATAATTCACAATTCATAATTATTTCCTTCGCTAAGACTTAGGGCGTAGCCCAATTGTGAATTATGAATTATGAATTGTGAATTGAATTCAGCCATTCTGTCACGTTCCTTTCGATGCGACGGGCAATGTCACCTTCGCTGTCGGCAGGTACAAACTTCTCGCCCACGATGTGTTCGTAGAGCTCGATGTAGCGGTCGGCCACGCTCTGAGCATACTCATCGGTGATCTCAGGCATGACTTGTCCGGGCTGATTCATGAAGTTGTGTTCGATGAGCCACTGGCGTACGAACTCCTTCGACAGCTGCTTCTGAGGCTCGCCCTTAGCGAACTTCTCCTCGTAGCCGTCGGCATAGAAGTAGCGGCTGCTGTCGGGCGTGTGAATCTCGTCAATGAGGATGACCTTTCCGTCACGCTTGCCGAACTCATACTTCGTGTCAACCAGGATGAGGCCCTTCTTTGCAGCAATCTCTGTGCCGCGCTGGAAGAGGGCACGCGTGTATTTCACCATCGTTTCCCAATCTTCCTTGCTGACCAATCCCTGCTTGATGATTTCCTCGGCAGAGATGTTCTCGTCGTGACCTTCTTCAGCCTTTGTGGTCGGCGTAATGATGGGTTCGGGGAACTTTTGGTTCTCCTTCATGCCTTCGGGAAGCTTCACGCCGCAGAGTTCACGGCAGCCAGCTTTGTACTCGCGCCAAGCCGAGCCAGTCAGGTAGCCGCGGATAATCATCTCCACACGGAAGCCTTCTGCCTTCAGGCCTACAGTCACCATCGGGTCAGGCGTAGCGAGTTTCCAGTTGGGAACGATGTCGGCTGTGGCGTCGAGGAACGATGCG
>CACXLY010000086.1 GCA_902768605.1 uncultured Bacteroidales bacterium
CGACGCTTCGAAAGTGAAGTTTATCGGTGGCGAAATTTCGAAGGAAGCAAGCGATGATGACGGACTATTTATTGATTATTTCGAGAATGCACAGTTCCCGGGTGGCGACGAAGCGTGCATGAAGTGGCTTCAGGAGCATATAAAATACCCCGAAGGCTATACTTCCAACCAGCCTCAAGGCAAAGTCGTCGTAAGTTTCATCGTTGAAAAGGATGGTTCGCTCGATGGTATAAAGGTTATGAAATCGCCCGATCCTTTGCTTTCCGAAGAGGCTATTCGTGTCGTGAGGGAAATGCCGAAATGGAAACCGGCACATCAATATTTTCCTCCACCACGGCAAGGGAGCCGATGAAGTTTTCTTATCGTGCACGGAGGACAGCCTTCCCGTTCTCTACCTTAATATATATGCCTTTTGGAAGGTTGCCTTTTCCAAGCTTGCGACCGCTCAAGTCATAGTAAGCATCAGGGAACTCAGCAGACTCCGGGAACTCAGAGATGCCTGTCACATCATCTATGGGATGGTACATCAGCACGAAGTCTGTGGCGCACCACCAGCCTTCGCGATTGTCGCTTGTGGCATCAGGCTCGCCGAACTTGTGCCACCAGCCTGTCTTCGCGCCTTGCTTCGAACTGACAAAGCCAACTGTGAGTGAGCCATTAGGCTCCACGTAAATGGGTGTGGTGGTGAGCGTGTCCCAATGATTTTCGACGGGCAAGTCGTAGTATGCCTTGCTGATGGTAGGCGTGACAGCCTCTCTGCTTCCGCTCTTGAGATAGCCGTGCTGGTCGGAGATGCAGAAGTGCTCAGTCAGCGCCTTGCATTCCATCTGATAGTAGCCTTCGGGCAGGTTTTTGACGGTCTGCCGGATTTCCATCGTGGCATCCTGCCTTGTCGTGCTCCACCAGGCATTCCAACAGGTCTTGCCGAACTTGGTGGTAGCCTTTTGGTCGCCGTCCTTGAAGGTGCCTGCCTTGATTTCCCAGCCATCGGACTTCTCGCCGGCGAAGGATGGGTTCTTGGGTTGCTTGCTCGATAGCGAGAAGGCGAGGTTCTCATGCATCATGCTGTCCAGCAAGGTGTACGACCCAATCAGGCCCACAGCCGTTTGTGCCTCGTTCATGTTGCCCAGCAGACCGAGCATGTCTTGGTAGTCGGGACAGGGGCGCTCAACAATTGTGTTCAGAGTGGTGGTGAGGATGCCAGTCTGTTCCTTCTTCCTGATAGCGGAGAGGTGCTCTGCCAAGATGGCCTCCGCCTCCGCCAAAGCAGCAGCATCTGTGCCTGCAACTGCATTCAGGCGAGCATCGAGGTCGTCGTTGAGGAAGGGATAGGCTGTGTTGTAAGCCTTCTGTGCCTCGGCTCTGAGCCTTGTCTTGGCAACGGCATCTGCAAATGCCTCCTCTCTCGTGGGGAAGAGCTGCCGCAGTTGTACGCCGTCAATCTGAGCCTTTGCTTCCAGGTTGCGACAGGAGAGGATGCCGTAAGCGTACTCACCGCTGTTGAAGGTGGAGATGTCCTCGTGCCAGTCGGCTTCGTCTGTGGCTTTGCATGCCACTTTGGTCAATGCCGTTCCACTTTCAGAGTAATAGAATGACATGGATTTGCTGCCGTTCCTTGAAGCAATGCGGAAGATATAGTTCTGCGCGGGAACGAGGCTGACAGCAGTCTTGATGGCTGCCTTGTTGTTGGTGCTGCCATTGAGATGCGACTGCAAATACGGGCCACCGCCAAAGCCTCCGTCGCCTACAACCTGGAACTGAGGCTCGGCAAGCATTTGTCCTGAGCCGCTGGTCCAGGCAGTAAAGCCGAGGTCGAAGTCGCCATTCGGGAATACATTGCCGCCAGCATAGTAGAGTTGGCCGTCAATCTCGAAGGCATCGCCCACGCAAATCTCGTTGTTGGTGTAGTATTCCTTGCCAAACAGGTCGATGAGGTGCAGACGATAGAGGATGCTTTCGTCGTCGCTGTCAATCGTGTAGGTATAGTTCGAGGCAGCCTCTTTCTGATGAATCGTATCGAGCACGACCCAAAGGCCATTGGCATCCTTCATCTGAACCTCCATGAGCTGGTTGAACTCGCCGTTGGCATCGTACCAGGAGAGGCGTGTCTGGCCTGTATCGAGGATGGTTTGCTTGAAGTTCCGTGGTCCATATTGAGGCGGCGTGGTAGGCACGAAGTCGTACTTGCCATTGTAGCCCACGCCCGAAGTGATGCTGGCATAGTAGTTGCCGGCTGCAGTCAGGCTGCCGTTCTTGTAGAGCTTCGAAGGGTCGCGCTCGAAGTTCCAATAGTAGTAGCGCTCGATGCAGTCGTTGTTGTTGAGCACGGGGCAGATGCGCCGCAGGGTTTCGGCGTTCTTGCTCTCAGTCACACCGTTGGCAAAGGCTCCGTTGCTGTTCCACGAAGCGCCCCATACCCATTCGGATATCCAGACAGGGCGACCCGTCGAGCTTGTCCAGTTGCCAATTGTATTGAAGTTGCTTTCGGGCCAATAGCAATGCAGGTCGATGATGTCGCAGCGCCAGCCACGGGCATCGATGCTGTCGATGAAGCGCTTGATGTAGCCGGTGCCGTTGGTGTAGTCGCTGCCGTCCCAAGAAGAGGGCGAGCAGAGTCGCATGCCTGTAGCCATGAGGTCTTGCCAGTTGGCGAGCACGGCATCCACATCTTCAGTCTGATTTTTGGGGTCGTCGGCAGGGTTCATCGGCTCATTGTTTGTCTTCATATGGGGTGAGGTGGTGCAAGCGCCGAGTGCCGACGGCGAAGGATAGTTCTCGTAGATGTGGTGGGGAACATTCTCCACATCAGGAGACATGTCGCTCGTTGTCCCCCAAGTGTAGGTGCTGGTGACATTGAGGGCAGAGCAGAACTCGGTGTTCCCTCCGGCTGCGGCAATCTGCGGTTTGCCCGTGTCATACCATTTGAAGATGCGATAGGAGGAAATCTTCTGGTCGAGCACAGCGGGCAAGGTAGCCACTTCGAGGTCCTTGTCGGCAGCGATGAAGCAGCGGCTGTAGCCTCGTCCTTTGGGCAGGGTGGAGAAGGTCACCATGTAGCCTCGTTTCAGCTTGAAGGAGCGGATGCGGTTGTTGAGCTTTGCTTCGCTCAGGGTGTTCATGTAGCCGCCGGTGTTCTCGGTGCCGAAGCCGTTGACCGACTCGCCCTCAAACTGCTGCTCGGAGAAGACAGTCAGGGGTCTGATGCTGTTTTTGTAGGGCATGATGATGCAGCCCTTGTCCCAAATCTTCACTTGGCAGTTGCGGTTGTTGACGGCCTTTGCACCATTTATCTGCACTTTGGAAAGCCAATGGCTGATGGCGAAGGAAGGCTTTACCTTCGTCAGAATGACAACGGCATGCTCGGTGTTGACGATGTTCACCAGTCCTTCGTCAGTAAAGGGTGTGGCATTCGTAATCTGGAAGTCCACGTCGTCTGTGATGGCAATCTGCGTGGAAACTTTGCTGACGGATGTTTTCGTGTTGGCTGCCAACATACACAGAGGCAGACAGAGGCTGAGGATAGAGAGGATGTGTCTTTTCATAGGTAATGTGTTTTAAACGCTTACGACGCCTTTGATAGCGGGGTAGGGGTCGTAACCTTCGAGGGTGAAGTCCTCGTATTGAAACTTAAAGATGTCTTTTATTTCGGGATTGATGTGCATTTGCGGCAGCTTGCGAGGCTGGCGTGTGAGTTGCAGATGCACTTGGTCGAGGTGGTTGAGGTAGATGTGAGTGTCGCCGGTGGTGTGGATGAATTCGCCCGGTTCGAGGCCGCACACCTGTGCCATCATCATGCACAGCAGGGCATAGGAGGCGATGTTGAAGGGCACGCCGAGGAAGCAGTCTGCACTCCTTTGGTAGAGCTGCAGGGAGAGTCGGCCATTTGCCACATAGAACTGGAAGAAGGCATGGCAGGGCGGCAGGTTCATGTTCTTCAGGTCGGCCACATTCCAGGCAGAGACGATGATGCGGCGGCAGTCTGGGTCGCGCTTGATGGTATCGACTGCTTGCTGAATCTGGTCGATGAAGCCGCCATCATAGTCAGGCCAGGAGCGCCACTGATAGCCATAGATATGGCCGAGGTCGCCTGTCTCGGGGTCAGCCCATTCGTTCCAGATGCGCACTCCCCGCTCTTGCAGCCACTTGGCATTGGTGTTGCCTTGCAGAAACCAAAGCAGTTCGTAGATGATGCTCTTCAGGTGCACCTTCTTTGTGGTGACCAGGGGAAAGCCTTCGCTCAGGTCGAAACGCATCTGGTGGCCGAAGATGCTGATGGTGCCAGTGCCTGTGCGGTCTTCTTTCCTGATGCCCTCATCGAGAATCCTTTGGAGTAAATCTAAGTATTGTTTCATTTCTTAATATAGTCTATGAAGTCATAGGACTGGTTGTTTTTCTCGTCCGGTTCATGCCTTTCGCAGAAGGCAACTTGCCATTCATCGCGGTTGAATTCGGGGAAGAAGGCGTCGGCTTCCTTCGGAGTATCATGCACTTCTGTCAGGCAGAGGCGATTGGCAAGGGGCAAGGCTTCTGCATAAACGCTTGCTCCGCCGATGATATAGACCTCTTCTTCGGCAGGGCAACTGGCAAGGGCTTCTTTCAGGGAGGAAAAGCGCTCTGCATCGGGAAAGTCCTTTTTGCTGCGAGAGAGGACGACATTTCTGCGGTTGGGCAATGCGCCTTTAGGCAGGCTGTCGAAGGTCTTTCGGCCCATGATGATGGTGTGGCCTGTGGTGAGTGTCTTGAAGCGACGCAAGTCAGCCGGCAACCAGTAGAGGAGCTTGCCTTTCAGGCCGATGGCATTGTTCTCGGCAATGGCGGCAATGATGGTAACCATTTATTTTATTTACGATTTGACGATTTACTATTTACGATTTAAGTAATTTACAATTTAACAATGTACAATGTACAATTGATTTACAATTTAGTAATTTAACTATTTACAGGGTTCTTGGGCTGTTCCACCCCCCTCCTTTGGAGGGGTCGGGGGAGGCTATTCCTTTGGAGGGGTTGGGGGAGGCTTTAATTCTTCACTCTTCACTCTTCACTCTTCGTTCGTCTATAACTTCTTCATCTCTTTCAAGAACTCGCTGATGCGTTCGAGATAGGTGTAGCTGCCGGTGCCGGGAGATGCTGTCCGCTGGAAGCAATGCTCGCGAGTGGCCAGGATGTGGAGTTCGCTCTGAATGCCCATGGCTCGCATCTTCTCCCAAGTCTTGACGGAGTTCATGGCAGCCCAGCCGTCTTTGTCGCCGTGAACGAAGAGCATCGGGGCTGTCTTGAGGTCGAAGTTGAACTCAGGAACAAGCACGGCGCTGTCGTCTGTTCCGCTTGTGGTGTTGTGTTTCTCAGCTCCGTCTGTCAGGGCATAAGCGGGATAGATGCCGATGCCCCACTGCACATTGCAGGGCTGCTTGTCGAGGTCGTCGATGGGAAGGTAGGCCTGTTGCACAGAGGATGTCACGCCCATCAGGGTGAGGTGTCCGCCAGCGCTGCTGCCCATGATGCCTATGTTGTTGGGGTCGAGGCCGTAGCTGGCAGCTTTGCTCTTGACGATTCTGATGGCGCGCTGCAGGTCTTGCCAGGCTGAGATGTGCTTCTTCAAGCCTGTTTCGGGAGCAGGGCGAGGTGTGCGATAGCGCATGGTCACCACTGCCATTCCGAGGCTGTTGAGGTAGCGACGTGCTGGAGCCACTTCGAAGCTTTCGGGATTGTTGCCATTGTAGCTGCCGCCTGAGTAGATAATCTGGATGGCCTTCGTCTTGAGGTTGGCTGGGATGTGCCATTCGATGTATGGAGTGCCTTGATTCTCTTGCACATAAGGCATCTTGCCATCGGGCCAGATGTTCTCCTTGAAGTATTTGTCGCGGTCGTTGTCGTTGTCGAAGCGCTTCATGATATCCACCTCGGGCTGAATGGGACCGAGCAGCCCCATCTGTGTGAGGAACTCAATGCCTCGCTCCAGGCCGAAGGCTCCGTGTCCTTTGCCCGGATAGAGATGCAGTTCTGCGGGAATCTTCCTCTTGCGGAGCTGGCGGAAGACTTGTGTCGAGGCATTGGGGCTGTAGGGGTCGTTGCCGCCGTGATGCAGACTCATGGGACAGGTCTTTTCGTCGAAGTGGAAGATGGTGTCGAGCCTGACATCAGGTCCATAGCCCAAGCGGACATTTGGTGTGCCGCCTTCGCTGTCGCTGAGGGCATAGGCGGGGGCATTGACGATGGCAAAGTTGACGTGGCAGGGCACTTCATCGAGGGCATCTATGGGAGCATAAGCGGGTGTCTGCGAACTGGTTGCGAGCAGCAGAGCCAAGTGCGAGCCTGCCGACATGCTGATGGTGCCAATCTTCTTGGGGTCGAAGCCGCGCTTCTTTGCCTCGCTGCGAACCATTCGGACAGCTCTCTGGCCGTCTTCCCAGGCACTCTTGTAGATGGGGAGCCCTTCTGGCCGTGGAGTGCGATATACGAAGTTGACGCATTGGAAGCCAAGCTCTGTGAAGCGCTTTGTCCAAAGGGTGATGAGGTTGTTGTCGCAAGTGTTGAAGTAGCCACCGCCCGAGATGAGTATCATGCAGCAGCCATTAGGAGTGGCGGGCTTGTCCATCCATTCCAGGTAGGGCATTCGGTACTTGTCGGGGTTGAAGCCTTCTTGACCTGATTCGGCCGTCATAGCCGCAATCTGCTGAGGCTGAGCATCGGGCATCTTGCCTTTCGGCCAGATACCGATGTGTTTTCCTGCCTGAACATTGAGAAATGCAGAAAATAAGAGAATTAGAAAATAAGAAAGCCTCTTCATATTATTGAATTTTGAATTTATTAATTTTGAATTTCGTGCATTCGTGCGATGTATTTCCCGATGATGTCGAACTCGATGTTGACGACGGAGCCGGGCTTGATGGCATGGAAGTTGGTATTGTCGAAGGTATAGGGGATGATGCAGACCTGGAAGGTGTCTTCTGTGGGTCGGCAAACGGTGAGGCTGACGCCGTTGACGGTCACGCTGCCCTTGTCGACGGTGAAATAGCCGTGCCTGACCATCTCCTTCGTGCTTTCGTATTTGAAGGTGTACTGATGGCTGCCCTGCTGGTCTTCTACTGCGATGCAGACGGCGGTCTGGTCGACGTGGCCCTGCACGATATGCCCGTCCAGTCGGCCATTCATCAGCATCGAGCGCTCCACATTCACTTCGTCGCCCACCTGGAGCAGTCCGAGGTTGCTGCGCTCCAGAGTCTCGCGCATAGCGGTCACGGTGTAGGTCAATAGTGAATGGTCAATGGCTACCACTGTGAGGCAGACGCCGTTGTGGGCGATGCTTTGGTCGATGCTAAGTTCATCAACGAAGGGACAGGTCAAAGTCAGATGGACGTTGTCCTGCTCGTGCTCGATGGCAACCACGCGAGCCATCGCTTCTATTATTCCGGAAAACATAAGGGTATTTACGATTTTACGATTTACGATTTACTATTTATTTACGATTTAGTTATTTAACTATTTATTTTCCCCTCCTTTGGAGGGGCTAGGGGAGGCTATTCATTACTTCCTCGCTTCCTGCTCGAACCAGGTGAAGAACCCTGCTTGCCGTTGGCCTTCGCGGTGCATGGCTCTGTGTTTCAGCATCAGCTGCTTCAGCTCTTCCCAGTTGCCGTCCTGCAGAGAAGCGGCTTTGTGGCGCATACAATACAGATAGAGGGGCTGCATCCTGACGCGGTCCACTTGTTCCCGGAGCCACTCTGTCTCTGCCGCCGCCTTAGCCTTGTCGAGGATGGCGAAGGCTTTCAGGATGAAGTCGTCGCTGTAAATCTCATGATTCTCACGGATATAGATGCCATAGTGGATGTCGGGCTTGACGAGGCTCTGACAGAGGTCGTAGTATTCCTTAATATATGGTGCGGCCTTGCCGTAGTAGCCCTTGACGAAGATGCTGACCAGCGAATCGACATCTTGATTGGGGTTCCAGAGCAGCTGGTTGACCGTCCAGGCCTTCATCTCGTCGAACTCAGCTCCTGCCGATTGATACTGCGCCTCCTCGAAGATGCCGATGGCTTTGTTGTCGCCGAAGACCTTGATGTTTGGGCCGAGCACCTGGAAGTTGGGCCAAGGCGCGATGTACTGGGCATAATCGACGATGTAGTCCCAGATGAAGAGGTGGGGCGCCAGCTCTGCCCAGCCCTTCAGGTCGCTCATGAACTTCTCGTTCTGCGGACAGCCTGCATCGAGGGGATGGGCAAAGCAACACTCTATGCTGCAAAGCCTTATGACAACATTCTCGCGAGGCTTGATATTTGTGGGCGGCTGCCGCGAGTACTGGTAGGCGAAGGTGCCCACGAACTTGTCGGGAAACTCCTGCTTCACGGCATCGGCCACTTGGTTGACGAACCAGACGATGATGCCCGAGTGCCCGCCATACTGGTCCTCGATGGCCTTGCACTTGTCGCATTGGCAGAACAGGAAATTGTCGTTCTGCGAGAGGCTGTAGATGCGGTAGTTGGGGTTTCTGCGCATGAATTGCATCAGCCTTTCCTTGCATATTTCGAGGACCTCAGGGTTTGAGAGGCAGAGCTGGCCGTAGCCGCCATAGCGTTTGCCATCGCGCAGGCAGAAATACTCGGGATGCGACCCGAAGAACTCCCTTGTGGTGACGAACTCTCCCATTGTGTGAGCGCCCCAATAGGCCTCGATGTTGCCATACTCGTTGATGGTGGGCCCCCATTTCATGTTTTCGCGGGTGTGGGCACTCCATTTCGCGTTGTTTGCCACGAAATAGTTGCTGTAGCGGTAGCCGATGAAGGGTTTTTCCGAGTGGTTCAGCCGAGGCAGCTTCCATCCCCTGTACTTGGGGACGACGGTGCAGCTGGGTGTGAGCCAATGGATTCCAAATTCCCTCTCGAGGAAGGTGAAGACGCCATACATGGTGCCTCGCTGTGAGCCGCCCCAGATGAGCAGGTCGCTTCCCACGGTCTTGTAGGTGAAGCTCTCGTCGTCCTTCTCCGGCATTTGTGCGCCAGTGAGAGCCTTCACACGTCCGTTGTAGCCCATGATGATGCGTTTCCCCGTAGTGTTCAGGTCGTTGGTGATGGGCAGCAGGGCGCCGCTCATTTGCTCGATGTACTGCTGCAATTCCTTTGCGGCCGTTTGTTCGGAAGTGGAGGCATAGGCAGAGATGACAATCTTGTAGTCGCTCTTGCCATCGAGGAAAAGCCAGTCCGAAGCATGGGTATGGGTGGCAAGGCACAGCAGAAGGGCAGCCACCAAAAAGTTGAGGAAATCGGGTTTCAGGTGTCTCATAGTTGTGGTTGTTTTGCGTTTTTCGGGTGTAAAGATACGAAAATAAATTGAAATGATGAAGATAGTAGATAGAAAAATTAAGGAATAATATGAGTCCAATGAAAACTAAGGACACTTCCATCGTCGGATTCATGTGTCAAATTACCCCCAAAATGTATTTGTTTTTTCCTTGGAAAAGCATCTTTTCGGGGTGGAAAAAGTGGGGTTGTGAAGCCCATATTTTTCGATGGAATGGTCGTTTTCTGCACTTTTGGGTGTTGAGCAACGCCGAGAGCCTTTGTCCTGCATCAGGAGGACTCTTTCATCGCAGGCTGTCAAGTCGGCCGATTCGACGTGTTAAGCTGTCCGATTCGACGTGTCAAGCTGTCTGATTCAACGTGTCAAGTTGTCCGGCGGCATTCTTTTGCATGTCAAACTTGGTTTAATAACTTGAAAAACAACCATTTGATGAGTGACCGCAACAAGCGCAACAACCGCAACAGGCAAAAAAAGAGATAAGTGATTTTCGCTGTATTCGCTAATAATACGAGATAATTATTATAATAGGGCTTATCGCCAAATGTCATGATTATTTATAACCATTTATTTGTCAATGTGATATATTTTTTTGTATCTTTGCAGGAGATAAGAAAAATCCCCCAATCACCCTGAGAAAGTGAAAAATTGGGGGAATCACAAATGTGATAGCGATGGCAAAGATA
>CACXLY010000087.1 GCA_902768605.1 uncultured Bacteroidales bacterium
TTCGGGAATGACATAGCCGCGCCTCTTGATGAAGGCAAAGGCACGGGCTGCCAGAGCCAGGTTGATGCTGGCACGGGGAGAGCCGCCGAACTCGATGTAGTCCTTTATCTCCTTCAGGCCGTACTTCTCGGGATAGCGCGTGCAGAAGACGATGTCGGCGATGTACTGCTCAATCTTCTCGTCGAGATAGACCTCGCGGACAATCTCGCGAGCCTTCATGATCTCGTCCGTACCCATCACGGGTCTCACAGCCTGCTGCTCACCCTTTATCTGCTGACGGATGATGAGCTTCTCCTCCTCGAGTTTCGGATAATCGATGACGACCTTCAGCATGAAACGGTCCACCTGCGCCTCGGGCAGAGGATAGGTGCCCTCCTGCTCGATGGGGTTCTGCGTGGCGAGCACGAGGAAGGGCTTCGGCAGCTTGAAGGTGTTCTTGCCGATGGTGACCTGACGCTCCTGCATGGCCTCGAGCAAAGCGCTCTGCACCTTGGCCGGAGCACGGTTGATTTCGTCGGCCAGCACGAAGTTGGCGAAGACGGGACCCTGCTCTACGAGGAACTTCTCGTCCTTCTGACTGTATATCATCGTGCCGATGACGTCGGCGGGGAGCAAGTCGGGCGTAAACTGTATGCGGCTGAACTTGGAGTCCACCAGCTGCGCCAGCGTCTTGATGGCCATCGTCTTAGCCAGACCGGGCACGCCCTCCAGGAGGATATGTCCGTCGCTGAGCAGACCGATGAGCAGCGACTCGATGAGATGCTTCTGCCCTACAATCACTTGATTCATGCCCGTCACCAGATTTGTGACGAAGCCACTTTGTCTCTCGATGCGTTCATTTAGTTCGCGAATGTCGATTGATTCTGCCATGTTTCTACAAATTTAAGTGGGAGCAAAAATGGGAGTAAAGCCAGCATGTGGATTGGAAGTAAAGCACTTTGTGCTGGTAAACATCTTATAGACTATCAAAGCTATCGTCCACGAGCGCAGCGAGTTTACTTCCTTCTTTTACTTCCTCTTATTACTTCCTTTTTTATTTCTTTTTTTCTTTTCGCGTGCAAAATTACTGCTTTCCGCGCTATCTGCCAAATGAGAAATGATAAATAAAGTTATAAGGGTGTTTAACTTTGTTAAAATAGTAGCAAAAGGTACATGTTTTTGGCTCAGGTTGCCTCCCGACATCCCGATAAAGGAGAAAAACAAAGGGCGACAGAATACCGATATCGGTGCTCTGTCGCCCTTGCCTGATAACTATGAATTACAACCCGCTTAAGCCACAATCCGCCTTACTAACCTTTCCCTGGAGGAGGGGACTCGTTTGTCTATTCCCCCAGCGCCTCTTTGTGGCGTAGCCTCATTTTTAATTTTTAATTTTTATCTTTTATTTTGTCATTATTCAGGGTTCGAGATTTACTCGAGACCCTGAATCGTATCGGTGTTCTTGATGACCTCGATGGCGTCGGCTGCGAGCTTGCGACTGGGGACAAGCTGGAAGGTGGCCTCCCGACGGAGGTTCTTGAAGCTGTCGCTGGGCGTCCAACGGATGTTGACGTTCTTGATGTTGGTAGAAGAGAAGTCTTCCGTGGTGACTGCACCTTCGGTGTCAAGTTCAACGTGGAAATCTCCCAGGTCGCCGAGCTTCACCTTGTTGCCGGCGAGCATCTGCTCACGGAGGCAGGAAACAGCATCGCAGAGAACACCCTTGATGGTTCCCTTGGAGAAGGGCGAATGGTGGTCGGCAATATGCTTGCAGAAAGCGTCGAGGTCAAGGATTTCATCCACCTGCGCTGAGCCGTAAGCCTTGGTGTGATTGATGTTTTCCTTCTTGGTGCCGGGCTTGGCACTCATGATAGAGATACTGTACTTAATCATAAATAATAAAGTTTAAAGGATTAATAATTAAAATAATAAATGTTTTGCGCGAGGGCAGCGAAGACGTCTCACAGGTAGTCGACAAACCATGCACGTGAAGTTGGCCAAGCTGGCACGTGTCAATGACCGTCTTTTGCAGAACCCTCACGCTATTATATACTCGACACCCCCCATTTTGTTAACCCCTAAAGCAAAAAATTTTATATAAAAGTTTGTTTTTGTCATCTACTATGCCTTTTTTTTCGTATCTTTGTAGAGCGAAAGGACAAAAATAAATGATTCACCTTAAAAACAAACAGCACAATGAAGAAAAGAAACTTACTCTTAGGAGCACTATTAGCTCTGACGTTTGCCGAGGCTAAGGCTGACGTAGCACCCACAGTGATGCTGAGCCACAACGGTCAGCGGACAATGTACATGTACGACCAGGTGCAGCAAGCAGTTGATGCCGCTTCCGACGGCGACACCATCTATCTGAGCAACGGTTCGTTCGAACCCTTCAATGTAACAAAGCGCATCATGGTTCGCGGCACAGGCCCTGAGACAATAATCTCCGGCAATTGCACCGTCTACATTGGTGGACAGACAAAGCTGAACATGCCCGTACTCGATGCACTGACCTTTACGGGCGACGTGAATGTGACAAGCGCTTACAAGCAATGTACTATACGCAAGTGCCAGATGCAGAACTTGAACTTTACCGAGAGCGACTTCCACGACGTGAAGCTCGACCGCTGCGACATTCAGGGCACACTTCACCTCACGCAGAAGGTAAAGGAGTTCAATTGCTTCAATACAAGAATTTTTACTTTAAAGCCATACGACTACTTGCATGGCAATGCCTACTTCAACCATTGCAACATCCGAGATATCCAGGACACCATCTTGGCAACTTTTGATAATTGCGTGTTTAGATGGTGTCGTGCATACACACATGGTAGCTATATGGGTACATGTGTAGGCGGATGTATTTTTAATTATTGTATATATCCTACTCGCACATATCTGGATATAGGCGGAGAGGCTTCGGATTATAATAATTATCCCTTCTTTTATAATTCCTCTGCCACCTTCAACAACTGTTATCAAGTTAATATTGATGATGATAAAGTTATTGGCTATAGCTCATCTTCTTATCTCGGAAGCGACGGCACGATGATAGGTTGTTATGGCGGGCAGAATCCCTTCCGACGAACACCTGAACTGCCTCGCGTAACAAAGAGTGCAGTACAAATTGATGCAGTAAACAAGAAACTTAACGTGACGCTCACATTGTCGAAGGAATAGCACTATGAAGCGAAGACTTATATTAATGCTCTTGGCACTGATCGCAGTCTGGCTGCATACATCGGCACAGATACGCTGCGAGCAATGGATAGACAGCAACCGAGGCAGCGCGAAGTGGACCGACCTGATACTTGGCGAGCAGACCTTCACAGTTGATGGCATCTCTTCGCTCACTCCAGGCCTGCATTTCCTCAATGTCTTGCCTTACGACGAGAGCGGTGAGAAAGGCGTTTGGAGGTGCATCCCCTTCCTCATGCCTGAGTACTGGCCCGGCACAAACGATGCCACGATGGTCGAGTACTGGGTGACAGGCTATGACCAGCAGCCGCACCGCGAACCATACGCCGGCACAGCCGTCATGCTCGACATCGATGCCAGCCGATACTCCCCGGGTATGCACTTCTTCAACTATCGCACGCTAAACGCGCGGGGCGAAGGCGATACATGGAAGGTAATACCATTCCTCGTGCCCGAAGGCTGGCCTGGAACCGATGAAGGTGCATGGATAGAGTACTGGGTGACAAGCTACGACCAGCACCCGCACCGCATGCCTTTCGAAGGAGGCGAAGTGAAGTTCAACATCGACATCAGTCAGATGAGCTACGGCCTTCACTTCTTCAACTACCGCACCTTGAACGAGCGGGGCGAAGGCGGTGCATGGAAGCAGATACCGTTCTACATCAACAACGGTATCTTCGACGACGAACTCATCAGCTACGAGTACTGGATTGACGAACAAGACGCTATTAAGCAGACTGCTGTCTGTCCCGGCATCGTGCAGTTTGACATAGACATGGCTGAATTGCCCGTAGGCAAACATACGCTATACTTCAGGGCAAAGAGTTGGTCAGAATTGTTCGGTGAGACTTACTCCTATGAGTTTGAGGTCGTAGAAGACTGGGATGCTTTAGCCGACGTTTACGTTGACGACAAGCCCTTCGATGTTTTCACGATGGACGGCAAGATGATTCGCCATCAGGTGACGACGCTCAAGGGATTGCCAAAGGGTATATATATCGTCAATGGCAGGAAAGAAGTTGTGAAATAATCTGATGTTACGACAAAAGAAAGCCGCTCTTGACGGGCGGCTTTCTTGTTATCTTTACTCAATCTTCTCGAGTTCGGGCAGTTTGATTTCCATATCGACGGGGACGTTGTCGGGGTCGGGGAAGGCGTTGTGCACGATGATGTACGGAGCGAAGTCCTTGTTGCCGTACTCCTCGATGGCGATGCGGGTGATGAACTCGCCGGGCTTCATGACGTGCGTCTTGCGAGTACCCACTATCCTGTACTCGCCGCCAGGTACCTGAGCGTACTCAACCTTGGGCGCAGGAGCTTCGACAGGTGCCTCCACTTGAGGCTCTACAGCCGCTGGCTCCACGTTTGCTGACTTCTGCGTCAAGGAGCGAGACGCGAAGAACACTATCACGCAAAGCAGCAAGAGGCCCAATGCCCAAGCCCACAAGCGATGGCCTTTCCCATCTCCCGATGGAGAGGAACCTGCAGGCTCTTCCTTTGCCGAAGGTTCAGGCGCAGGCGCAGGTTCAGGAGTTGGTTCAACTTCAGGCTTCGGCTCTTCCTTAACCTCAGGCTTATCCTCGGGGTCGGGGGTTGGCTCTTCCTTTACCTCGGGCTTAACCTCGGGCTCAGGAACCGCTTCCTCCTTTTTCTCTTCTTTAACCTCAGGAACAGGTTCAGGTTCAGGCTCAGGAGTTGGTTCAGGCTCAGGCTCTGAAACAGGTTCAGGTTCAGGAACAGGTTCAGGCTCAGGAACAGGTTCAGGCTCTGGAACAGGTTCAGGCTCTGGAGTTGGTTCCGGAGTTGGTTCCGGCTCGGGCTCAGGAACAGGCGCAAATGCTTGAACTGGCTGAGCGGCGGCCTCGGGCTCTGCATCATCATCCAGGTCGGGTTCTCCTTCTAAAGGAGATTGTGGCGTTTCTGAGTCCGGCACTCTTTCCATCTCCTCGATGCTCGTCCCTTCGTTGATGACGACAGTCTGGAAGTCGGCAAAGGGCTTGTTGATGAGGTCCTTGAGTGCGTTCTCGGGTGCGAATGAAAGCTTCGAGTGCCCGGGAATGACGATGCGTTCGCCGGTGTTGACATTGACGCTCTCGCGGTCGAGCACCTCGATGAGCTTGAACGTGCCCAAACCTTTTATCTTGACAACCTTATCGGCAGTCACGTTCTGAATGATGGAGTCGAAGAACTCTTTGAGGAACGCCTCGGCATCCTTTTGCGGCAGGTTCTTCTTCTGTGCCAACGACTTGGCAAGCTGAGGAAGGGTTATCTTGTTAGCCATAATTCTTAACTCTTAATTCTTAACTCTTAATTTCAAAGACGTATTGGGTTTGAAGCTCACGGTCATCTTTGGCGGGATGAGCATGCGCTGCTTGGTGGTGGGATTGACCAGGACGCGCTCCAGCTTCTTCTTTACCTCGAAGGTGCCAAAACCGGGGACGAGTATCGAGTTTTCTTCCGTCAGTTCGCCGATGATGGCAGAAACGGCAGCACTTGCCAACGATGCGGCTTCTCTGCTACTCAACTTGGTGCGACTCGCGAGGTCTGCTATAAATTCTTTGTTGTTCATCTTATTATTTACGATTTGACAATTTTACGATTTGACAATTTCACGATTTGACAATTTCTCCAAAAAGGTCGAATTCATCGGCAATTTCTATCTTTACATTGACGAACATGCCTGGACGGAGACGTTCCCTTCTCCTCGGGGAGGGGTTAGGAGAGGGGCTTTTCTTGATGAGCACTTCCGGGTCAACTTCCGGCGAGTCGTATTCTGTGCGGCCTACGAAGTAATCGCCTTCTTCGCGGTCGATGATGACTTTCATCGTTTGCCCTACCTTGTGGGCTTGAACTTCTTCACTTATCTGTTGCTGGACGCGCATCAACTTGCTGAGACGCACCTGCTTCACTTCTTCCGGGACATCGTCTTTGTAATGCTCTGCGGCATACGTCCCTTCCTCTTCGCTATAGGCAAAGGCACCCATTCGCTCGAACTTCGCCCACTTCACGAAGTCGATGAGTTCCTGAAAGTCTTCGTCAGTCTCGCCGGGGAAGCCCACCATGAGTGTCGTGCGAAGGTGAATGCCGGGCACTTCCTTGCGGATTTTCTCGATGAAATCGTAGGTTTCTTGCTTTGTGATGTGCCGACGCATAGCCGTAAGCTGACTGTCGGAGATGTGCTGCAAGGCAATATCAAGGTACTTGCAGACGTTCTCGTGACGCTTCATCACCTCCAAGAGTTCCCAAGGGAAATGGGCAGGATAGCCGTAATGAAGCCTTATCCACTCCACACCAGGCACTTCGGCGATGCGGTCGATGAGCGGAGCAATCATCTGCTTGCCGTAGAGGTCGGTGCCGTAGCCCGTCAGCTCCTGCGCGATGACCTGAAACTCCTTCACTCCCTTCGCCACCAAACCTTCCACCTCAGCCACGATTTCTTCGATGGAATGGGACTTTTGCTTGCCTGTGATGATAGGAATGGCACAATAAGCGCAGTGCCGGTTGCAGCCCTCGCTTATCTTCAAGTAGGCATAGTGCGAAGGCGTCGTGAGGTGCCTTTCGCCAGATGCTTCCTTGTGATAAGTGCCGTTCAGGTCGGTAATGATTTGCTCCCAATCGAACTTCCCATAGAAGCGGTCCACCTCAGGCAGTTCCTGCTTCAGCTCCTCGAAGTAACGCTGCGAGAGGCAGCCCATCACGATGAGCTGCTTTATCTTGCCTTGTTCCTTTCGCTGCGCAAGCTCAAGTATCATGTTGATGCTTTCTTCCTTCGCATCGCCGATGAAACCGCAGGTATTGACGATAGCAATCTCCCCCTCGGGCTCCTCTGCATCGTGCGTCACCTTGAAGCCGTTCAGCTCCAGCTGATGGATGAGCTTCTCGCTGTCAACAAGGTTCTTGCTGCAACCGAGGGTGATAAGGTCTATTGATTTACTATTTAACAATTTACTATTTACTATTTATTTACTATTTAGTAATTTAGTAATTTACAACACAGCAGCTTCACTCTTCATTCTTAATTCTTGAATAAGGAGTCGACGAACTCTCTGCGATTGAAGGGCTGAAGGTCTTCGGCTCGTTCGCCGAGGCCGATGTAGCGGACAGGTATCTTGAACTGGTCGCTGATGCCGATGACTACGCCGCCTTTGGCACTTCCGTCGAGCTTCGTGATGGCCATACTCGTCACCTCTGTCGCCGAAGTGAATTGTTTGGCTTGCTCGAAGGCATTCTGGCCGGTACTGCCATCAAGGACAAGCATCACATCGTGCGGCGCATCGGGCATGAGCTTCTGCATCACGCGCTTAATCTTCGAAAGCTCGTCCATGAGGCCTTTCTTGTTGTGCAGACGGCCCGCAGTATCGATGAGGACGACATCGGCTCCGCTGGCAATTGCGCTGTTCAACGTATCGAAGGCCACGCTGGCTGGGTCGCTGCCCATCTTCTGCTTCACGACAGGTACCCCTACCCTTTCGGCCCAGATGCATATCTGCTCGACAGCAGCGGCGCGGAACGTATCAGCTGCACCAAGCACGACCTTCAAGCCAGCCTCTTTGAACTGATAGGCGAGTTTACCTATTGTTGTAGTCTTGCCCACGCCGTTCACGCCCACGACAAGGACGACATACGGCCGCTTGTCGGCAGGAATCTGAAAGCCCTCGGTATCGTCTGTGTTGTTTTCAGTGAGCAATTGTGCGATTTCATCGCGAAGAATGTTGTTCAGCTCGCCAGTCGTGACGTACTTGTCTCGCGCCACTCGTTCCTCGATTCGCTTGATGATGTTGAGGGTCGTTTCAACCCCCACATCGCTCGTCACGAGGACTTCCTCGAGGTTGTCGAGCACCTCATCATCCACCTTCGACTTGCCTGCAACGGCACGCGTCAGTTTGCCGAAGAAACTTTCCTTCGTCTTCTCAAGCCCCTGGTCGAGCGTTTCCTTCTTCTCTTTGCTAAAGAAATTAAAGAATCCCATATCTTCCTTTGCTTAGTTATTTCGCGTGCAAATATAGCAAAAAAAGCCCAATCCATCGCAAATAATACCGAATTTTTAGTATTAATTAAGGAATAGGAAACAAAAAAAAACTCCCTCGTTTCGCAACGAAGGAGCTGTATGGCGCCAAATTATTAACTTCTAAAAACTATAAGCATTGTTATTGGGGGCTATTCCCTTCCTGACGCGCGCTGAGCCGGAACATGATAGGCAGGTTGAAGCGGCTGCGGACAATATTACCGTCCTTATCCTTGGCAGGTTCCCACTTCGGCATTGCCTTCAAGACACGCACTCCTTCTTCGTAGAGCAGTTCTCCCAGGTCTTGTCCCACCTTGGGCTCCTCTGTGCTCTCAGGATTCTTCTCCTTATAGGAAGTCACATCAACCTCCGAGAGTTCCATGCCAGGTCCGCGTAGCTTCTTAATTTCCGTGATACTGCCGTCCTTCTCAACAACGAAGCTTATGATGACGCGACCTTGCACACCAAATGATTGACAGAGCTTCGGATAGCGGATGTTCATCGACAAGAACTTGTAGAGTTCTCCTTCACCGCCAGGATACTTGGCATTCACAGCAGGAACGTTAAAGATGCTGTCCCCTATGTTGAAGGCTTCCTTGCCATCGACCATTATTTTGGTAACGCTCTTGCCGTTGACTGTTATATTGCCTTCGTCGTCCATCTTTGCACCGGGCAGCTTCTTGACGAGTTCCTTGAGAACAGGGTCATTAGTTCCTGTCTGCTTGTTATAGACAACGTTCTGACTCTCAGGTTCCTTCGTTTCTTTCTTGGTCGCAATTACGATGGCACCATTGGAACCTTTGTCGCCCCATATTTTGGTGGCTTCATCCTTCTGCAGTACGGCAATGCTCTCGACGTCCTCGACATTGATATTAAGCAGTTTCGTGAGCTGCTCTTCGTGCATCCTTTTGAGGTTGATGTTCTTCGCATCCTTAGGAATCTCGAAGATTTTGCCGTTGAGGACAATCAGGGGACGTTCTTCCGTGTCCTGCTGCTTTGCTTCCTCCAGAATGACATTCTCTGTGGAACTCTGTGCCATGTCTTTTTGAACGACAGGCTCATTTTCCTGCTCAAGGACTTGCAAGTTAGCGGAATTCTCCGTACCTTTGCCCTCGAGTTTAGTAACTGTCTCCTCGATGGGAGCGACGAACTTAGGCGTTGCGAAGGCGCTGAGAGCCAACGCAGCGACCGGGATGACATAGAGCGCCTTGCTCTTCATCCACGGATTTGATTTTGACTTCTTCATCATAGTGATACGTTTTTTAGTTAAACTATGGTTAAAGCTGTTG
>CACXLY010000088.1 GCA_902768605.1 uncultured Bacteroidales bacterium
CAATCCCCTCCAGCTCCACTAACGTGTCGCCCTCCGAGGATTAAACCCTCGTGAGGGTTTTTCGTTTCACTCAAGCGGCAAGCCGGAGCAATCCCCTCCAGCTCCACTAACGTGTCGCCCTCCGAGGATTAAACCCTCGTGAGGGTTGACTTTTGTCGAGCTAAAGCTTCTTGCGCTCTGCTTTTCGCAGATGCTCAGGCGGCAGAGCCTGAGTTTAGTTTCACTCAAGCGGCAAGCCGGAGCAATCTCCTCTGCATCTATACATCCCTCCGCGATTGTTATGAAGCTCCCCACATTTCGGGTCATACAAAACCTCAAGAAATGTGATATGATATTTCACGCCCTGTAAAAACGATTTGTTACCAATGCGTAACTTTTTGTTTCGCCAACGAAACAAAAAGTTTCACGTTGGTAACTTCAAAAGATACTGTTTGTGTAAAAGCAAGTTAATTGCAGAAGATGGTTGCTTTGCCACAAAAACATACTGTTTATGTAAATAGCTATGCTCTCAGAAGCAGCTGAAGAATCTTGCGGTCATGTCAGTTCACATACAATACATGTTACTTTTTCTCGCAATCATTTGGCAGTTTCGTCATTTTTTCCTAACTTTGTGGCGATAATGTGCAAAATCAAATGTGTGCAGCGACAATATTAAATATAATTACAGACAATATGAAACTTAAAACCCTTTGGGCTGTCCTGCTGTTTGCAGCGTCAGCCTTCGGAGCTTGGGCACAGAGCGATGCCGGCAGCTATCCGATTGAAAGCGTTCGGTGGGACAAGGTGCCCACGGAGAACCGCGAAGTGATTGAACAACTCTTTGCCGACATGGTGCTTGTGCCAGAAGGCGAAGGCGTGAAGAAGTTCTACATCTCCACGCACGAGGTGCAGAAAAACCTATGGAAAGCATTGATGGGAGAAGACGAATCAGATATTGCAGGAAATGGTTCAAGTGGGGGAGGGACACATGTACATAGAGCTCCAAGATATAATCTTCCTTCGGAAGATGATAGAGGATCAATCAAAGACACCGCCAGCATCGAAGAAATTCAGCAGTTCATCTCCCTGCTCCGAGGGCAGACAGGCAAACGCTTCCGCCTGCCTACAGAAGCTGAGCGGAAATGGGCAGCACAATGTGAGCTCATCGACACCATCGCCGATGCTGCCGACAAGAATGGCAAAGGCTTCCACCTCGCTCTCGACACCATCGCCAAGGCAGAGCCGAAGATGCTGGTCGTTACCGCTATGGACGGCACGACGACGAAGTACCTGCTCGACGGCATGCCGCAAGTCAGGATAGAGAAGCCCTACCTCGTCATCTCGTCGGGAATGGCTTCTGTCAGCCTGCCTCTTGAGAACCTGCAGCACATGCACTACGAGAAGGCAACCGACGAGGCGACTGCAATCGGGGAAATCAAGATGTTCGACGAGACGGGCGGCAGCGAACGCATCGACTTCAGCAACCTGCCCGCCGATGCCAGCGTCAGCATCTATACGCTCGACGGCAAGCAGCTCTACAGCGTGCGCCCTGGTCAGGGAAAGAACCTCTCTCTGCCGCTTGGCTCCCTGCAGAGCGGCATCTATCTGGTGAAAGTAAACGACGTAACCTATAAAATCCAGAAGCCATGAAACGGACACGATATATTTCCCTGATTATAGCCCTGCTGAGCGTCCTTGGCTTGGCGGCACAGCAGCAACAGAGCCAGTATGCCCTCTACAACTACCGCAATGACGGCGACTTCAACGCCTGGCTCAACATCGACGTTGACAGCATCACGTACAGCAACATCGGCCTCGACAGCGTGGAGTACGACAACATCGTCACGCAGGAAGTCTGGACTCCCGACAGCTGCTACCGCATCCCCATCGAAGTCATCGACAGCATCGGCTTCCGGGCACCAGCGCCAGAGTTCAAGGATGGCATCTTCCATATAACGGAAGAGCACATTCCGTATACAGTCGTCGTTGACAGCCTCTCGGTCACATTCGATTCATCTATTCCCGCTTCCATGCTTCCCGCAGTTGGACAGGTAGTCATCAGTGATGTCTATGGCGAACCATACGATGCAGGTTTTGCAGGAAGGGTTGTGAATATTGTTTACGCAGATGGAACGACTCGCATAGATTGCAGCGAAGTTGGGCTTGAAGATGTTTATGACCAACTCATCTGTGTCGGCAAGACCATAGCCTACGAAGATGACGAAGACATGTATTCTTCCCGGCGCAAGTCTCCTCGCAAAATAAAGATTAATGAAGACGGAACAATAGAAGTACCACTTGGGAAATTCTCTTTAAAGCTCAGCGATGGGAAGACAGCTTCGATAAATCTCAGTGCCAAACCGAGCGTAGATATTGATTATAATATTGTTTATAATGTTAAGGGCATTGACAATAAATTTATGATTGCCGCAAAGCCTAAGATGGAATATGGAATAGACTATACGGTCAAGTTCAAGAAGGACATTATTCCGCCGATAGAAGAGTTCTTGGGGTTTATTCCAGTGGAAACAGGAATACCGGGATTAAGGTGTAAAATACGCTTTGGCGGTTTTCTTGAATTAGAAGGAGATGTTTCAGTTGAAGGTAAACTCACTTATGAAATGAAGGCGACGGGAGGATATGACTCGTCTATCGAGGAAAACAACGGTTTCTTCTTCAATCATGAAAGTGGATGGAAAGATCCGGAAGTGGCAATCAACATGGAGGGAAAACTTTTCCTTGGTCCGATGATGCAGGTTTTTGCATACATTCTCTATGATAAGGGAGGACTCCCTTATGCCAAGTTCAATGTTAAGCCAGGTGTAGAGGTATCAGGCAAGATAGTGGCAAGTACTGATGGGCTTACCGAATATGGCTTTAGTGCATACGATTTGCTAAAAGATACGAAGGTGTCCTTTGCAGGAAAGCTGAAGGCAGAGGCCTCTGCTGGTATGTTCGGCAAAGAATTTAAGCTACCATCTTATACTTTATCTCCCGACTGGCTTAAGCAAGAATACTATCTGTTTCCAGAGTTTACAAAGCCAGAATTGAAAGGTTTGAATGAAACTTCTTTTTCTTCAACAGCATTATTCTCTGAGGTAACGAGAGATATTCTTTTCCAAACCGAACTTCCTGTATATGTAGGTATGGCTGTTTACGACGAACTCGACAATAGTCTCGCCCAAGATGTCAATACTAGATATATTAAACAGACATCAAAGACATACGTCGGCCATAATATGGAAAACTACTCTGCTGGCAAGTATGTAGTTCGTCCTGTTGTGAAGAATGTGTTTGGTACTTTCGTGGCTTCTCCTGTTACCGAGTTCACTGTCCCCGAGCCGATGACGTTGAACTTAGACACACCTCTGAACTCAGTCACCTTGAAGAAGGGACAGGAACAGTATGTCGCTATTAATGGTGGATGGGGTGACTATTCTGCTATATCTTCCATCGAAGGGTTATGTTCAGCCGAAATTATAAAGAATAATGATCAGCCCTACGTCAAAATTTCTGCCTCAAAACAAATGGAAGGTTCTGCCGTAGTAACCGTCAAGGACCTGCGGGCAGGAACGACAGAGACGATTCTCATTACTGTTTCAGGTGAATTCACCCCTGTGACCCGTATTGTGTTAGCACCAAATGAGCTGACGATGGAATATGGAGAGAGTAAAACATTGTTAGCAACTGTACTCCCTCTCAGTGCAGACAATAAAGATGTCCTTTGGTCAAGCAGCGACTCGGAGGTGGCTGTCGTTTCTGGGGAAGGACGTAACGCAACGGTCACGGCTGTCGGCGGTGGTAGCTGCACGATTACATGTAGTGCCACAGACGGCAGCGGGGTATATGCAGAGTGTCCGGTAACAGTACCTAGTGGTGGTAATGTAGATGAAGGGCTTGTAGCTTATTATCCATTCAACGGCAATGCAAATGATGAAAGTGGAAACGGGAACCACGGCTCTGTAATTGGTAATGTAGAATTGGTATCTGATAGGTTTGGCAATTCAAACAGCGCATACCGATTCCCTGGTGAAGCTTTTAATTACATATCCGTTCCCGACAATGAGACACTGCATTGCAGTACATTTACACTAAATGCTTGGGTTTATACCGATGCCGACGATTATGGTTCGGGTTACTTAATATGTAAGGGAAGAGACATTATTAATGGTTCTTATCGTTTATGTGTAAGAAATGTTGGTGCTCAAAACTTGTATAACGGTAATAATGATGCATTTATAGAAGAAATACCTCAAGTCGGAGTCTGGCACATGGTGACAGGCACTGTGGAGGGAGACCAAGCCAAGATTTATCTTGATGGTATCCTTATGGATGAGAGGACATTATCTTATCCATTTACCTATGGTAATTCCGATCCTATGGCCTTGGGAATGCACTATTACTCAGGCGTACCATCCTATTGGGCATATCCATTACTTGGCATCTTAGATGATGTAAGAATATATAATAGAGTCTTAGATGCTTCTGAGATAAAATCTTTGTATAGAGAACAATAAAGTGCTGGCGGTGGTGGCGGAAACTCATCGCAGTAACGATTATAGGAAATCAGGGGAATGGCGAATGCTGTTCCCCTGATTGTTTAATGGTTAATAGTTGTGGTCTTGTCGCGGGCGAGACGCTTGCGTATCAGGCATTGTACTGCGACAGTCCTGTGTCGCCTTTTGCAACTCTGCTGTTGCTTTCATCTCCTTCGTGCCCTTATATATATATATAATGTGGTTTTTTCGGCAGGGAACAGACAATATTTCAAAGAAAAGTTGTATCTTTGCAGTCGGAAGACTTCATTAACCTATAAACTATAACCTATAACCATTATATCATTATGAAAAAACTGTTTTTCCTTTTGCTGGTCATGTGTTGCGTGAGTGCAAGCGGCCAGAAGAAAGTCATCGATTCGAAGACGAATTTTGCGCGCGAGGCGCTGCAACCTTACTTTGACAGCGGTGAGCTGCCGGGCGCCATCAGCATCTTCTACAACAACGGCGTGCAGGAGACGTGCTGCATCGGCTATGCCAACGTCGAGCAGAAGCGCCCCATCAAGCTCGACAATGTGTTCATGCAATGTTCGCAGACGAAAGGCTTCTGCGGCGTCACCATCGCGAAGCTGGTGGAGGAAGGCAAGATATCGCTCGACGACCCTGTATCGAAGTATTTGCCTGAGTTCAAGGACCTTTGGGTGCAGGACAGCGAAAAGGACGGCATCAGGACGCTCCACAAGGCGAAGAACGTCCTGACGGTCCGCATGGTGCTGAATCACACGGGCGGTTTCCCCTTCGAGTGCAGCGCGAAGCGGAGTGATGTGCGCGGCGGCGGCTGGTCGGGCGGCGCTCCTCTCAGGCAGGTGGCATCCATCGCGGCCGGTTCGCCCATCTCGTTCGAGCCAGGCACGAAGGACCAATACTCCAACACGGGCATCGACATCGGTGCCGCCATCGTGGAGGTCGTGACGGGCATGAAGTGGGAGAACTACCTGAAGAAAGAGGTGCTCGACCCGCTCGGCATGAAGTCCACATGGTTCTGGCCCACCGACAAGCAGCTGAAGACGCAGGTCGAGATGTACGACGTGAAGGCCGGACAGAAGGCTGTCTATCGTCTGGAGAATGGCTGGGAACAGCGTCCCTACAACGACGGCCACGTCTTCGCCTCTGCCGGCGCAGGCCTCTGGACGACGGCGAACGACCAGCTGAAATTCTATAAGATGCTGATGAACCTTGGTGTCGGCGACAACGGCGTCCGCATCCTGAAGGAGGAGACTGTGAAGAGCATCCTCGCTGTCACCACAAGGCCCGACAATCTCGGCGGCTATTCGCTCGGCCTCAATGCTCCGAAGAAGGACGGGGAAAACGAGTGGTTCGGTCACGGCGGCGCTTGGGGAACCAACTGCATGGTGAACTGGCACAAGAAGCAGCTCAAGCTGTGGGTTGTGCAGGTCAACGGCACGCAGCCTTGGAACGGTGCCATGAACGAGGCCGCGCAGAAGTTCTTCTCGCAGACTATCGACACATCCGGCATCGACGCATATACGGGGAGGACGAAGTAAAAGACCCTCTCTAACTCTCCCTTGAAGGGAGAGGACATTGTATAGTGTTCAATGATAACGAGTACGCAGAATCCGCGCATCAAGCATCTGCTGCTGCTTCAGCAGAAGTCGGCACAGCGTAGGGCAGACGGCCTGTTTGTCGTCGAGGGGCGCCGCGAGGTGGAGCATTGCCTGTCGGCAGGCTTCCGGCTCCGCACGGCGTTTGTCTGCGAGGAGATAAGTCCACCTCCAAACCTCCCCCCGAGGAGGGAGGCTTCCTTGGCGCCGCATTCTCCCCTCCTCCTCGGGGGAGGGGTCGGGGAAGGGGGCTGTGGCTTTGAGGTTGTCCCCGTCAGCCGCAACGTCTATGAACGCATCGCCTACCGGGGCGGTACGGAAGGCATCGTGGCCGTCGTGGAGACGCGTGAGATACGGCTTAGCGACCTGACGCTCTCGCCTTCGCCTCTTATCGTCGTTCTGGAGAGTGTGGAGAAGCCGGGCAACCTGGGGGCGGTGCTGCGGAGTGCTGATGCGGCGGGCGCAGATGCCGTCATCGTCTGCGACCCCTTGACCGACCTCTACAATCCCAACCTCATCCGTTCGGCCGTGGGAGCGCTTTTCACGGTGCCCTGCGTGGCATGCAGCACGGAGGATTGCATCAGCTATTTCAAGGCGAAAGGCATCAAGATACTGACTGCCCAGCTTCAGGACTCGAGCCTCTACTACGACACGCCGATGACGGGCGCGACGGCCATCGTGATGGGCACGGAGGCGACGGGCCTGACCGAGCAGTGGCGCCGGGCGGCCGATGCCCACATCCGCATCCCGATGCTTGGTCGCCTCGACTCGCTCAACGTCTCCGTCAGCGCCGCCATATTGCTCTTCGAAGCCGTCCGACAGAGAAAAAGTGATAAGGCGAAAAGGTAAAAAGGTAAAGAAAGTAATGAAAAATGTACCGATGAATGATTTTATCTTTTCAATTCTTCCACTTTTCAACTTTTCTTCGTATATTTGCAAGGAATTAGTGCAATATAACATCTAAAACATATAGTTATGAAGGTAAAACGACTACTTAGTGCAGCATTGATATTGCTGACGTTTTGTACCACCGCTTCGGCGCAGAAGCGGCTGGACATCGTGCTCAAGGACAAGACCATGACCTCCGTGTCGCTGGACGACATCAATTACATGGAAATCGTTGAGCAAGCAGGTGAGAACGAGATCGACGGCGTGTGGTATCTGGGCTGGAAAGTCAATAGCAGCGGCACGCAGAACAGCGGCGGGTCGGAGATGCTTGTCTTTACGGCAGGCAGGATGAGATGGGTGAAGCCCACCACTGAGGCCGTTTACAGCGTGACGTACAATGAGGCAGGTCCCGTCCCCGGCACGACCCTCACGGCCGTCAAGGAGACAGGCACGACCTACAAATACACCATCTTTGCCAACGATGGCGAAGTGCTCGTCCTGAAGCAAGGCTCGACGGCCCGCTACTATTTCTACAAGTCGCGTGAGGCAGCGATTGACGCGCGCAAACCCGAAAGCAGCAACTACCTCTGGCGACAGCAATACACCACCGGCCTGGAAGTATGGAACGGCGGCATCAAGGGCGGGAACTCCCATTCCAATATTACTCCGATGGGCCGTCATTTCGAGAGCTACCGTGCAGCCACTGACGAAGACAAGGAATGGCTTGCTGATCCCAACAACCAGCCCGACGCCAACTGGATGAACATCGGTGACCTCAAGAACTGGACTGCCAAGACAATCACGCTCTATCCCTTCGGCTCGCCAGTGCCCGCCGACGTCAACCAGCACGCCATCGGTAACTGTTGCATGTGCGCCGTCTTTGCATCCTTCGCCTATATCTACCCGGAGTGGATCAAGACGATTATTGAAAAGAACGGCAATAATTACACAGTCCACATGTTTGACCCGAAAGGCAATCCCATCGACGTCGTGGTGGACAACAAGCTGCTTTGCAACTCCGGTGGCGGCGTGGGTCAAGTCTATGGCAAGAACAACAAGTACAACTGGGCGACCATCATGGAGAAGGCCCTCATGAAGTGGGAAACGCGCTTCCGCTGCAACGGCATCGAGGGCATCGGCACAGAGCACGCAGCGCCTCCCTTCACCGGTAACGGCGACAGCTACAGCTTCGATTGGGGCGACAGGCTCTACAATGCCGAGTACCCGATGGTAGTGGACTACGCGCTGAGCAACGGCATGATAGGCGTCGGCGGCTTCCATGAGAGCGACGTCCTCATGGGCGAGCTGAAGTCGGTCACCGGCCACGCATTCACCGTGATGTATGCCGACGAGGGCGAAGACTACCTGTTCGTGATGCGTAATCCTTGGGGCAACGAGCCCAACGGCTCTACTGCCGCCAACCGCACCGACGGCAAGCTGAAGATTCCCAACGAGCACGAGAAGCTGAGGCTCGTCGATTTCCGCCTCGTCTATCCCGGTGCGCAGATGGCTCAGTACAAGAAGGAAGACCTGGGTGGATACAAGCCGCCACGCTTCAACGCTACGTACAGAGACATGAATCCCACCGAGGAGATGCTCCGCTACTACAACGTGAAGGACTATGTTCCGGTATATCCCATGAAGGACGAAGCCTTGGAGGACGATTTCGAGGCCGTCGAGGAATAGGATAGAAGTATAAGGATTAGTAATAACCTTTATTGTTTTTAGATGTTCCCCCGCCAGAGAGCTTCGGCTTTCAGGCGGGTTTTTTTCGTCCGCCTCAGGTTGCGTCGGGAAACCCCTCGCGTAGGGTCGGCCGCTCCTTGCTGTAGCGTCGGGCTTTCCTTGCTGTGGCATCTCCTGTTCCTTGCTGTGGCGTCGGGCTTTCCTTGCTGTGGCGTCGGGCTTTCCTTGCTGTAGCGTCGGGCTTTCCTTGCTGTGGCGTTGAGCTTTCCTTGCTGTGGCGCCGGGCGGGCCTATACATTATTATTGCTGTCCGGGGAATATTTCTCTCTCTTCCTTTTATGCCCTTTTCCATCGGTCTTTCTGACGAATAGCAGCTCATGGAGGCTTGTCAAAAGTCT
>CACXLY010000089.1 GCA_902768605.1 uncultured Bacteroidales bacterium
TGCGGCGTTGGCCATCGCCGCACGCGGGGATTGTCATCGCCGCACGCGGCGTTTCTAATCTCCGCACAGGGGGATGATTTTCCCCTGCTGTGAAGTGTCTTTTTTCTGTTAAGCCATTATTGCTTCCGCGAGCTTCTCAAGCAGCTCTTCGTCAGCGGCTTTCATGCGTGAGCGGATGGTGACCATTGGCTCTGCGATTTCGCAGTCCTTCATCGCCTCAATCATTTCACGCATGACGCGGCCTGCACTTGGTGCCCAGCTGCCGTTCTCGACGATGCCGAAGCGACGCTTCTGGTAGTTCTTGATTTGCAAGTGATAGAGGAAGTCGTGCATGACGGGGAAGACGCCGCCGTCGTAGCTCGCTGCGCAGACAACGATGTTCGGGTAGCGGAATGCGTCCTCTATGACTTCCGCCATATCGTCGCGGCTGAGGTCGCTCACCACAACCTTCTTTGCGCCTTTCTCTTTGAGCAGCTCTCCCAGTCGTTCTGCAGCCTTTGCCGTACCGCCGTGAATGCTGGCATAAGCCACAAGCACGCCTTCGCTTTCGGGCTCGTAGCGGCTCCAAACGTCGTAAAGACGGACTGCCTCTTTGAGCGCCTCGCCCTTGAGGACGGGACCATGAAGCGGACAAATCGTCTGGATGTCGAGTGCCGAAGCCTTCTTGAGGACGTTCTGCACCTGAACGCCATACTTGCCGCAGATGTTGAAGTAGTAGCGCCGAGCCTCGCAAGCCCAATCGTCAGTCTCGTTGACCAAAGCTCCGAACTTGCCGAAGCCGTCAGCTGCGAAGAGCACCTTCTCCTTGTCGTCGTAGCTCATGATCACCTCGGGCCAATGCACCATCGGCGCGGCGATGAAGTGGAGTGTATGGCTGCCCAATGAGAGCGTGTCGCCTTCCTTGACCGTGAGTACGCGACCCTCGAAGGGGAAGCCGTCGAAGAAGTTTGGCAGCATCTTCAAGGCTTGAGCACTGCAGACGAGTTGCATCTCTGGATAAGCCTCGAGCGCCTCTGCAATAAGCGAAGCGTGGTCGGGCTCCATGTGATGCGAAATGAGATAGCTTGGCTTGCGTCCTGCAAGAGCTGCCGTGAGGTTTGCTTTCCACTCCTCAGCTTTGCGACGGTCGGCAGTGTCCATGATGGCAATCTTTTCATCTTCAATAAGATACGAGTTGTAGCTCATGCCTTCGGGCACGACATACTGGCTCTCGAAGAGGTCGATGTCGAGGTCGTCGACGCCGATGTACTTGATGTTATTCATAGTTCTTTATTCTAAGTATGTATATCCGTAAAGTCCAGCGCGGTAGTTGCTGATGAACTCCTTGCCTTCGGCCTGAGTGATCTTGCCGTCTTTCACGGCCTTGCTTACCCAAATCTCCAGTCGGCGCACGAGCTTCTTGGGGTCGTACTGCACATATTCGAGCACGTCGGCAACGGTCTCGCCGTCGATGAATTGCTCGATGTTGTAGTCGTCCTTATCGACGCTGATGTGCACGGCGTTGGTGTCGCCAAAGAGGTTGTGCATGTTGCCCAATATCTCCTGATAAGCGCCGACGAGGAAGACGCCGATGTAGTAATGTTCGCCTTGACGGACGGGATGCAGAGGGATGTAGTTCGTCTGCTGGCCGCCGTTGACGTAGGCTGTTATCTTGCCGTCGCTGTCGCAAGTGATGTCCTGCAGGGTCGCGCTTCTCGTGGGCTGCTCCTCGAGTCGTGCAATCGGCATGATGGGGAAGAGCTGGTCGATGCCCCACGAGTCGGGCATGCTCTGGAAGAGCGAGAAGTTGCAGAAGTACTTGTCGGCCATCTGCTTGTCAAGGTTGCGCAGTTCGTCCGGCACATGCTTCTGATGGTGCGCCAGCTCTGCCACTTCATGACTGATGGCCCAATACAATGACTCAATCTGAGCGCGCGTCTTGAGGTCGATGATGCCGTGACGGAAGAGGTCGAGCGCCTCCTCGCGGATGTCCTCAGCATCGTGCCAGTCCTCGAGCAGAGAGCGCGAAGAGAGCTTGTCCCAAATCTCCGTCAGGTCGTGCACGAGTTTGTGGTCGTCAGGCCCTGGCTCGAAGTCCTCGGGCATCTGCGGAGCCGTGACGCTCTCCAGGACGTCGATGATGAGGACGCTGTGGTGCGCGGTCAACGAGCGGCCGCCCTCCGTGATGAGGTCGGGGTGGGGGATGTCGTTCTTGTTGGCGGCCTCCACGAAAGTGTAGATGCAGTCGTTGACGTACTCCTGAATGCTGTAGTTCACGCTGCTCTCGCTGTTGCTGCTGCGGGTGCCGTCGTAATCGACACCAAGGCCGCCACCGCAATCGACGAACTTGATGTCGAAGCCCATCGAATGGAGCTGCACGTAGTACTGTGCGGCTTCGCGAAGAGCCGTGCTGATGCGGCGTATCTTGTTGATTTGGCTACCGATGTGGAAATGGATGAGGCGCAGGCAGTCGCGCAGTCCCAGCTCGTCGAGCTTCTGCAGCGCCATCAGGAGCTCTGAAGAGTTCAGTCCGAACTTCGAGGCGTCGCCGCCGCTCTCGCTCCACTTGCCGCTGCCGTTGCTTGCCAGCTTGATGCGGATACCCAGGTTGGGGTGCACGCCGAGCTTCTTTGCCGTCTCAGCGATGATGGTCAGCTCGGGAAGCTTCTCGATGACGAGGAAGACACGCTTGCCCATCTTCTGCGCCAGCAGCGCCAGCTCGATGAAGTTCTGGTCCTTGTGACCGTTGCAGATGATGAGGCTGTCGCTGTCCATGTTGGTGGCGAGGACGGCATGCAGCTCGGGCTTCGAGCCCGCTTCCAGTCCCAGGTTGTAGCGTTTGCCGTGACTGATGATTTCCTCTACGACGGGCCGCATCTGGTTGACCTTGATGGGGAAGATGATGAAGTGCTCGCCCTTGTACTCGTACTCCTTCGTCGCCTTGCGGAAGCACTCGTCGGTCTTCTCGATTCGGTTGTCGAGGATGTCGGGGAAGCGGAGCAAGACGGGAGCCGTCACATGGCGCGTCGCCAACTGGTCCACGACCTCCTTGAGGTCCACCTGCACGCTGTTCTTCTTGGGTGTGACATAGACGTGCCCTTTCTCGTTGATGCCGAAGTAGTTTACTCCCCAGCCTTTGATGTTGTAGAGCTCCTCAGAGTCCTCAATACGCCACTTTTTCATATTTAATTCATAATTATTAATTCATAATTCATAATTTGTTTCCTTTGCAAATGCTTAGGTTGTAGTATCATTATGAATTATGAATTGTGAATTGTATCATAGTCCCAGTTCCTTTCGGATGAGCTGGACGCTGATTTGCAGTTTGTCGTAGTTGTCGAGCAGGGTCACGTCCACCACGTGCTCTGCCTTTAGATAGTATGGTTCGCGTTGCTCGAGCGATGTGCGGATGAAGTCGAGCAGTTCGTCTTCGCTCTTTCCCTGGAGCAGGGGTCGCTCCACCTTGCGCATCTTGAGGTGCTGAGCCAGCACTTCCGGCGTCGCTTTCAGATAGACGCTTTCGCCCACGCTGCGGATGTAGTCCATGTTGTCGAAGAAGCAGGGCGTGCCGCCTCCGCAGCTCAGGACGATGTCCTCGAACTCCGCGGCTTCGTGGAGCATGTTGCGCTCTATCTCGCGGAAGCCTTCCTCGCCTCTCTCGGCAAAGAGCTGGGCCACGGTGCGATGGTAGCGCATCTCGATATACCAGTCGAGGTCGTAGAAGGTGCGCCCCAAGGCGAGGGCGAGCTGGCGGCCGACTGTCGTCTTGCCCGAGCCCATGTAGCCAATCAGGATGATGCTTTTCATTTGCGTGTGAAGCGACGGCGGGCAGGCCTCGATGCGGGCTTTTCGCTTTGTCCGTTGATGATTTCCATGCACTCCTCGTAGGTCAGTTCCTTGGCCCTCTCGTGCAGGTTCTTGGGCAGGCGGTAGTTGTTGCCCTGATAGGTGATGTAGGGGCCGTAGCGTCCGTTCAGCACCTCCAGCTCGGCGTCTTCCTCGAAGGTCTTGAGGTGACGCTCAGCCTCTTCCTGATGCTTGCGATGCATCATGATGACGGCCTGCTCGAAGGTAATCTCCATCGGGTCTGTGCCTTTGGGAATGGAAACGTAGGAGCCCTTGTGAGCGACGTAGGGACCGAACTTGCCGGCTCCAATCGTGATGGGTTCGCCCTCGTAGGTGCCGAGCTTGCGCGGCAGCTGGAAGAGCTCGAGTGCTTCCTCCAGCGTGATGGTCTCGAGCTTCTGTCCGGCATTGAGTTGGGCGAAGCGAGGCTTCTGCCCCTCTTCGTTGCTACCCATCTGAGCGACGGGGCCGAAGCGGCCTATCTTGACCGTGACGGTGGCTCCCGTAGCAGGGTCTTTGCCCAGCAATCGTTCGCCCACCTTGTGTTCCGTATGTGTGTTGACCGATTTCTCCACCAGCGGTTCGAAGCCCTGATAGAAGTTCTTGACGACGCCTTCCCACGACATCTTGCCTTCGGCTATCTCGTCGAACTCCTTCTCGATGTCGGCCGTGAAGTTGTAGTCCATGATTTCGGGGAAGTTCTCGATGAGGTAGTCGTTCACCACGATGCCCGTATCTGTGGGGAGGAGCTTGCCGCGTTCCTGCCCGACGACGGTCGTGTGCGACTCCTGTACGATATCGCTTCCCTTGAGCGTGAGCGTCTGATACGTGCGCTCCTCGCCCGGCTTGTCGCCCTTCTCCACGTATTCGCGTTGCTGAATGGTGGTGATGGTGGTGGCGTAGGTGCTGGGGCGGCCGATGCCGAGCTCCTCGAGCTTGCGGACGAGGCTGGCTTCGTTGTAGCGGACAGGGCGCTGCGAGAAGCGCTGCGTGGCTACAATCTGCTCGCGGCTCAACATCTCGCCCACCTGCATGGCGGGCAGCATGCTGAGGGTGTCGTTGTCCTCGTTCTCGGAAGCCCCCTCCCCGCTTCCCCTTTGGGGGAGTGCTTCGTCACTATAAACACGGAGGAAACCGTCGAACTTCACCACCTCACCTTCTGCGATGAAGGTTTCTTCCTTACCGTTGATGTTGATGGTCACCTGCGTGTGTTCCAGCTCGGCATCAGCCATCTGGCTGGCGATGGTGCGCTTCCAGATGAGGTCGTAGAGGCGGCGTTCCTGCTGGTTGCCTTCAATCGTCTGCTGGTCCATGTAGGTGGGGCGGATGGCTTCGTGAGCCTCCTGAGCGCCTTTCGAACTGGTATGGTATTGGCGCGTCTTGACGTACTGCTCGCCCATCTGCTCGGCGATGACCTTCTTGCTGGCGCCCAGACAGAGAGAGCTGAGGTTGACGCTATCCGTACGCATGTAGGTGATGCGACCGCTCTCGTAGAGATGCTGAGCCACCATCATGGTCTGCGCCACGGTGAAGCCCAGCTTGTGAGCTGCTTCCTGCTGCAGGGTGCTCGTCGTGAATGGAGGAGCGGGGGTGCGCTTGACGGGTTTCGTCTGTATGTCCTGAACGCTGAACTTGCAGTCCTTCACGCTCTCGAGGAAAGCCTTCGCCTCGTCGATGGTGGCAAAGCGGCGGCTGAGCACAGCCTTCACAACCTCTCCCTTTCCTTCCAATGGAGTGGATTGCTGCGACAATGCCCCTTCTCCTTTGGAGAGGGTTGGGGTGAGGCTTGCCGTCACGCGGTAGTTCTCCTCGCACTTGAAGTTCTCTATCTCGCGCTCGCGCTCCACAATCAGGCGCACGGCGACGCTCTGCACGCGGCCAGCCGAGAGGCTCGGCTTCACCTTGCGCCAGAGCACGGGACTGAGCTTGAAGCCCACGATGCGGTCCAGGACGCGGCGTGCCTGCTGCGCATTGACCAGGTTGAGGTCGATTTGCCGTGGATGCTCGATGGCGTCCAGGATGGCAGACTTCGTGATTTCGTGGAAGACGATACGGCGTGTGTTCTCAGGCTTCAGGCCGAGCACCTCGTAAAGGTGCCAGCTGATGGCCTCTCCCTCGCGGTCTTCATCGGAAGCCAGCCATACCATGCTGGCGTGTTCAGCCTGACCCTTCAGCTGAGCCACCACCTTCTGCTTGTCGGCAGGCACCTCATACTGCGGGGCGAACGTCTTCTCGTCCACGCTGAACGACCGCTTCTTCAGGTCGCGAATGTGTCCGTAGCTGGACATCACCTTGTATTTGTCACCCAGAAACTTCTCTATCGTCTTAGCCTTCGCCGGGCTCTCCACAATTACCAGATTATCTTTCATGTCTAATAATGGTCAATTTTCAGTTTTCAATGATTTAGCGGCTGCAAAGGTAAGGCTTTTTTTCTAATTTACACATTATATATATAGAAAAATGTACTTTCTCCTAAAATTCTTCATTCTTCGCCACACATTATATATTTATTTATTATGTACTGCGTGCGCACATACGCGAGCGTGTTAGGTTGGTGAGGGTGACGTGGATGAAGTAAGGGCAAAAAATATGCGCCTGAAAGAATCAGACGCATATAGATTGAGAGGTATCAACTTTACTCTTCCACGACTGTCCAGCCATCGGGGATGCCGCTGGCGCCTGTGGGCCAGGTTACGCCTGCTTTCTTGACGAAGGTGCCTGTGGAGGCCACGTTTTTTAGCCAATCTCCAGTACAATCCGATGCCGAAAGATCTGTGGCAAGGCACTTCACGCTGTTCAAATTTCCGCAACCGGAAAACATGAACCTGTAGCTATATTTGGCCAGCGTGGTAGCGGGTAGGTCGGGAGCTTTAGTCAAGTTGGAGCAGCCTTGGAACATGCTCCAGTAGCAACCATAGGGTACTGTTGTAGCGGGCAGATCGGGAGCTTCAGTCAGGCCACTGCAACCTTCGAATAATGAAGCGTAGCATAATTGTTGTAGCGTTGTGGCGGGCAGCACTAGCTTCTTTGTCGGATGGTTCTTGAGTCGAGTACAATATCTAAATAAATTTTCGAAGTTTCTACCACTATTGCCGGTTAATACGGTGAGGTCGGCGAAGGACGTAGAACTGATCAAACTCATGATGTTGCCATAGATATAGCAATTCCCTGAGAAGGAAAAATGATTATGAGTTCTACCATCAGAATACATCGAATTATCACCATAGAAGCAAACCTTCTGGCCAGCTGTCAGGGTGGGTGTCGTACCTGTCGCGCCAGCAGCTATCTCGACACGCTCGCCGCCGCCGATGCTATAATAGACCGAACCTGAGGCCCAGTTCGTAAAAGATATGGTGCCAGAGTTGATGGCCTCGAAGGTTAGCGGTATGGCAGAGGCGGCAAAGGACGTTGTGAACGTGGGCTGATAGAACTTGCCGGCTTGCATGTGTGCGTTGGATGTTTTTTCATAGGCGTCGCCATTGCTTCTCGTCACAAGAAATTTCATGCTGTTGTTCGATGGCTTCATTGCTACATAGACTGCGGGCTGAGCAGAGGGCGTGGTGACGGTAATCACCTCGGTCGTGGAGAGGTCGGTAATGGTAACCTTTTTGATGTCGTTGATGGCTTGGTCGCTCTCGTCCTTGAACTGGAACTTGCAGATGGCGAACTGGTTCACGAGCGTAACGGTGCCGTTGGGCTGAGCTTTGTTGCCGTCAATGACGAGTGTGCCGTTGGCGGTGGCGATGTCGAGCGTGCTGCTCAGTGTGGCGAACGTGCCGTCCTGAGAACTGAGTACGTCACCTCGCAACCCGTTGTCGTCGGCAGCCGAAGCGGGATAGATGTAGATGACCGGCTGATTGTTGGGCGTTCCTGCGGGGAGCGTGGCGGTTACGGTAGCACTTCCGTCCGCATCCACTTCGGTAACTGTGGCCGTGTACTTGTCGCCTCCGAAGACGATGGCAATCTCTTCGCCCTGTTGCCAGGAAGCCGTGAGCGTGCCGTCGCCCGGGTCGCTGAGGGCACGGCTGGTGCCGTTCTTCACGCCGAAGGTGGCGGTGAAAGTGATGCCATCCGAGACGGGTTGCACAGACTCGGGTTTAACGATTTCATTGTCGTTGCTGCACGCCCAGGCCATTGCCAAGAGCAACAACGTGCCAAGATACTTAATGTTTTTCATTGTCTATAATGTTTAATGTTTAATTTAAGTTTCGGATGTTATGTTTTTATGGGAGTTAAAGAAGTTAAAGTTCCGCCTGCGCCTGAGGCGACAGCCGAAGAAGTTAGCGAGCTTGCTCGCTTGGGGAAGTTCTCACATGCTCTAGCAGTAAGGCGCGCTTTTAATGCGCGGAGAAAGGACAATAGCTTTTGCAGCCGAATATTGGGCTGAATGCAAACCGCATCCCAAGGTATCGTCCTTTAACTTCTTTAACTTCATTAACTTCATTAACTCCCGAAAGTTGAATGTTTAATATTTCATTTAGTCGGCAGGGCGCAATCAGTCGAATCCCGTGCCTCCGTCGCCATAGCCCGAGCGGCTGCTGACGTTGGAATCGTCCCAGCTGCCCATGCCGTAGCCCGAGCGTCTGCCCATTCCGGAGTCGTCGTAGCCGTAGCCTCCTTCGCCATAGCCCGAGCGTCCGCCCATACTTGAGCTGCTGTAACCATTGCCTCCTTCGCCATAGCCCGAGCGGCTAAAGTCCATCAGGTGCGTTTGCTGATGCAGTTCCACGACCGTCATCGTGGGTTCCTCATAAGGTTTCATAGTCATAAGGTTGTTTATGCTTTTCCGCTGCAAAGTTAATGTTTTTTGTGGGGATTAGACACATTATATGTAAGAAAAAAGCATTTTTCCCGCATTTTTATGTTTTTTCATTGTTACATTCTTTCATTTTTTTAATTGCTGTCCGGGGAAAAGCACCGAACCAAAGGTCGACGATAGTCAAGGTGCGAAAGACCACAGACGGGGGTGTTAACCCCCGGGACAGGATAGCCTGACAATAATAAGCCCCGAAGGGGCGACAGAATATATAACTTGTTTAATAACAACTTGCTTATGTCTCTGTCGCCCCTTCGGGGCTTTCTCTGT
>CACXLY010000090.1 GCA_902768605.1 uncultured Bacteroidales bacterium
ATGTATAGGTTCTCCTTGCCCAGTTCGCTCCCATAGTACTCCACCCACTTTCGTAGGAAAAAGTCATCGTTGCGAACCATAGTGAGTGCTGCTATGCGTTTCATCATCTTATGTACGATGCGCAAAGGTACAAAAAAGTTAATAGTAAATAGTAAAGAGTTGCGAGTTTTTTTCCTTTTTGGGTCGAAATGTCCTATAATTATGAATAATGAAATGCGAATAATGAATTAAACGTTGTATCTTTGCATCGGAAAACGTTAGTTCAGCTATGGGATTGAGAACTTATTTCAGACAAAAGAGAAGGAAATGGCTGATGAAAATGCTGCCAGAGCTTGGCGGCCTGATTGAGCAGGGAGCATACTACTTCAACGACTCCAAGTCCTGCCACCTCTCGCCGAAGTGCAAAATATATCCGCCGTATCATCTCTACGACTGCCGGGTGGGCGACTATACATATATCTCGATGAATGCGAGGATATCAATGGCAGAGATTGGCAAGTTCTGTTCCATCGGCCCAGGCTTCGTATGCGGGCACGGCGTGCATCCCACCGACGGAGTCAGCACCTCGCCAATGTTCTATTCTACCATGAAGCAGAACGGTACGACGCTTTCCCATAAGAACAAGATACGGGAGCGCGAACGCATCCATATCGGCAACGATGTGTTCATCGGCATGGGCGTAACGGTGCTCGACGGCGTAAGGATTGGCGACGGTGCCGTCATCGGTGCAGGTGCCGTGGTGTCGAAAGACATTCCGCCATACGCCATCGCAGTGGGTTGCCCCATTCGCATCATACGATACCGCTTCAACGAAGAAACCATCCGACAGTTCCTGGACCTCAAGTGGTGGGATAAGGACGAAGATTGCCTGCGCCTTGTAGAGAAACATTTTCTCAATCCATCAGAGTTTCTGAAGGCTGCGCAAGGCTTTGCCGACACGACGCATGACGCCACCTGACTGCCTGCTAAGGCAGCTCCGGGCTCTGCCCAGGGAGGCGGTGAGAGTACATACGTCGCCGGTCGATGTGAAGGAAGAGGAGGTTGATCAGCTTTAGCAGATTGTGGACAAAGAAACGCAGCAATCCCCCCTGCTTTCGGATTTGGGAGAGGTAGATGTGATCGGCTGTGTTTTCATATTGGTCGTATCGCTCCATGACGGGTCTCAACCAGTCGGGAATGATTTCACGACGGATGCGCTGACACTCTTCCCAACCCGCCCCACGCTGACTGCTCACGCCTGTCATGTCGTAACTGCAGATGATTGTATCCACGCGCTGAAACGTTGCCCCTGCAAACAGCATTTCCATCCATCGTGCATAGTCGGCACATACTGCGTAACTTAAATCAAAGCCCTTCTCCTGCAAAGCTGCGGTGCGAACAAACATGGCTTGATGGCAGATGTTATGGTAAAAGAAAATGGAGAGGTCAAGAGGGCACGGCATACTGCAAAGCACACGCCTTTCGGGATAAACCTTATACCAGTCGCCATAGATGACATCGGCCGTGAGAGGACTTGCAAAGACCCGGCTGAGCGTATCGTCAGAGAAATACGTGTCGCCCGAGTTCATACACGAAACGTATTGCCCGCTGGCGTGACGAATGCCCTTATTAATGGCATCGTATATGCCCTTGTCCGGTTCGGAGCACCAATAAGCAAACAATGCCTTATTGGCTTCAATGAGTTCGCGGCTGCCGTCGGTGCTGCCACCGTCGATGACAAGCCATTCATAGTCACTGAAGTTCTGAGCCTTGACCGATGCAATCGTGCGGGCCAGTCCCTCGCGGTTGTTATAATTGATAGTAATGATGGAAAGCCTTACCATAATACTTAATTCATAATTCCCAACTCGTGATTCCTTATTGAGAGTGACAGGACATTCTTCATTCTTCCCTCTTGATTCTTCATTCCTATCTGTATCTCATCCCTTTCCAAAACTTTAGCAGAGGGAACTTTATGCTGGAGAAACCTTTTCCTTTATATAGACGCTCCATGTCGCGCGGGTAGAGCTTGCGCCCCTGCCGATATAATTGCCAGAGGGCAAATTGCTCCCACAGGCTCTTTCCTTTCAGCGAGAGGTGCCCGATGAAATCCTGTGCGATGTCGGGGCAGACATTACTGGCGCTGCAACTGTCCTGATTGTAAATCATGGCGGGACGTGTTGTCGTCCAAATGCGTGCCGTACGCATGATGCCAAAGAGGCTTTCGGCGTCCTCGTAGCGACGCAAGTCCTCGCGAAACGGATGCTGGAGAAGCAGGCTGCGCAGTATGATGCAAGAGCCGGCCACTGGCATGAAGCGGCCTGTACACCACGCCCGGAAGTTGTTGCTGAGTACGCCTTCGCGGTACTTTTTGGAGTATGGAGTGAGCTGCCCGTTGCTGCGGAGCTGATGCTGGCCACAGAAGAAATGGCAGTCGGGATGCTCGTGAATCAGTTTTGCAAAGTGCTCGAGGATGCCGGGCACAAGCTCATCGTCGGCATCAAGTATCATCACCCAGCGCCCCCTGGCATTGCGGACGCCCACATTTCTTGCAGAAGCGGGGCCGCCATTTGTCTTCGTGAAGTACCGGATGCGTTCAGAGACGATTTCCTTTGCTCGCGCAAGGCTGCCATCAGTGGAACCATCATCGACGACAAGTATCTCGTAGTCCGCGAACGTCTGCGAGAGGACGGACTGCAAAGTCCGACAGATGTACGCTTCCTTATTATATAGAGGCACGACGATGGAGATGAGGGGAGTGGAAGACGCCGTGGCGGTCGCATCAGCCTGGCAATCACCGCGGAACACTTTGCCGCTCTCCTCGATATACTGCTTGCCCCAGCGTCGGTCGGGCTCCAGATAGTTACCCTCGCCCCATTCATTCCAGGCTTTTATGAACACCAGACGTTCCTGCTCGGGTCTGCCCATGACATGCTCGGAGGCTATCGTGCAGAGGCGTGCCCACCCGGCCGGCGTGGAATCGACAAGCATGTGCGCCACGACGCCGCTTCGGGGCGAGTGGTCGAAGTCGGGATTGATGCAGGGAAGCACCTCCGGGTGCTGCGAGAAGATGTCGCGCGTCCGGTTGACATAATCGTCGTAACGCACGGTATATGGAATGCCCGAAGCAATGAGGCTGTCGCGCAACTGCCGTTCGCTCTTGCTGCATTGCCAGGCGTCCACGCTGTCGAGCAGCGGGTCCAGGACGAGCGAGTCGTAGTGATGCCCTTTGTCTGACCATTTGAGGGAGACGGACCCTATGCAGAGCGCGAAGAAGTGGAAGCCGTCGAGGCCATGCTCGTGCGCCAGCCTGTCCCACACCTCGTGCATGCGTTGTATGTCGATTTTCGAGGGGTCGAACACGCCGAAGAGGAGCTTGCCGTTCACCTTCATGTAGCGTTTGTCCTGGAAAGCGGGGAGCATAGCATTGAAATGGTCAATGATGTCCTCCTCCCCCGGATAGGTCTGCTCGACGAGAAGCTTGTCGGGCAGGTCGGGATCCCATGTCTTGGAGTACCACGAGTGGTTGGCCCAGCAGAGGCAAAACGGGAAATCTGGCTCTCCGCTGCGTACTACGTCGTCGAACACCTCATGCAGCAGCCGTTTGCCCCCGCCGAACCAATAGTGCCAATAGCAAAAGCCCTCGATGCCCGCCTCTCGCGCCAGCTCGGCCTGCTTCCGGCGCGTCTCGGGGACACGCAGGTCGTAGAAGCCCAGGTCGCGTGGGATGCGGGGCTGGTAGTGCCCGGGGAAGAGCGGGACAGCGCGAGCCACGTTGGTCCACTCGGTAAAGCCCGGTTCCCACCACTCGTCGTTCTCCGGCGTGGGATAGAACTGAGGCAGATAGAATGCTATAGGGCGAACCTTACTCATTGTCAGCCTTTCTCATCTGAATAACAATATACATAATGTACAGATGTTTGTCGCCAGCAGTGCTCCGCAGACGTAAATGAGGATGCGAATGATCCTGTTGTGCTTTCTGCGCTTTTCCTGCAGGAACTTGTAGCCGTAGTAGGCATCTGTCAGTGTCGTCTGGCCGTCGTCGGCCGACCAATTCTTCATTATCTTGTACTCCCGGAGGATGGGAGCCACATGGCTCATCGTCTTTTTCCAAGGCTCAGAGTAGTACCGCTCATTGATGCGCTTGATGTCCGCCTGACGCTTTTTCTTGAGTGCTTCGGACGCATTGTCGCCCGTGCTCAAGCCGCCGACCATGAAGTCGCATATCAGGATATCGACTCTCTCGAACGTTTTGCCTTGCATATACAGGGCGAGCCATTCCTCCCAGTCAGCATAGATGGGGAAGCTCTCATCATAAGGGCGTGCCAGGATGGCTTCCCTCTTGATGAGCATGGCCTGATGACACATGTTGTCGTCGAAGAAGTAGGCCAGGTCGGCCACTTCGGGCACGTTGCCCTCTACCTTCTTTCCGTTCTCGAAGACCAACTCCCAGCTACCGTAGATGACATCAGCATCGATGTCCTTCGCGAACACTTTCTCCAGCACATCGTCGGCATAGAAGGAGTCGCCCGAATTCATGTAGATGCAGTATTCGCCACGAGCGTGCCGGGTGCCCTTGTTCTGGGCATTGTAGACGCCATCGTCGGGCTCGGAGCACCAGAATGCAAGCTCGCTGTCGTGCTCCTCGAGGAAGCGCTTCGTGCCATCCGTGCTGCCGCCGTCGATGACGAGCCACTCGTAGTCGCGGAACGTCTGGCGGCGGATGCTCTCATAGGTCCTCTTCAGGCCCTCGAGGTTATTGTAGGCGATGGTGATGATGCTGACTTTCATGTTTTATCTGCTATGCTGAGCCAAATCAGGGCCCTGATGGCGCGGAGGTGCTTCCGGCTCTTGGCCTCGTAGAACGCCTGGAGGCTCGCCGTCTGCTCCTTTTGCTCGGCGAGCTGCGCCTGCAGCGTTGTATTGCTGTCGTTGACTGCTTGCAATTCCTGCTCGCTTGCCTTCTGCATGTCGAGCTTTTGTCTTTTCAGCGCGATGAGCTTCTGCTTGAAGTCGATGCCCCTATAGATGTCGAGGTACGCCGCAACTGCTTTCTCAATGTTGAGATGCTCGAGGGCGAACTGTCGGCCCCACGCGCCGAGCTCCGGGCTGTACTTATGGAGTTCGGCGATGAACGTCTGCTCGTCGAACTTCCGACGGCTGGCCCTGCCCGAGCAATTGCAGAGCATGCTGTGCCCGATGCTGTCGGGAGTGAGCATCCCGTCACCAAGAAACTCGCCCATGTAATCCCTGAAGTCATAGACCAGCACGCAGCGCCCGCAAGCCATCGCGTCGTAGGCCGAGCGCCCCAGACCGATGACGAGGTCGCTCTCGTTGATAAGGTCCTCGATGGCCCAGACGTTGTCGGTGAACTTGTTGCTCTGCAGGAAGCGGATGCCCTCCTGCTGGCAGCAGCGACGGATGAAGTCGTTGGCGACGTCGGACTGGCAGAGGGAGAGCACCGTCTTCAATGTCGATGAAATGGGCTTTTTTTGACAAAAACGGTTGCAATCGATGCCGTTGGCGATGACCGCCGCTGCCCTGTAGCCTTTGCTCTGCAAGTGCTCGCGCACCTCTTCCGAGACGGCGACGTAGGCGTCGGCATAGGGCGACGGTTGCTCCAGCTCGGCGATGTTGCCGTGACAGGTCTGGACGGTGAAGCCCAGCGGCCACAGCTGCTCCACCACCGTCGTGTGATTGGCGAGGATTAGGTCGAAGCGGTCGGACGTCAGGAAAGGCACGCCCTGCTCTTCCAGCATCGCGGAGACGCCGCCCCTGATGATGGCGAAATGCTCCACCTCATGCCCCAGCCGCTTCAGCTCCATCGCCAGGGCGAAGGTATAGCTCTCCGTGCCGCCGGTCTTGGCAAGATAATGGGTGCCTAACAGTATCTTCATCCTATTCCCTAATCTATTGTCTTTTATTCCCTAATCTTTAATCTCTAATCTTTAATCCTCAACCAGGCATCAGAGTTGCTGCATGTCGTAGAGTCGCTTGTAATAGCCGTTCTTGGCGATGAGCTCGTCGTGCTGTCCGCTTTCCACTATCTCGCCTTCGTAGAGGACATGGATGATGTCGGCGTTCTTGATGGTGGAGAGGCGGTGGGCTATGGCGATGGTGGTTCGCGACTTCATGAGTCGGTCGAGTGCCTCCTGGACGAGGTGTTCGCTTTCCGTGTCGAGTGCCGAGGTGGCCTCATCGAGGATGAGGATCGGCGGGTTCTTGAGGATGGCGCGGGCGATGCTGACGCGCTGCCGCTGCCCGCCCGAGAGCCTGCCGCCGCGGTCGCCGATGACGGTGTTATAGCCTTGCTCGGTCTCCATGATGAAATCGTGGGCGTTGGCTATCTTGGCGGCCTCCACGACCTGTTCCATCGTGGCGTTCTCCACACCGAAAGTGATGTTGTTGTAGAACGTGTCGTTGAAGAGGATGGCTTCTTGATTGACGTTGCCTATAAGCGCACGCAGGTCGTGAATCTTCACGTCGCGTATGTCCTTGCCATCTATAAGAATCTGTCCTCCAGACACGTCGTGATAGCGTGGGATGAGGTCCACGAGGGTGGACTTTCCGGAGCCGGACTGGCCGACGAGTGCCACGGTCTTGCCCTTCGGCACACGGAGGTTGATGTGCCGCAGCACGTCGCGCCCGGCGATGTATTGGAAGGAGACGTCCCTCAGCTCCACTTGCCTCTCGAAGCTGTCAAGCGGCTTGGGGTCGGCTTTTTCCTTGATGGGGTTCTCGGCCTTGAGGATGTAGTCGATGCGCTCCATCGAGGTGAGGCCGAGCGGTATCATATAGGCCTGGCGCGTCAGGTCCTTGATGGGGTTGATGACGCTGTAGAGGATGACCATGTAGAAGATAAAGGTGGAGGCATCGATGAAGCCTTCTCCCTCGAGGATAAGCCAGCCGCCGAAGAGCAGCACGATAACGATGATGACGGTCCCCATCGTTTCGGAGACGGGGTGTGCGGCGTTGATGCGCATCATCATGCCTATCATGCCCTTGCGGAACTCGTTGTTAATGTAGTTGAAGCGCCTGGCCATCTTTTCCTCTGCAATAAAAGCCTTGACTATCCTCAGCCCGCTGAGCGTCTCCTCTATCTGGGCCATAATTTCGGAAAGCCCTGCCTGCACGCCCGCCGACTGGTTCTTGAGCTTCTTCGACACCGTGCCCATGAGCCATGCGGCGGGTGGGGTGACGATGAGCACGAAGACGGTCAGCTGCCAGCTTACGGTGAAGAGTGTGACGAAGCAGATAATGATGGCGATGGGCTGCTGGATGAGGGTCGAGATGGCCGACGTGACGGAGTTCTCCACCATCTGTATGTCCGTACTCATACGCACGATGATGTCGCCCTTGCGTTCGGCCGAGAAGAAACTCAGCGGCAGGCGCATCACCTTGTTGTACATGTCCATGCGGATGTCGCGTACCACGCCGGTGGAGAGCGGCATCATAATGTTCGCCGCACCCCAGTAGCCGATGCACTTCAGGCATGTCATGAAGACCAGGATGCCGCCCATGAGGCAGAGCGTCAGGAACGCGCCGTTGCTGGCTATCAGACTCTGCACCCAGGCGTAGGCGTTGTTGACGATGAGGTCCTTGTTCAGCGTGCCCCACGTCCACTCTTTGTAGGTATAGACGTTCTGGTCTATTTTGAAGAGGATGTTCAGGATGGGGATGAGCACTACGAAGGAGAAGACGTTGAGCCACTGTGCCACAAAGTTGAGCACGATGGACCAGACGATGTACATCTTGTAGGGCTTGAAGTAGCGTTTTACTATGTCGAGAAACTGCTTGATCATCTCATTTCATTGTTTAGGTTTCCGGCTGGGATGCTGGTCTCAGTCGCGAGGGGCGAAAAGACGCTTGCTGTGGCGTCGGCTGTTCCTTGCTGTGGGAAAGGCCGTTCCTTGCTGTGGCGTCGGGCTTTCCTTGCTGTGGCGTTTGGGCTTCCTTCGTGAGGGAGGGTTGCCGGAGTGCGTTCAGCTCGTCGTAGCTGGTCTGCAGGATGGCCTTGGCCCGCATGGTGCGGAGGCCGCCGTTGGCAGGCATGTCGGTCATCGTGACGTGGCCGTCGATGTCGTAGATGCTGACGCCTGTGCTGTCGGCAAAGAGCACGCCCGCCGGGTAGTTGCAATAGACGAAGGGATAGGTGTAGGTGCGGCTCAGCACGTTGCGGCTCCAGCGGTATTCGTCGTGCCGTATGCCGAGCTGGGAGAGCAGCGTGGCGGCGATGTCGCTCTGGTTCATGAGAATGTCCATTTTGCGTGGCGCCTTTACAGCTCCGCCAAGCCAAAGCATCGGCGCATGGAAGAAGCCCGGGTCCTTGTAGCTTTGCTGGTAGAGGAAGCCGTGGTCGGGTATCATGATGACAAGCAGGTTGTCCCATTGCGGGAGCTGACGCAGCGAGTCGATCATGCAGGCGACGCTGTAGTCGGTATAGGCGAAGGCGTTGAGGATCTTGTCATCGAGGCGGTGATAGGGCACGTCCCAAGGCTCATGGCTCGACAAAGTCTGTGCCACCAGGAAGTGATGTCCGCCCTCCCATTTCTCGATGAAATGGCGTGTTTTTTGCAAAACGACGCTGTCCGGGACGCCCCAGGAGCCCGTCTCCATATTTCCCCAAAGGGAGAGTGACTCGTCAGGATTCTCCTCCCCCTCGGGGGAGGCTGGGAAGGGGCTGTAGAGGTGCTGGAACCCGACGTCCTCCAAAAACTGACGCTTGCCCATGTTCGTCATCGCGCCGCCGTAGATGTAGGCCGTCTCGTAGCCCTCGCTTGCCAGACTCCTGGCGAGGGAAGGCAGCGCGGCATGCATTTCGGCGTGCCGCATCAGGCCAATGTCGGTATAGCTTGTCCAGCCGCAGAAGGCACTGACTGTGCCGCGGTCGGTACGGAACGAGTTACTGAAATAGTTCTCCCAGAAGATGCCCTCGGGGATGAGACGGCTCCAGCCGGGTGCCACGTCGGGCAGGCCGCCCAGCTCCCGCACGAAGCGACTGCCGAATCCTTCGATGAAAACGACCAAAATGTCGGGTCGAGAGGTCGTGAGCAAGGTGTCCTGTATGTCGTCGGCCGGCTCGGGATAAAGCCCTCGGAACAGGTCGGAGCGGTCGGCCTCTGACATGAAATCGTATCGCGCGGCGTAATTGTTCGTCAGGCGGATGCTGCCCACAAAGGCATAGACCGGGTTGACGGCGGCGTGGTTGGCAAGTTGCGTGGGATGATTGTCCTCGCGATAGACGTCGTCCTGACGCATAAAACAAACGCCCGAGATGATAAGGAAAAGCCAGATGATGCTGATGTTACGCATCCACAGACGAGTGAAGGTGCCGCCCGGCAACTTTTTGGGCGTGAGCAGGATGCAGGGGACGATTATCCACAAAGCAAGCAGGAGGAACAGCCCGGCGCGCACGAGGAGGTAGGACAGGCTGACGCTGTTCGTGGCGCCTTCGGGCGAAGCAGCATAGCTCAGCACCACCATCCCCAGCTTGAACTGCCAGTACTCGTACATCACAGCATCGGCCACGATGATGGCCGCCACAGCCAAGCCCATCAGAATATAGTAGGGAGTGAGCCAGGCACGCAGATTAAAACCAGACCCTTCCAAAGCTCCCCTTAAAGGTGAGGCTTTCTGTACCGGTTTCTCCCCCTTTAAGGGGGAGTTAGAGAGGGTCTGTAGCAGCCCTACCAGCCACGGCACGACAAGTAGCCATGCTGCTACCATGAGGTCGTGCTCCACAAAGCCGCGCCAGCAGGCACTGAAAGCATCGGCAAACGAAAGCTGCTCCACACACCGATTGTTCAAGATGAACCCCACCCTGCCTATCAAAAAAACGATAAGCAAATGACAGTAGAGGTACTCGAGAAAGTGTATGCTTCGCTTCATCTCACATTTACCATTTAATCATTTACCATTTTTCCCCTTAAAGGGGATTAGGGGGTCCTTACTTTCTCCCAAAGTCGGCGGGTATCTCCCCCCACTCTTCGGTGTTCCACTTCAGCACTTGCGCGTGCCGGGGATTCTGCCAGAGCCAGTTCTCGGCACGTATGACGAGGTCGAGCACCTGAGCTGTCTGGGCGTCGCGCTTCAGCGTGGTCTTCGCCTTCTTGTTCCTCACCCAAGCCATTCCGCTGATACTGTCGCTATAGACCTTCATGTCCCAGCCGTTCTTCTTGATGAGGGCGAGGGCGTGCACGATGGCAAGGAACTCGCCGATGTTGTTCGTGCCAGGGATGGGGCCAAAGTGGAAGAGCCGCTGCTCGTTGCCGAGATAGACGCCCTGATACTCCATCGCACCGGGGTTGCCACTGCAGCCCGCATCGACCGCAATGGCATTGAAGTCCACCTTGTCCTTTAGAAGTTCATAGTCCATAGTTCATAATTCATAGTTTCACGGCCGTTGTCTCCTTCCTCCGCAGGAGCAGTTCCCTTCTCCCCCGAGAGGGGTAAGGGGTGAGGCTTCCTTACATCCTCTCCGGCACTTCGATACCGAGGAGGCCCATCCCGTTCTTGATGACCTGGCCGACGGCAGCCGAAAGAACGATGCGGAAGTTGCGCTTCTGCTCGTCCTTTTCCTTGAGCACGCTGAAGTCGTGGTAGAACTGGTTGTATTCCTTCACGAGGTCGTAGCAGTAGTTGGCAATGCAGCTTGGGTTGTAATCGGTGCCTGCCTGCTTCACCGCCACTTCGAAGCCCTGCAGCTTCTGGATGAGGCTGATTTCCTTCTCGGCAAGTTCCGTTTGTTGCGTTGGCAACGCAACAGACTGAACGCCTGCCTTGCGAAGAATACTGCGGATGCGGGCATAGGTATATTGTATGAAGGGCCCTGTGTTGCCGTTGAAGTCGATGCTCTCTTCGGGGTTGAAGAGCATGTTCTTGCGTGCATCGACCTTCAGGATGAAGTACTTCAGGGCACCCATGCCTACGATGCGCGCTATCTCCTGCGCCTCGTCGTCCGTGATGTCCTCCAGCCTGTTCACTTTGTCTGCCGAGAGCTCCTTCGCGTCTTGTATCATCGTGGCTATCAGGTCGTCGGCATCTACGACGGTGCCTTCGCGGCTCTTCATCTTGCCGTTCGGCAACTCCACCATGCCGTAGGAGAAATGCACGAGGTCCTTGCCCCACTTGAAGCCCAGCTTGTCGAGCAGGATGCTGAGCACCTGGAAGTGGTAGTTCTGTTCGTTACCCACGACGTAAATCATCTTGTCGATAGGATAGTCCTGGAAGCGGAGCTTGGCCGTGCCGATGTCTTGCGTCATATAGACGCTCGTGCCGTCGCTGCGGAGCAGAAGCTTCTCGTCGAGCCCCTCCTTTGTGAGGTCGGCCCAGACGCTACCGTCGTCGCGACGATAGAAGAAGCCTTTCGCGAGGCCTTCCTCCACCTTCTCTTTGCCCTCGAGATACGTCTCGCTCTCGTAGTATATCTTATCGAAAGAGACGCCCAGCGCCTTGTAGGTCTCGTCGAAACCTGCATATACCCATTCGTTCATGCGTTTCCAGAGGCTGCGCACTTCGGGGTCGTTCTGCTCCCACTTCACAAGCATCTCGTGGGCCTCCTTGATGAGGGGAGCCTCCTGTTTCGCCTGCTCCTCGTCCATGCCCTGCTTTTCCATGAGCTCCTTCACTTCCTCGCGATAGTGCTTGTCGAAGGCGACGTAGTAGTCTCCGATGAGATGGTCGCCCTTCTTGCCCGAGCTTTCAGGCGTCTCGCCATTGCCCCACTTCAGCCACGCCAGCATGGACTTGCAGATGTGGATGCCGCGGTCGTTCACGATGTTTGTCTTGACCACCTTGTTGCCATTGGCCTCCATCACCTGAGCCAGAGCCCAGCCGAGCAGATTGTTGCGGACGTGTCCGAGGTGCAAAGGCTTGTTGGTGTTCGGGCTCGAGTATTCAATCATGACGAGCGGGCTGTCGTCCGTGACGGGCAGAAAGCCGAACCTGGGGTTCTCGTAGATATCCTGCAGCAACTCAATCCACTGACGCGAACTGATGCTGAGGTTGAGGAAGCCCTTCACGGCATTATACTTGCTGACCACCTCGGGCAAGCGCTCCATGAGGCGTTCGCCTATCTCCTGCGCCGTAGCGTCGGGAGCCTTGTGACTCATCTTGGTGAATGGAAAGACGACAAGCGTGATCTGTCCCTCGAACTCGGGTCTGGTCTGCTGCAGCTGCACCATCTTGTCGGGCACAGCTTGCCCGTAAAGGTCCTCCACAATGGCCTTCACGGCCTCGGTTATCTTTGTCTCAATCTTCATATTTCGTTACATTATTAATTGTCTATCTGAACAACTCAGCATGTGTGCCGAGTCGCACTAACTCAATGATGTTGTTTACCTCATCCACCCAAATGAGCAGGAAATCGCCCTGGACGTGACACTCCATGCAACCTTTGTACTGGCCGAGAAGCATGTGTGACTTGTACTTGGCGGGGATGGGCTGTTCGTACTTCAACAATTTCAAGACTTCATGCAGCGCTGAAAGTTTCGACGGATTGTTCCTGTATCGCTTTAGGTCCTTCCTGAACTGTGTAGAAGTCTTGAACGATTTCATTCCTCTTCGTTGAGAATGTCATTGAACATTTCGTCTATATCTGTATAGACTTTCTCCGGATTCTTTCCTGACACCACTTCCTCGATGGCGGCCTTTGTCACATCATTGGGTTCATCGTACACGATGTCGAGCAGGACGCTTTCCACGTAGTTGTTCAACGTGCGGTTCTCCTGTTCAGCTTTCCGCTTCAATCCTTCCAGAAGGTCGGCCCTCAGACGGAACGATGCAGGCTTTCTTACTATTGTTGTTGCCATACTTTGTAATACATTTGTAATACATTCGTAATACTTCTGTGTGCAAAGGTAATGCATTCGTATGACATTACCAAACTTTACGAACGCTTTTTCCTCTTATTACGCTTTCATCATGTCGGAATGATGGATAATATTACCCCTTACTTCGTCCGCGTCAGCTTGAACTTCGTCTTATCGTCCATCTTGCCGTAGAGGTACTTGCCGTCGTCGGAGAGGGTAAGCGTGTCTTTGTCCTTGCCGTCGCTGCAGATGATGAGATTGCCCTGGACGGTATATTTCATCTTCTCTGTCGAGGGGAGAAGCGCGATGGCTGCCTTTATCGCCTTACGCTTTGCCCAACTGATGCCAGCATTCTTCAAGGTTTCGTCGTCCATCTGAAACTTCATCTGCATCTCCATCTCCTTATCGCTCTTGAAAGTAGCTGTGACGGATGTCTTCGTGCTCTTCATGACGAGAATCGCCCTCTTGCTGGCTTCCTCAGCTTCCTTCTTGGTTTGAGCCTTTTCTTCTGCAGTCAGGGGACGGCCTTTCTTCTTCTCTGCCTTTTCTATTTCCTCGCGAATGGCTTC
>CACXLY010000091.1 GCA_902768605.1 uncultured Bacteroidales bacterium
CTTATATTAATAAAGACGGCGACGTGACCAACATCTGCGTCGGCACCGGCAAGAAGAACGACTTCAACTACTATCTGGACCGTCCGAAAATGACCGGCGACTATCACGGACAAGGGCCGTATCTGTGGTGCGCAGCAGCTCTATTAGAAGATTAATTGCCAAGAAACACACAACATAAACTAATGAAACACATCCTCTTCTCTTTATTGACACTCGTCGCAATGTTGCCCGCCGTGGCCGGCGACAGGCAGGACTACATCACCCTCGACTCTCGCCTTGGGCACGGAGGCAGCCAGACTTGGTACATGATGCGTGATGGAGAGACGAAGGCCACTGGCAGGGAAATCTCCACCCCCGGCTTCAATCCGCAAGGCTGGGCAGAGGCCATTGTGCCCGCCACCGTCCTGACGAACCTTGTCGAGCAGAAGGTCTATCCCGAGCCTTACTACGGACAGACCAACAAGATGGCAAACAACGTCATCCCCGACATCGCCCGAGTGGGACGCGAACACTATACCTATTGGTTCCGCACGGAGTTCATCGTGCCGTCCGACTATAAGGGCAAGCGCATCTGGCTCGAGCCGATGGGCATCAACTACAGAGCCGAGATATGGGTCAACGGCTATATGATTGGTACGATGGCAGGGATGTTCAACAGCCAGCCGTTCGACATCACCGACCGTGCCGTGCAGCCCGGACAGACGACGGCTATTGCCATTCGTGTCTTCCCCGTCGATGTGCCTGGAACAACTGCGCCGAAAGGCTGGGGAGCCGTTGGCGAGTGGCACAACGGAGGCGATGGATGGATGGGACAGAACGTGTCGCAACTGATGACGGTGGGCTGGGACTTCACCTACGAAGACGGCATCCGCGACCGCAACACCGGCATCTGGCGCTCAATCCGACTCTATGCAACAGGTCCCCAACAACTGCGCAGCCCTTATGTCTCCTCGGAACTTTCCCATCCGAACTATGATGCAGCGAAAGAGACAGTCAGTGTCGAGGTATGGAACCCCGGCACAAATAGCGGAGAATACACCGTCAGCGGAACCATCGAAGACGATGACGCCAGAAGCATCACCTTCGTTTCCAAGAAGATGAAGCTGCAGCGGGGAGAACACGCAACCGTTACCTTCACGCCAGACGACTATCCGCAACTCGTCATACAGAACCCCAAACTCTGGTGGCCAAAGAACAAGGGCGAGCAACACCTCTATACACTTCGACTGACGCTTACTGATGGCAAAGGCGACACGATGGACCAACTCTCCACGCGCTTCGGCATCAAAGAGGTCATTGCCTCTCGCGAGACGCCCGACAAATCGAAAGTCTTCATCGTGAACGGCCACAAGACTTTCGTCCGCGGCAGCAATTGGATACCCGAGGCAATGCTCCGCACCAACGACCAAAGGATGGAGACCGAACTCGCCTACACCAATCAGTCCGGCATCAACCTGCTTCGCCTCTGGGGAGGCGGCATAGCGGAAAGTGACCGCTTCTACGAGCTGTGCGACGAATACGGCATTATGGTATGGCAAGAGTTCTGGATGACGGGCGACACGAAGCACCCCATGGACGAGCCGCTCTACTTGGCCAACGTGGAGAACACCATGAAGCGCATCCGCAACCACCCAAGCATCGTCATCTATGTGTCGAGCAACGAGAGCACAGCCGTCACAGGCGCCGAGCAGCTCATCAAGCATCTGGCACCCGGCATACCGTACCAGATGCAAAGCGAATGCGATGGCGTGCACGACGGCAGCCCATATAAGCAAGTCAATCCGATGCGCCATTACGAGAACACGGCCTCAGACAGAGGCAGTCGCGTGGACGGTTTCAATCCCGAATACGGCGCTCCGACGCTACCCATCGTGGAAAGTCTCTACGACATGATGCCACGGGAAGACCTCTGGCCCATCAATAAGGCTACGTGGGATTATATGGACGGCAACGGCTTCCACCTCATGACCACGCTCTACAAAGACATGGTGAATCAGTACGGCGAGTCGCACAGCATCGAGGAATTCGCTCGCCGCGGACAAATGGTTGGCGCCATCAATTCGAAGAGCATCTGGGAAGTGTGGAACGAGAACAAGTTGCAGTTTGGCGACCGCTGGTGCTCGGGTCTGCTCTTCTGGTACCACAACTGCGCGAACTGGCAAGTGTGTGCCCGCATGTGGGACTGGTTCCTGGAACCCACTGCCTCGCTCTATCACACCATGCATGCCCTCGAGCCTCTGCACATTCAATACGACTACCTGAAGGGCACCGTCAGCGTCATCAACGACTATGTTGAAGCACAAAACGGACTCTTGGCCAAGGCCGAGGTCTATGACCTGCAGAGCCGCAAGGTGAGCACCGTCAAGGCAAAGGTCGATGTGCCTGCCGACGGCGTGGCCAACGACGTGCTCTCCGTCAGCATACCCGACGACATCACGCCCATCTATTTTATTGCCCTCGAGCTGACCGACGCCAAGGGCAAGGTCGTGAGCAAGAACTTCTACTGGTGCTCGACGAACAAGTACGAGGGGAAGAGCACGCTGACCGGCCCTTGCACCGCTGGCTTCGAGCCCCTCGCGTCGATGCCCGAGGCAAAGCCCACAGTCACAGCCCGCTTCCTTTCTGTCAGCGAATGGGAAGTGACGGTGAAGAACAGCGGACGGCGCATCGCCTTCTTCTGCCAGCTCCTCCTGACCGACAAAGCACTCAAGCCCGTGCACGGCACCTACTACAGCGACAACTTCTTCTCCCTGTTGCCAGGCGAGAAGAAGGTCATCATCATCCGCACAAGCCGCCGCGGCTTTGAATATCGCCTCCGCTTCTGCGAGAATATGGGAACCATGCAGAACATAGCAGTAAAATAATACTTCCGAATACTCAGAACACTCAGAATACTCAGAACACTCAGACATTCAGAACACCATGAAATGCCAAGAAAGATTCAATGAGATTTACAAGCGCGAGCCGGAGGCCCTTGCCTTCTGCCCCTACCGCGTCTGCCCCATCGGCGCCCACAGCGACGCCAACCTCGGCAAGATAACAGGCCTGGCCATCGACAAGGGCATACATCTGGCCTACAGTCCCAAGCACAATGGCGTCATCGAGCTTTGCTCGCTGCAGTTTGACAAACGCGCACAGTTCCACGTCCGCGACGTGCCGAAACGCAAACAGGACGACTGGGCCGACTACCTGCGAGGCGCTACGCTGAAACTTGCCGAACGTTACCCCCTGACCTGCGGCCTGAGCGGTGTCATCGAGGGAAGCCTGCCCATCGGAGGCCTCTCGTCGTCCGCCGCCGTAGCACTCGTCTTCCTCAAAGCCCTCTGCAACGTCAACAACATCAAGCCCACGCCGCTCGAGATGATTCTCATCTCCATGGCAGCCGAGAACGACTACGTCGGCGTCAACAGCGGCAAGCTGGACCAGAGCTGCGAGGTCTATTCGAAAAAGAATCACCTGCTGTACCTCGACACGAAGACTGACGAGTACGAGCTCATCCCCACGCATCCCGACATGAAGCCCTACCGCATCGCCGTCTTCTTCAGTGGCATCGAGCGGACCCTGGCCGGCAGCAAGTTCAACATGCGCGTCGATGAAGCACGCAGCGCCGCCTACGCCCTGATGGCCTATGCCGGCATGGAGTACGGCAAGTTCCCCGAGGCGAACCTGAGGGCCGTGCCGCGCGACGTCTATGAGCAGTACAAGAGCCGCCTGCCCGAGACTTGGCAGCGACGTGCCGAGCACTGGTTTACGGAGTTCGACCGCGTGGAGCAGGGCGTGGAGGCCTGGCGGCGGGGCGACCTCGAGACCTACGGCCGCCTGAGCTTCGAGAGTGGACAGAGCAGCATCTCCAACTGGGAGACAGGCTCGCCCGAACTGAAGACGCTCTACGACATCATGCGCCACACCGACGGCATCTACGGCGGACGCTTCAGCGGCGCTGGCTTCAAAGGATGCTGCATGGCACTAATCGACCCCGCCTTCGAAGAGAGCATCAGGCAGCACGTCACCAAAGAATACCTCGCCGCATTCCCCCAGCTCGAGGGCAAGTACAGCGTGCACATCTGCGAGAGTGCAGACGGACTCATTTAAAAAGCGAATAGTGAAAAGTGAAAAGTGAAAAATAAGAGTTTCTCTCTGGCCCAAAGGTATTTTCATTTGATGCTTTTCGCTATGCACTTATACAGGAACTCTCGTTTCATACGCTATCGCCATAAACAGTAACTATCATTTTTCACTTTTCACTATTCACTTTTCACTTACACCATGAAGTGCCTTATCCTTGCCGCTGGCTACGCCACGCGACTCTACCCCCTCACAGAGAACTTCCCCAAGCCCCTGCTCAAAGTGGGCGACAAGACCATCCTCGACTGGCTCATCGACGACATCGACGGCGCCGCGCTGGTCGATGAATACGTCGTCATCTCCAATCACAAGTTCGCCCGCCACTTCCAGGAGTGGGCCGCCCAGAAGCAGCAGAAAGTGACCGTCGTGGACGACGGCACCTCGAGCAACGAGACCCGACTGGGCGCCGTTTGCGACATACAGTTCGCCATCGAACGTCTCGGCCTCGACGACGACATGCTCGTCATCGCCGGCGACAACCTTCTCGACTTCAGCCTCCAGCGCTTCGTGCGCTACGCCCTCGACAAAGGGACATCCTGCATCATGCGTTTCTACGAGCAGGACGAGCAGCGGATCCTCAAGTGCGGCGTCGTCACAGTTGACCCGGCCGACCGTGTCCTGCGCATGACCGAGAAGTCGCCCACGCCCGAGACACACTGGGCCTGCCCGCCCTTCTACTATTACACGCGGCGCGACGCACGTCTCGTCAGCCAAGGCATCGAGCAGGGCTGCGGCACCGATGCGCCCGGCAGCTACATCGCATGGCTCTGCACGCAGACACCCGTCCACGCAATGGAGATGCCCGGACGCCGATACGACATCGGCAACCTGCAAAGCTACGAGCAAGTCCAGAAGGAGTATCAGGGCATCACCGTCGTCTGAAAGCCTTTGCAGACACAAAAAACCACCTTTCCCGATGATAAACATAACGAAATCCGTGCATTAAGCCATTTTTCTTCCTAATTATTTGCAGGTTTCGCGGAAATAGCATACCTTTGCACGCGAAAAGATGAAAGTGAGGGGCTCTGAGGTTCCTCACTTTTCTTTAATAACACCAAAAACACTTAAACAACACTTAAACAAATGATCAGTAAAAGTGCAGTGCAGCAAGCCGTAGAGGAATGGCTTGAAGGCAAAGAGTATTTCCTTGTTGACATCAGCATCAGCCCGGATGACCGCATCGTCGTGGAGATAGACCACCAGGACGGAGTGTGGATTGAGGACTGTGCCGACCTGAGCCGTCACATCGAATCGCGACTGAGCCGCGACGACGAAGACTACGAGCTCGAGGTGGGTAGCGCCGGCTTGGGACAGCCCTTCCGCGTACACCGCCAATACGAGATACACGTCGGCAAAGAAGTAGAGACACAGCTGCATGACGGCCACAAGTACCACGGCACACTGCTCAGCGTCGGCGACGAAAGCTTCCAGGTCGGCATCCTGCAAAAGGTGAAAGAGGAAGGCATGAAGCGTCCCGTCACAAAGGAAGTCCCCACGGAATTCCGCTTCGAAGACGTCGCCTACACAAAGTACCTCATTAAGGTGAAGTAAAAGCCCACTTCCCAACACTCCACCGAAGAGGAGGGAGCAAAAGGGAACACTCAATGGAAAATGATTAAATAGTAAATGACATAATGGCAAAGACAAGTAAATCAAAGGATTCAGTGAACATGATTGAGGTGTTCGCTGACTTCAAAGAGAAAAACAACATCGATCGCGCCACCCTGGTGAGCGTGTTGGAGGAATGCTTCCGCAACGTCATCGCTAAGATGCACGGCTCCGACGAGAACTACGACATCATCGTCAATCCCGACAAGGGTGACTTCGAAATCTATCAGAACCGCGTGGTCGTGCCCGACGGCGAGGTGAAGGACACCAACAAGGAAATCGAGCTGAGCGAGGCGCAAAAGATTGAAGACGACTACGAGATTGGCGAAGAGGTCAGCCAGCGCGTCGACATGTCCGAGTTCGGACGCCGCGCCATCCTCCAGCTCCGCCAAACGCTCGCCAGCCGCATCATGGAGCTCGAGTACGACTCACTCTACAACCAGTATAAGGACCGCGAAGGCGAAGTCATCAGCGCCGAGGTCTATCAGACCTGGAAACGCGAGACGCTCCTCATGGACGAAGAGGGCAACGAACTGCTCCTGCCGCGTCAGGAACAGATTCCCGGCGACTTCTTCCGCAAGGGTGAAAGCACGCGCGCCGTCATCCTCCGCGTAGAGAACACCGGCGGCAAGCCACGCATCATCCTGAGCCGCACATCGCCCGACTTCCTGCAGCGCATGCTCGAAGCCGAGGTGCCTGAAATCCAGGACGGACTCATCACGATCCACAAGATTGCCCGCATCCCAGGCGAACGCGCCAAGATTGCCGTCGAGAGCTACGACGACCGCATCGACCCCGTCGGCGCCTGCGTCGGCGTGAAGGGCAGCCGACTTCGCGGCATCGTACACGAGCTCAGAGGCGAGAACATCGACGTCGTCACCTGGACCTCCAACACACAGCTCATGATTACCCGCGCCCTCAATCCCGCACGCGTCAACAGCGTCGTGCTCAACGAGGAAGAACATACCGCACAGGTCTTCCTCGACCCCGACCAGGTGTCGCTTGCCATCGGTAAGGGCGGACTCAACGTCAAGCTCGCCAGCATGCTGGTTGGCTACACCATCGACGTCTTCCGTGAACTCGACAGCGAAGAGGACAACGACGACGTGAGCCTCGACGAATTCACCGACGCCATCGAACCTTGGATCATCGACGAGCTCAAGAAGATTGGCTTCCAGACAGCAAAAGACGTGCTCGGCGCACAGCGTGACATGATCATCCAGAACGCCGACCTCGAAGAAGAAACAGTGGACGAAGTGCTGCACATCCTGCAAGCCGAGTTCGAATAATACAGTTTACGTCATCCCCGCGGCAACATATTCTAAATTCTTATTTCTTCATTCTTCATTCAAAGCTTATATATGAGCATCAGATTAAATAAAGTAACCAAGGAGTTCAACATCGGACTGCAGACGGCAGTTGAATTCCTGCAGAAGAAAGGCTTCACCGAGGTTGAGGCCAATCCCAACTATAAGATTACCGAGGAGCAATACGTCCAGCTACAGAACGAATTCAGTTCCGACAAAGGACTTCGCAACGAGGCGACGCAGCTCATTCAGCAGCACATCGGCCAGTCAAAGAAAGAACGCAAGGAGCCGAAGGCGAAGCCTGTGGAGGAGGTGCAGATAGAAGCGCCGAAGGTTGCCGGTCCCAAGATCCTGGGGCACATCGACCTTAACGCCAAGCCTGCCAAACCAGCGAAGGCTGAGAAGCCGGCCGAGCCGAAGCCCAAGGCAAAGGAGGAGGTAAAGAAAGCTGAGCCGAAGCCCGTTGCACCGAAGGTAGAGAAGCCTCAGCCCGCTCCGAAGAAGGAGGAAAAACCCGTCGTCAAGAAGGAGGAGCCTGCAGCACCTGCTCCTGTCGAGAAGAAAGAAGCAGAGGTGTTCCGTCTGACGCCTGCTGCCGGCACAGCACCAAGCCTGACCATCAAAGGCAAGATTGACCTTGACAGCTTGAATCAGACGACACGTCCGAAGAAGAAGACGCACGAGGAGCGACGCCGCGAACGCCTTGAGGCTCAAGGTGGAGACAAGAAGAAGCGCCTCAGGGTCGGCAAGGAGCGTGTTGACGTCAATGCCGTTGCCAACCAACAGCAAAACAATCAGAAGAAGAATAACAACAACAACCAGCAGCAGCAACAAAGCGGCGGCGGCGGAAAGAAGAAGCAGAAGAACCAGCCCAAGCAGGTGCCCCTGCAGCCTGAAGTAAGCGACGAGGAAGTTGCAAAGCAGGTACGTGAGACGTTGGCTCGCCTCACCAGCAAGGGCTCGAAGATGGGCAAGGGCGCTAAGTACCGTCGCGAGAAGCGCGAGGCCATCCGTCAGGGAATGGAGGAAGAACTGGCCAACGAAGCAGCAGAGAGCAAGGTACTCAAGCTGACGGAGTTCGTCACAGCCAACGAGCTCGCCACGATGATGAATGTACCCGTCACGAAGATCATCGCGACGTGCATGAGCATCGGCATCATGGTCAGCATCAACCAGCGAATGGACGCCGAGACCATCAACTTGGTTGCCGAGGAGTTCGGCTTCACGACAGAATACGTCAGCGCTGAGGTCAGCGCAGCAGTCAGCGAGGAAGAGGACGACGAACAGGACCTCGTGCCACGCGCCCCGATTGTCACCGTCATGGGTCACGTCGACCATGGTAAGACATCGCTGCTCGACTACATCCGCCAGACCAATGTCATCGCCGGCGAGGCAGGTGGCATCACACAGCACATCGGCGCCTACAACGTGACGCTCGACGACGGACGCCACGTCACCTTCCTCGACACGCCGGGTCACGAGGCATTCACCGCCATGCGTGCCCGTGGTGCTCAGGTGACGGACATCGCCATCATCATCATCGCTGCCGACGACGACATCATGCCGCAGACGGAAGGAAGCCATCGCGCATGCCACGGCTGCCGGCGTGCCCATCGTATTCGCCATAAACAAGATAGACAAGCCCGGCGCTAACCCCGATAAGATCAAGGAAGGCCTGGCCAACATGAACTTCCTCGTCGAGGAATGGGGCGGCAAGTACCAAAGTCAGGACATCAGCGCCAAGAAAGGTATCGGCGTGGCAGACCTTTTGGAGAAGGTGCTGCTGGAAGCCGAGATGCTCGACCTCAAAGCCAATCCCAACCGCAAGGCAACAGGCTCAATCATTGAGTCGAGTCTGGACAAGGGCCGTGGCTACGTGGCAACGGTGCTCGTCAGCAACGGCACGCTGCACGTGGGCGATATCATCCTGGCCGGCACGAACTATGGTCGCGTGAAGGCAATGCTCAACGAACGCGGACAGCGCGTCCAGGACATCGGTCCGTCGCAAGCAGCAACGGTGCTCGGTCTGAACGGCGCACCGCAGGCCGGCGATTCCTTCCATGTGATGGATTCCGACCAAGAGGCACGCGAGATTGCCAGCAAGCGTGAGCAGCTGGCTCGCGAACAGGGCCTGCGCACCATGAAGCGCCGTGGCTTGGAAGAGCTTGCGCACAACATCGCGCTTGGCGGCGTGCAGGAGCTCAACCTCATCGTCAAGGGCGACGTGGACGGCTCCATCGAGGCACTCAGCGACTCCCTCATCAAGCTTTCCACAGAGAAGATACAGGTCAACGTCATCTACAAGGCTGTGGGCCAGATCAGCGAGAGCGACGTCAACATGGCTGCTGCGGCGGAGAACTGCTTCATCGTAGGCTTCCAG
>CACXLY010000092.1 GCA_902768605.1 uncultured Bacteroidales bacterium
GAGCGCGGCTTGCAGTACGACACGCAGGAGACGATGCGCGACGAGCAGGGACGCACCATCACGAGCGACGAAGGCCGACGCATGGTGCCCGATGCCGTGTTGCATTTCCCCGACGGGCGCGACGTCATCATCGACAGCAAGATGTCCTTCACGGCCTTCGTCGATTACCAGAATGCTGAGACGGATGCCGAGCGTGAGGCTGCCCTGCGCCGCCACCTCGCCAGTATGAGGCAGCACGTCCGCGAACTCGCTCAGAAGCAGTACTTCCGCTATGCCAAGAGCGACAAAGGCCGACTCGACTTCGTCCTGATGTACGTCTTTCAGGAGAGCGCCCTGCAGCTTGCTCTGCAAAGCGACACGACACTCTGGAAGGAAGCCTACGACCAGGGCGTCGTCATCTCAGGCAGCCAGTCGCTCTACATGACACTTCGCGTGCTCGAACTCACCTGGAAGCAGACGCGGCAAGTAGAGAACCAGGAGAAGATGATGCAGTGCGCCAACACCCTCGTGGAGCGTGTGCAACTCTTTGCCGAGCGCTTCGCAAAGGTCGGCGAAATGCTCGACAAGACGCGCCGCTCCTTCGACGACCTCAACACCGTCACTGCCCCCTCCGGCCCCAGCATCACCACCGCCGCCCGCAACCTCCTCAAGTTCGGTGCACAGGAAAACAAAAAGAAGAAATCCTTGGGCTCGTCCTCGCTCTTCGAAGACAAAGAGGAAGGCGACGCCCCCGCTCTGCCATTGGAAGAATGATATAAAACAAACACACATAGACGTGAGAAAGATGATATGACAAACGACAAAGGACAAATACTATTATATCAGACTCCCGATGGTGAGTCGCGAATTGAGGTGAGGCTGCAAGGGGAGACCGTGTGGCTGAGCCTTGACCAAATGGCAGAGCTGTTCCAGCGCAACAAATCCACCATCTCCCGACACATCAAGAATGCGTTTGAGGAAGGGGAACTGCAGAAAGAAGTGGTTGTTGCAAAATTTGCAACCACCAGTCAGCATGGTGCAATTGAAGGCAAAACACAGACACACGAAGTCGAGCACTATAACCTCGACATGATAATCAGCGTCGGTTATCGCGTGCATTCCTATCGTGGCGTGCAGTTCCGCATGTGGGCGACAAGGGTTCTGAAGGAATACATCGTGAAAGGCTTTGCCCTTAACGATGACTTGCTGAAACGCGCAGGCGGCGGCAACTATTTCGACGAGCTGTTGGCCCGCATTCGCGACATCCGCTCATCGGAAAAGGTATTCTACAGGAAGGTGCTCGAAATCTATGCACTCAGCATTGACTACGACCCTCGCGTGGAGATGACGCAGGAGTTCTTCAAGACGGTGCAGAACAAGATGCACTTTTCCGTGCATGGGCATACAGCGGCCTGTACCTCGACTTCGCCGAACTCCAAGCAGAGGAACATCGCCCAATGTACATGAAGGACTGGATTGCCATCCTTGACGATTTCCTGCGCATCTCAAGAAAAGATATTCTGACTCATGCCGGACGTGTCTCTGCCCAGTTGGCAAAGGCAAAAGCAGATGCTGAGTTCAACAAATTCAAGGAGAGGACAAAGAACGAACTGTCAGCCGTCGAGATTCATTTCCTTGAGCAGTTTGAAAGGGAACAGAAGAAGCTGACGAATAAGAGAGACAATAAATAAACCACATCAGATTTGGAAAATGAGATAGAGAGACGTGATGGGTTAATAAACCTCTTGCAACAGACTGACTAAGATATTTAACCACGAATTACACGTTCCCTGTCGTGCCTTACGTCAGAAGTGTTTTTGTCCGCGACCGCTACCCGAGTCTGCTCCGCACGCTCGAGAAGCAAAGCCTCTCGCGCAGCGAAATGCAGATGTGCCTGCTGTCGGCCGTCGATATGCGGCAGAAGCAAGTGGCCAAAACTGCGACAGCGTCGCAGATTTCATGGTATGGATTGACGCGTTACGTGGTTGATTGTATAGTTTTTCTCCTTTTTGCTTGCGTAGTTCGTTATTTAATGCTATCTTTGCAACGAAAGTACACTCTTTTCGATGCAATTAAGCAAATAAATACCACTAAATAATGATGAAACGACAGGGATTCTTCTGCACATTCTTGCTTATGGCGATGTGCGCAATGACTTATCAAGACGTACGGGCTGACGAGGCTCAGGGCACAGTGAAGGATGTTGACATCTGCGTCTATGGCAGTACGCCGGCGGGCATCATGGCGGCATACACGGCCAAGTTGAAAGGCAAGTCGGTGCTGCTCGTGTCGCCGACGAAGCGCATTGGCGGCATGACGGCTGGCGGCCTGGGCTGGACCGACATTGGCGACAGCACGAGCCATCGCCGCATCATCAAAGGCTTTGCCCGCGAGTTCTATCGTCGCATCGGACAGCACTACGGCATGGCCTCGCCGACGTTTTACTTCGAGCCGAAGGTGGCGCTCGCCACGTTCAAGGGATTCCTCTCGGAGGTCGGCTTGCAAGACAGCATCGACATCTGGTACGAGTGGCGCATCGTGAGTGCTGAGAAGGAGGGGAACGAGGTGAAGAGCATTACGCTGGAAAAAGCCCCCTCCCCCATCCCCTCCCCCGAGGAGGAGGGGAGTTCCGCGGCAGAAAGCCTTTCCTCCTCGGGGGAGAGGTTTGGAGAGGGGGCTGGGCTTCGTTCGGTCCGTGCCCGCATCTTCATGGATTGCAGTTACGAGGGCGACCTCATGGCGCGCGCCGGCATCACCTATACCGTCGGGCGCGAAGGCAAGACGAAGTACGGCGAGCCGGAGAACGGCGCTCAATGCCTCAACAAGCATCAGTTCTGCGACGGCGTGGACCCCTACGTCGTGCCGGGCGACCCGTCGAGCGGCCTGCTATGGGGCATCATGAGCGACCCGATGCCGGCCAACGGCACGGGCGACAACCACATCCAAGCCTACAACTACCGCCTGACGCTCACCAAGACGAAGCCTTTCCGCTCGATAACGGCCCAAGTGCCTGACAACTACGACCCCTCCAGATACGAACTGCTGTTCCGATGGATGGAGAAGAAGGGCTGGAGCGGCTACGGCGACTGCATCAAGTGGACGTATATGAAGGACACCTCGGGACCGAACTCGTGGAACGCCTACAAGACAGACAACAACAACAACGGCGCGTTCTCGACCGACATGATTGGCTACAGCTGGGACTATCCCGAGGCAACCTACGAGCAGCGCGACTCGATAGCAAAGCTGCACGAGGACTACACGAAGGGGCTGCTCTACATCCTCTGGACCGACCCGCGCGTGCCGAAGAACATCAGGGACGAGTTCAACCTCTGGGGCTATCCGCTCGACGAGTACGAGGACAACGGGAACTTCACACCGCAGCTCTACATCCGCGAGGCGCGCCGCATGATAGGGCGCATGGTGATGACGGAGGACTACTGCCTGAAGAACAAGGAGGCGAACGACCCGATTGCCTGGGGCGCGTACACGATGGACTCGCACAACTGCGGACGCTACGTCGTGAACGGCCAGGTGAAGAACGAGGGCGACGTGCAGCGCCATCTGACGAAGGGCCCGTACAACATCTCCTACCGCGCCGTGACGCCTCTGGAGAGCGAGGCGCGCAACGTCATCGTGCCCGTCTGCCTCTCTGCCTCGCACATCGCCTACGGCAGCATCCGCATGGAGCCTGTCTATATGGTGCTTGGCGAGACAACAGCCCTGGCTGCCATCCAGGCCATCGACGAGCACGACGGTTGCGTGCAGGCGGTTGACCCCTCGCGCTGCATCGCACAACTCGAGAACGGCCTCGACATCGACGTCCCCGTGCCCGACGCTTCTCTGTCGGGAGGCGCATCCGTCTCGGTTGACATCACGAGGCGCGTCCTCGCCAATCCCTCTTTCGAAGAGAGCTTCACGAACACCACGCAGCCGCCGACGGGCTGGCAGGAGTCGCCCGCAGGCACGACCCTCCAGCGCAGCATGAACAAGACGGCGAAGAACAGGGACGGACAGCAGGCCTACGTCTGCAAGCCCGCCACGAACAGCACCATCAACAAGCCCCTGCACCTCTATCAGCAGATACCTGCCGAGAAGCTGGGCGCCGGCATCTACAAGGTGAGCTGCCGCATGTGGGTGGAGAAGGACTTCTACGGCACCGCTTGCCTGTTTGCAGCCCCCTCCCCCATCCCCTCCCCCGAGGAGGAGGGGAGTTCCGCGGCAGAAAGCCTCTCCTCGGGGGAGAGGTTTGGGCAGGGGGCTTGTGTGCAGTACTGGACTAACGAACCTTACTACCGCAACGGCGCACAAGGCTACGACAACCTGACCTACACCGACTACCGCACGACGTTTGCACGCCACGCAGGCGGCTTCACTGCTGCCCAAAACATGCAGCGCATGGTGGTCTATATCACTTTGCAGGACGGCGACGACCTCGTGCTTGGCATCCGCACAAACAGTGCCAATCAGGGCAGCGACAAGAACGGCGCAGGCTACTTCATGGTGGATGACTTCCATGTGGAGAAGGTTGCAGAGCAGCCGCTCTCGCAGGACGAGTTCTGCGACAGCGTGCTGACGAACTACGACTTCGAGAAGAATCCGCAGGGCGTGACCTATGACTGGAACGTGAAGACGACCATCAACGAGGCTGCCAACGGTCCCATCTACGGCTGGCAGAGCAATGCCTGGACAGACAACTACGGCGGCGTCTCGGACGGCACGAACCTCGAGTGGAAGTGGGCGGGCTACGTGGCCAGCACGTCGGGCGTCATCCCCAACGACTTCCGACTCTACCAGACCATTCCCGCAGAGAAACTTACGCCCGGCATCTACGAGGTGAACGCCCGCATGTGGCAGTATGCGTCGAAGCTCGGCATCACACGCCTCTACGGACAGGCGGGCGAGAAGTGCTCGGTGCAGTACTATGGCGTGGAGAGCAAATACAATGCCAGCGTGCTGACCGAAGGCGAGACAGCAACTTTCGCCGGTCTCTCTGCCAACACCACGACGGGGCGCGTCAACAACATGGCGCTCGACATTGAGGTGGGCGAAGGCGAGGACCTCGAGCTGGGCGTCAAGAGCGGCTACGGATTGGAGAGCAACAACGCAGCCGGCGCCAACCACGGCAAGTTCTACGTTGACCTCGTCCGTGCCTGGAAAGTCAGCGACCTGCCCGTCACCTACGACGAGAACGCCAGCGACAACCTCATCCTTCCGCACGCGTATAATAATAAGGTAGTGCTGAACAAGACGTTCCATAACGGCGAATGGCAATACGTCTGCCTGCCCTTCTCGCTCAACGCGGCAGACATCGAGACCATCTTCGGCAAGGGGACGGAGACCCTCTCTAACTCCCCCTTAAAGGGGGAGAACTCAGGCGAGCTTTCCGAGAATGAAGCCTCCCCTTTAAGGGGAGGTTTGGTAGGGTCTGGCGTCCCCTTCCTCGTCCGCCCCACCGACGTGTTGCCGGCGCCCATCGTCATCGAGCATGTACGCATCGAGACTGACACGCCGCAGACCGTCACCGCCGACGGCCTCATCGTCACCGGCACCTTCCAGCGGACGGGCGACGTGCCGGCCTTCTCCGCCACCGTCGCCGACGACCCCAACGCCGTCGATGAAATGAAGAGTGAAGAATTAAGAATGAAGAACGAAGGCGCCTGGTACAACCTGGGCGGACAGCCGGCAAGCCTCAACCTAAAGGGAAGCGGAGGGGCCGGAGCGATACTCGTCACCAAAGGCCGCAAAGTGCAGCATTGAACGCCACAGCAAGCATCGGCCGTTCCCACGGCAAGGAAGCGCCTTTCCCACAGCAAGCGTCGGCCGTTCCCACACGTGGCATGTTTCGAGACGAAATGAAACCATCATACCGACATGAAGAAAACTATTGTTATCCTACTTGCCCTCCTTGCCATAGCAGGGTTTGAGAAAGTGCAGGCACAGGGGTGGGTCTCTGTGCAGAGTGTAGGCGTATTGCCCGACAATACGCCGAGGGAGAACCGTCAGCACCTCCAGGAGGCCATCGACAATATGAGCCCGCTGGGCGGCGTCCTGTATGTGGAGCCGGCCCGCGGCGGCTATCCCATGGAGGGCGGTCTCGTCCTCAAGCGCAACGTGACGCTTCTGGGCGCTCACGGCCCAACGGGACGCGGCACGGCGCTGCCCGACCGCTCAGGCCCCACCGGCTCGCTCTTCGTCATCACCGACCGCGAGCAGCCCTTCCTCACCGTGGAAAGTGCAACACAAGTCAGAGGCATACAGTTCTACTACCCCGAGCAGACGTGGAAGGACGGCAGCCGCATCCTCGCCTATCCCCCCACCATACGCATGTCGCCCGAACAGAACGTGCAGGGCGTCACACTGAGCTGCCTGACGTTCTACGGCGAGTACATGGCGATGGACTTCCGTGCCAAGGCTCCGCACATCTGCGAACAGATTCTCTTCGAGCACTGCTACGGCTACCCGCTCAGCGGACAATTCATCGCCATCGACCGCTGCTACGACGTGCCGCGCATCCTGCACTGCCACGTCAACCCCGCCAATATGAGGGAGTTCGGCCGCTCGTTTGCGCGCGACGTCGTCGATGCTGTGGTGCGCAGCAAGACGTTTACCTACTGGATAGACCACACGGACAACGCCCAGCTCATGGACCTCTTCACCTTCGGCGTCTATGGCGGCATCTACCTGGGCAACGAGACGTACGGGCAGCTCACGAACTTCAACTTCGACTGCGTCAGCATCGGCATCCACAAACTCGGCAGTCATTGGAAGAACCGCAACTGGCAAATCGCGCAGGGAAGCATCATCGCCAATGTGGGCGAGCGACTGCAAGACGTCCACCCCATCCTCATCGAGGGTAAGGGCCACACATCGCTGTCGAACGTCGAGTGCTTCTCGGGCGGCAACGCAGCCCTCACCACGCTCGAGGCATCGTGGGACTACATCACGGTGCGCGACAGTGCCAGCGTCTTCCTCTCCGGCTGCCGCATGCAGGGCTACAAAGCGCCCAAGCCCATCAACGCAGCCAGCAGCGCCAGGCTCCGCGCCGTCGGCTGCTTCGACAAAGATAACAACCTGCTCGAGCTCGCTCCCTAAAAAAGTTTGTTTTCTTACTTGACATTTCGTGATGTCGTGCGTTATATAGGCAGATGACACAGACAGAGTTCGAACATTTGCTCCTCCAGACGCGCGACGAGATGATGCGTGTCGCCATGAGTTTCTTCCACAATAGGGAAGATGCTGAGGATGTGGTGCAGGAAGTCTGTATGCGAATGCTTGAAAGAGGTTGGAAGATGCTTGAAAGAGGTTGGAAGAGCGGCGACAACACAGAGGCCTTGCTCATTAAAGCCACAAAGAACCTGTGCGTGAGCGTCTGGCGAAGGCAGAGACTGCAACAACAGACATCGCCGTTCACCCCTCCTTTGGAGGGGACGGGGGAGGCTTCCGATGCCCCATTGCTCCGCAAGGAACAAAAGGAACAACTGGAGCAAGCCATCGCCGAGTTGACGCCTTCCGAGCAAAGGTTCATCCGAATGAAAGGTGAAGAACTGAGCATCGAGGAGATAGCAGAACAGACAGGCGTCTCGAAGCGAACAGCAAGCACAATGCTCTGGCAAGCCAAGAAGCGATTACTCACTTTCCTAAAGATAAATAACGATGATTGACAAGGAACTGATTCACCAGGCAGCCGAGGACATCGACATCTTCGAGGCCGACCTCACCGAAGAGTTCGAACGTTTGCGCAAGCCGCAACCTCGAACAATTCGCCTCTGGCCGCTGGCTGTCGCAGCCTGTGCCGCAGGCATCGCCTTCGTGCTGCTTATGCCACCAGAAGACCCTCCCCAGCCCTCCCTTGAAGGGAGGGAGGCAACCGCTGCACCGTCTCTAAGCTTCCTCCCTTTAAGGGAGGGTTGGGGTGGGTCTCTTGAGGCTCAGCTCGTACACCAGCAAGAGATAAAGGAAAAGGGCGAAAGGCTCGCTGCCTTCGTCCAAGAACACATAACAACAGATATACCATTATGAAACGCATATACATTATATATATACTATTAGTCGTCGCTACTTCATGCACCATACAGCCAAAGCCCGAGCATCAGATAGAGACCGTCAGCGAACTAATGGACAGCCTGACAAACAGGGGAGAACAAGTGTATCAATACATCATCTGCACAAGCGATTCCTCTTACCAGGACGAGCGTTGGTTCCACTATTTCACTGATGAGAAGGACAGCAATGTGAAGAAAAGCAGCCTCCTCTTCCTGAAAGACAAGATGCCAGACTTGCTGGACAAGCTGTCTGAGAAAGCAGAGAAGAGCTACCGCTACTGGGAAGGCGACTCGCTCGACTACAGCATCACCATGAGCAGCAAGCCTCTGGAACTGCTCAGTTTCAAGAGCTACAAGGACAAGCAAATGGGAGGAATCGTCAGCCTTACCCATACCTACATGAGGCCTGCCAAGTATGAAACTGCCCCATACGATGCCACGCCTATTCAAGCAGTCCTTCAGAAGTTCCTCAAAGAGCAGAAGGACGTGAAAACACAAGACGTCTGCTACGAATGGGACGAGGGCGTGCCCTTCACTGACTTCAAGAACGAACAGCTCATCGGTCGATACAAAGGCATTGGTGCCGACTCGTTGGCTGCGGCAAAGATTACAGGCACGCTTTACGTTATTTCCCTCAAAGGAGAAGGCCGCAGCGATGAACTGTCGGCAGAGCTCAACAATCGCATGACGAAACTCATTACCGAACATCCCATCAAGGGAGCACACCTGTCGTCGTACATTCCCGGAGGGAAGTGGAAGTCTTATCATATACAAGGCATTGACATCTTTGACAGGCAAAGACGTCGGAAGCTTTATGACCTGAATGTTCTCGTGTTAGACGACAAGCTCTACATCCTCGAACTCAATTCTGCCGATGCTCCACGTTCTGCCGTTCCGTGCAACTGGTGGGCTGTGTCGCGAATCCACAACGACAAGGTCTTCTGGATGAACCTGAGCCGGTAGATCAGAAACAGCCCAGCAGAGCGTCAGAAAACTCGGCGTGCCGTATTCGCAAACATGGCGTGCCTCGTTGGCAAACGTAACGTGCCACGATTGCAAACGTGGCACGTTATGTTTTATTATGACCCTTGCTTAAAATCTAAAATAAATATAATTTATTTTGAATTTTGCTTTCCTTTTCGTATCTTTGCACCCGCATTAGACGGTTGGGAAATAAGCCGTTTGGTCGTTCAGGTACAGAAAACATGGCCTGAGACCATCGGTAACTTCCCCAAACGACTAAACGACCAGACAACAAAACGACTAAAATAAATGATATTATGGCAAAGAAAGCTCTTTTGATGATTCTCGACGGCTGGGGCATCGGTGCCCATGGCAAGGGAGACGTCATCTTCAACACTCCGACTCCGAATCTCGACAAACTGAACGCTACCTATCCTCACAGCCAGCTCCTCGCCAGCGGTGAGAACGTCGGTCTGCCCGACGGACAGATGGGTAACTCAGAGGTGGGTCACCTCAACATCGGCGCAGGTCGCATCGTCTATCAGGACCTTGTGAAAATTAACCGCGCTTGTGCCGACGGCAGCATCATGAAGAACCCCGAAATCGTCAGCGCTTACGAATACGCAAAGAAGCAGGGGAAGAACGTCCACCTTATGGGCCTGACCTCGAACGGCGGCGTACACAGCTCGCTCGACCACCTCTTCAAACTCGTCGAGATTGGTAAGGAATACGGTGTCAATCAGACATTCGTACACTGCTTCATGGACGGCCGCGACACCGACCCAAAGAGCGGCATCGGCTTCATCCAGCAACTCATCGACAAGTGCGACGAGGCAGGCAACGCCAAGATTGCCAGCATCATCGGCCGCTTCTACGCAATGGACCGCGACAAGCGCTGGGAACGCGTGAAGATTGCTTACGACCTGCTCATCAGCGGCGAGGGCAAGCAGGCCAAGGACCTTATCGAGGCCATGCAGGAAAGCTACGATGAAGGCGTCACCGACGAGTTCATCAAGCCCATCAACAATAGCCTGGTGGACGGCACCATCAAGGAGGGCGACGTCGTCATCTTCTTCAACTACCGCAACGACCGCGCCAAGGAACTCACCATCGTACTGACGCAGCAGGACATGATCGAGCAGGGCATGAAGACCATCCCCGGCCTGCAGTACTACTGCATGACGCCGTACGACGCCAGCTTCACCGGCGTGCACATCCTCTTCCCGAAGGAGAACGTCGAGAACACCCTCGGCGAATACATCAGCAGCAAGGGCTTGAAGCAGCTCCACACAGCCGAGACAGAGAAGTACGCTCACGTTACCTTCTTCTTCAACGGCGGCCGCGAGGCTCCCTACGAAGGTGAAGAGCGCATCCTCGTGGCAAGTCCGAAGGTTGCGACCTACGACCTGAAGCCCGAGATGAGCGCCTACGAGGTGAAGGACAAGTTGGTGGAAGCCATCAAGCTCGACAAGTACGACTTCATCGTCGTCAACTTCGCGAACGGCGACATGGTGGGTCACACGGGCGTTTACGAAGCCATCGAGGCTGCCGTGAAAGCCGTCGACAAGTGCGTCGGCGAGGTTGTCGAGGCCGCTAAGACTACAGGCTACGAGACCATCATCATCGCCGACCACGGCAACGCCGATAATGCCATCAACCCCGACGGCACTCCCAACACCGCTCACTCACTCAATCCCGTGCCCTTCATCTACGTTACCGACCGCAAGGGCGTCAGCGTGGAGAATGGCGTGCTGGCCGACGTGGCTCCCAGCATCCTGCATATCATGGGCCTCGAGCAGCCGAAGGAGATGACCGGCAAATGCCTCATCAATTCATAATTATTAATTCATAGTTCATAATTCATAATTCATAGTTCACAATTAACTGCGAACTGACGAACTGATCCATGCCATTAGAGGCGAACAAAGAACGTATCTAATTCGTGCAATTCGCGTAATTCGTGGTTAAAGACATGACATCGTAATGGACGTCCGCATTGAAGAGAGTTGGAAGCAGCAGCTGCAGGAGGAGTTCGGCAAACCCTACCTCTCAGAGCTTACGCAGTTTGTGCGGCAGGAATACGCGGCGGGGACTTGCTATCCGCCTGGGCGGCTCATCTTCAATGCCTTCGATACGACGCCATTCGACCAAGTGCGCGTCGTCATCCTCGGACAAGACCCATATCACGGCCCGGGACAGGCGCACGGACTATGCTTCAGCGTGAACGACGGCATACCTTTCCCGCCGTCGCTGCAAAACATATTCAAGGAGATACAGGCCGAGACGGGAGCGCCCATCCCGCAAAGCGGCAACCTGACACGCTGGGCACGACAGGGCGTCTTTCTGCTCAACACGTGCCTCACGGTCAGAGAGCATCAGGCGTTCAGCCACAGCGGTAAGGGATGGGAGACCTTCACGGACGCTGCCATCGCTGCCCTCAACAGGGGACGCAACGGCCTCGTATTCATGCTTTGGGGCGCGCCGGCAGGACGGAAGGCCGCTCTCATCGACCAGAGCCGCCACCTTGTTCTGATGAGCGCACACCCCAGCCCGCTCAGCGCGATGCGAGGCTTCATGGGCAACGGCCATTTCCTTAAGTGCAACGAATACCTCATCGAGCATGGGCAAAGGCCAATCGTTTGGTAACCTCATCAAGGTGGGGGACATCATCCTGCACTCGGATATCCTGACGGAGTACTTCTGCTGCGACATCGAGCGCTGCCACGGACGGTGCTGCGAGGAAGGCGATGCGGGAGCGCCGGTCACGCTGGAGGAGATAGCATACATCGAGGAGAACCTCGATGCACTGTGGCCGCAGCTATCGGCAGGTGGGCAGGCGGTCATCGACAGGCAAGGCGTCGCATATCCCGACCCGGAGGGCGAGCTGGTGACGAGCATCGTGTGCGGCGGCAACTGCGCCTTCCGAGGTCCGCAAGGCTGCCTGCTGAAGCAGAAGCCCATCAGCTGCCACCTCTACCCTATCCGCGAGAAGAAGCTGGGACCGCTGACGGGACTGAACTACCATCGCTGGGACATCTGCCAGGACGCCGTACGTCTCGGCACCGAGCGCGGCATCCGTCTCTACGAGTTCCTCCGCGAGCCGCTCGTCCGCCGCTTCGGACAGGAATGGTACGACGAACTATACAACACTGCAAGCCAACTCATAAAACAAGGACTATTATAACCAGACAAGTATGATGATACAACGACACTTCTTCCCAATTGTGAGAGATAGAGGGGGGCTCCGCTTCATTTTAGCCCATTTCATCGCATTTTTTAGCCTTGCCGTCTTCGCGCAGACGAACACTTCCGAGCTGCCTGACCCGAAGCCCGTTCCGACGGAAGCGTGGCAGCAAGTCAAGCAACCGACGCTCGGCTGGGGAAGCATCGACGTGCGTTACTCACGCTCACAGGTGCCGGAGACGACGGCAAAGTCGCCCCTGCTTCGTGCCTGGCGCGGAGAGCGCGTCTCGGCCCAGGCCGTGCTGGCCACACCGGAAGAGCTCGGCGACGTCGCGTTTGCCGTCAGCGACCTCAAGAGCGGACGCAACATCATCCCTGCCTCGGCCGTGAAGAAGTACTTCGTGCGCTATGTCCTGACCGATATCTTCAAGAACCGCAAGGACTCCTTCCTCATGGCCGACCGCCTCGACCCCGTCGAGACGATGCAAGTAGAGGCAAAGACGGCGCGACCTCTCTGGCTCGACATCAAAGTGCCTGCCGACGCCAAGCCCGGCACCTACCAGGGCACGCTGACGCTGAAAGCCTCGCCCAAATCCTCTCCTAAAGGGAAGGACCTCTCGCTCTCGCTGCCCATCGTGCTGCAGGTGGCCGACCGCGTGCTGCCCGAACCCAGCGAGTGGAGCTTCCACCTCGACCTCTGGCAGAATCCCTATGCCGTGGCCCGCTATTTTGATGTCCCGCTCTGGAGCCAGCAGCACTTCGACAAGATGCGCCCCATCATGGAGACGCTGGCGGCCGCAGGGCAGAAGGTCATCACCTGCTCGGTCATCAGCCGTCCATGGAACGGACAGACGTTCGACCCCTTTGAGAGCATGATAGCCAAGATGAAGCAGCTGGACGGCACTTGGCAATACGACTACACCGTCTTTGATCGCTGGGTGGAGTTCATGATGTCGTGCGGCATCACGGAACAAATCGACTGCTACACCCTCGTGCCTTGGCACTACCGTTTCGACTACTACGACTGCGCGACGAACAGCGTGAAGCAGCTCGCCTGCAAGCCCGGCGAAGCAAAATACCACGATTTCATCGTACCTTTCCTGAAAGACTTCAGCCGTCACCTTCGCCAAAAGGGTTGGTTCGAGCGCACCTTCATCGCGATGGACGAACGTCCGAAGGACCAGATGGAGGCGGCATGGCAGACCATCCAGGATGCCGACCCCGGGTTCAAGATAGAGGGAGCCGCCAACTACAGCGTGGAAAGCGAGGCGGCCGACCGCGTGGACGACATCAGCGTCGGTTTCCAATACAACCTTCTCAAGAAGGAAGCGCTGGCGCGCCGCACCGCCAAGGGGCAGAAGATAACCTTCTATACGTGCTGCAGTCCCGACCGCCCCAACACCTTCACCTTCTCGCCGCCGGCCGAGTCGGCCTTCCTGGGCTGGCACGCCATGGCCTGTGGCTACGACGGCTACCTGCGCTGGGCCTACAACAGCTGGCCCGAACGCCCCGACCAGGACAGCCGCTACAACTCGAGGAGCTGGTACTCGGGCGACTGCTACCTGGTCTATCCCGAGGGCAGCAGCATCCGCTTCGAGCGCCTCATCGAAGGCATCCAGGCCTACGAGAAAGCGCGTCTGCTCCGCCCGTCGCTCAACCTGAAGGGCGCCAAGGACCTCGACGAGATGCTCCGCTACTTCGCACCCAACGTCTATAAGGACGACACGGATGCCGTCGGGCTTCTCCGCCAGGCCAACGACCTCATCTGGAGACTCTCGAAATAAAATATAACGAATCAAGATGTTAATAAGATGCAGACAGAAAAACATCCATTAGAGACGATAAGCGAGTGGGTAAATGAGAAGGGACTGGTCGTCATAGACAACGTGACAAGCATGCCCGGCAACGGACAGCCGTACGTCTCGCCGTATCTCATCATTGCACTGAACCATCAGGGGTGGGCCCGTGCAGACTACGACATGAACCCCGTGAAGTTCGGAGAGCACGACCATGCCGTCGTCTATCCCGGTCATATCCTGACGTTTCGCGAGAAGAGCGACGACTATGTCTGCATGCTGCTCGTCGTCTCTCCGCGCTTTCTGAACACCCTGAGCCAGCTGCACCCAAAGCACTATCTTTTTGAATACCACTACAACACATCGGTTCACCTGACAGACAGTCAGTACAAGACGATGGTGACCTGCTTCAAGATGCTGCAGACCCTCAGCGAACTGGACCATCCCGACCACGACGACATGCTGACCATGCAAATGGACATCACGGCCCGCATCGTGAAGAACATCCTGCGCGAGAACGGCAAGCTGATGGTTCACAAAGACACGGCAGTGCAGCAGCTGCTCACTCGCTTCCACGAAGACGTCGTGCGGTATTATCGCGAGAGTCGCGAAGTGCGTTTCTATGCCAAGCGTCAGAACCTCACGCCAAAATACTTCGGTACGGTGGTCCGTGATGCCACGGGCATTGGCGTCTGCGATTGGATTGCGAAGTACGTCATCACCCAGGCGAAGTTCCTTCTCCGCCACAACCCCAGCCTGAGCATACAGCAAATCAGCAGCCAGCTCGGCTTCCCGGAGCAGACCACCTTTTCGCGCTACTTCAAGACCCACGCGGGCGTGTCGCCGAAAGACTACAGAAACGAGTGAGCCAGCCTGCAAAGGCAGGAGGCGCCGACCAAGGGATGAAAGTCCCTTCACGTGGCGTTAGCTTTTCCTTCAGCAAGCATCGCCCCTTCCCACAGCAAGCATCGCCCCTTCCCACAGCAAGCATCGCCCCTTCCTTCACGTGGCATTTGAGATTCCTTCTGAAGAGGGTTAGGGGGGCCTTATGTGGCTTCCCGTCGCATTTCCATTTTTATCGTATTGTCACATCTTTCTGCGACAAGAATAGTACTATTTTACTATCCTCTTGCCGCTGAGCACGTTTTTTCTCGTTTTTCTTTTCATTTTTTTTTCTTTTTCGTACGAAGCAACGAGAAAAAAGCGTAAATTTGCAACGGTATAGCTAACCTTATATATAAACATTATAAATTAACAACTATGATTTACGAAGCATTCAAGAAAATGTTTTTGGGCATCGTCATGCTCGCACCGTTGACGCTGGCTGCCCAAGAGTACGACGAAGAGTTGCAGATGAGCACCGACATCGTCTATTGGTACCGCATCTGCAGCGCCGTGCCCGGTATGGAGGGGTATGCCATGACGGACCTCAACGGCGAAGTCGAAGGCGAAGACCACGAAGATGCGCTGAGGATGGGGGTGTACCTGCTGCCGACAGAGACGGAGGATTACCGCTCGCAGTGGAAGTTGACGGCAGGCGAGGACGGCAAGGTCGTCATCACCAACCGCGCCACTGGTTTCCAGATCAGCAACACCTCGCGGAGCGTCGGCGACCACAACCTGACGTGGCTCACCGGTTCAGGCGCTCCGGGCTTCACCGTCACATCCCTCGGAGACTATGCCTTTAAGCTGGAGAGCGTGGAGGACGACGGTGTGAACCGCTGTCTCGCCCTCGCGGACCGGTCCGCCGAAGCCATCACCTATCCCGAGGCCGGCGAAAGCACCTCCGCCATCGGCTGGAAGTTCTTCCCCGTGGAAATCGACACAGGCATCGGC
>CACXLY010000093.1 GCA_902768605.1 uncultured Bacteroidales bacterium
AGACTTTTGACAAGCCTCCATGAGCTGCTATTCGTCAGAAAGACCGATGGAAAAGGGCATAAAAGGAAGAGAGAGAAATATTCCCCGGACAGCAATATTATAATTTGAGCGGTCAGCCAGTACCGTCACCCGCCCGCAGCAGTAGGCAGATTGTCGTCAGTAAGGGGAAGAAAAGCATTTATTGATGCCGCCCGGACGCCCCATGTCTCCTTTCTCATGAGAGAATCTTCCTTTTTGCTTGCCGAGGGGATGGCATTTCCTTCAGCAAGCATCAGCTTTTCCTTCAGCAAGCGTCGGCCTTTCCTTCAGCAAGCGTCGGCCTTTCCTTCAGCAAGCGTCGGCTTTTCCTTCAGCAAGCGATTTAACGCTATGGCTCGCGAGGGCGTTTTCTCTCGTTTTTATAGCTGTCCGGGGAAATCTTTTCCCTCTTCCTTTTATATCCTTTCTCATCGGTGTTTCTGACGAATAGCAGCTTATGAGGGCTTGCCAAAAGTCTCGAAGAGACGACAGAACACAGATGGGGGTGCAAGCCCCCGGTAATGTCGCAACTACATAGAAAGCCCCGAGGGGGCGACAGAGACATAAGCAAGTTGTTATTAAACAAGTTACATATTCTGTCGCCCCTTCGGGGCTTATTATTGTCAGGCTAACCAGTCCCGGGGGCTTGCACCCCCGTCTGTGGTCTTTCGCACCTTCGGTGCTTTTTACTGGAAAGCAATATCTCGTTTTTCTGGGTCGGCCTTATTTCCTCAGTATTTTACGGCCGTTCTGTATGACGATGCCTTTGTAGTCTTTTCCTACCCTTTGACCTGCGAGGTTGAAAGGTTGTCCGTTGTCTATTGCCTGTTGTCCGTCGTCTATAGAACCGATTCCCGTCGCTGCGTCGAAGGGACCATAGAAATGCAGTCCGAAGCCTTCGTAGCACGTCCACCACGAGGCACCCGTCTTCGTGGAGCGTATGCCTATCTTCATAGTCGATGGCGATGGCAGGTTGAGGGGCAGGTGGTTCTGATAGCAGCTATCTGCAAACCACGCCTTTGCACCTTGCGTGTTGTTAGGGATGTACAGGTCGTTGTACTTCAATCCCATGCCGCTCTTCCTTGTCTCGCTGGCTCCGTCCCAAATGTTCTGAATGGTTTGGGTCGTGGTCCGTCCGCCTGCCGTTGCGTAAAGCTGTGCCTTTACTGCATCCCCGCCCTCGGACCACTCTGCATAGGCATCCTGATAGGTGCCGGGTCGCTGGAAGGCGCTGAGCGAGAGGATGTAGTTGCCTGCCGGCATTTGGCAGGGGAGCGTCTGGCTGGCATTGAACGTGGCGTCGAGGTATTCGCCGAAACTTCGGTCTTCGATGAGCCACGAGGCAGGGATGGGCTGCTGGGGCGATGCGGGCACGACGCCACTCAGGTATTCGCCGAAGCAGGTGCGGAGACGCTGGATGGCGTTCTCTATGCCCTCCATGTCGTAGCTGCTTCGCTCTGTCTCAATTTCCTGCAGCAGGTCGTTCATCGGCTGAGCTGCCTCGTCGGCGCTGATGTCCTCGGATATGGACTGGACGGGCGTCTGCATGGAGATGTGGGCTTCGGCAAGTATGTCGTCCAGGAGGGGCATTGCCTGCCCGATGCAGTAGCCGTCGAAGGCCGTCAGTTCCTCCGCGCCGAGCAGGAGCCAGTGTTGCTGCATGTTGCTGTCGGAATGGTCGAAAGCGGCACTTCCGAATGCTGTCTTGCTGGTGGCGACGAGAGCCTTCTTCCCGATGGTTATCCAGTAGGATGGCGTGTCGAGTGTGCCTTTCTTGAAGTCCGACCGCGACGGCAGCAGTTGCACGCGTTCGTTCGTGGTGGGCGTGGTGCGCGATATGGCTCTGAAGCTTTGATTTGTGGCAGAAAGCAGCTTCCCGGAACCTACGTTTCTCAGCGAGTAGTAGGCCGTCTGTGGGTCATAGAGGATGTTCCAGGCGAAGTTGTCGTCCGCCATGGCTTTTGCTGCGCCGACAGCCCTGTGCGCCAGGTTGCCGTCCTCTGTGATGCAGAGCAGCGAGGTCTCGTTGCCGTTTTCGCTGTCGGCAGTCTTGATGTAGTATTTCGTCTCGTCATCTTGCGAGAAGGTATAGGCTGGCGAGGCGAATCCGACCGTCGATGAGCAGACGAGTCCGTCCTGATGCATGGCGTGGGTGATGAGCACGTTTCCGTAGTAGAGGAGTGTGTTTTCGGGGTTGTAGGTGTCTTCCCACGAGCCGTTGATGCCGTAGTTGGGCCCGCTGAACGACGATTGTGGCCACATGTGGGTGTTATCGCCCGTCATGTAGGCGTTGTTGTCCTTGTTGAGGAACCGTATCATCTGCGTAGCTCTCGGCCCGAGCCATTTGCCGCGGTCGCCGTTCTCGCGGTAGTTGCCGTTCCACCAGATGTCGCTTGTGCCCACGCCCACGCCGTGATTGGTCTCGTGCAGGATGGTTCCGGTCTGCTGGTACGACTCGTTCGAGCCGACGCGCATCCACCCGCCATAGGAGCAGTCGGCCGTCGGCGTTCCCGCGCTGTAGTGTACGCTCAGGTTAATGCCCTTGACGGACGAGATGTTGTTGTAGAGCCACTTTATCTCCTCCACGGCCGAGGCGATGCGATAGTTCTCCTCGGTGCTGCCGCCGTTGTCGTAGTCGGCTGTCACCGTGCCGCGTGGCAGGGTAGGAGCCTTTATGATGTCGCCATAAGCCAGTCGGTATTTGTTGGTCAGGACGTAGGGTCGGACGTAGTACATCGTGCCCGGCTCGAGCTTTTCCATTCGGTAGATTTCCCCGTTTGCCGTGAAGTGGCTGGTGGAGCGATTGTCGAAGATGGTCGGCTCGGGATTCGTGCTCCAGCAGAAGCCTTTCTCCAAGATGCCCGAAGTGAGGTTGGTGGTCATTCGTCCCAGCAGAACGGTGGCTCCAGCGGCGATGAACTTGTTGGTGACAATTCTGGGTGTCGAGCCTGTGGAGTTGAGGATGCGGTAGTTGAGTGTCGCGTCGCTCAGCCGCTTTGCCTGCGTGCCGATGTCCTCGTTGCTGCCGCTCTCTATCAAGGCTTTCGCTTCGCTGATGGCTGCGGCAAGTTCCTCCTGCCCCTCGCCTTCGCCCAATATCTCTTCTGCCCCCGTGACGAGTTTCTGCAGTTCGGCATGTTCGGCCTCGATATTGGTGTCGAGGCGCATCAGCTTGACGTTATCGATGGAAGCCCAGTTGGCGTTCGTCGAGGAGACCTTGAAGCCGATGCGCGTCGTGCCTTGCAGGACGGTGAACGTCAGCTCGTAGTCCTTGCTCTCCGTCACCGTCAACTTCTCGTTGTTCGCATAGAACGTCGCCCCTCTGCAGGCATCGATGCTTCCGCTCTGCTGTACGTTCTGCAGGCCAGCCGTCAGCCGATAGGTGCCCGCCGGCAGATAGAGGTCTTGGCTTATCTCGACGTTCGGAATCTTCCCGCCGGAAGACACCCAGCGCTCCATGTAGATTTTGCCGTGCTTGCGGCTGAAATGCGAATTGGTCACGAAGTAGAAGCCGTTGTTGTTCCATCCCGCAAAGCGAGCCTCGAAGTCCGGGTTCTCAATGTAAGTGCTTGTCACGTCAGTATCTGCCAGCATGTTAATGGAAGCCAGCAGCAAGAAACAGAAGAAAATGGTTTTTTTCATAGATATTATTTTATGTTTTGCTTGTTATGTCTTTTTTGTAGTTAAGTAGTTAAGTAGTCGTCCTTCGGACAGTAGTTAAGCCGAATGTTTGGGGAGTAGCATTTCAGGCGAATTAAGTATTGGCTTAACTACTTAACTACTGTCTACTTAACTACTCCATAAACTTCAGAATATTATTTGTTTGTCGCTTTCCTTGCTTTGAACCCGATTCTCTCAACGGCGAGCAGGACGTCTGCCTCGCTTGGCGAACCCTTGATGCTTGCCCTGCCTTCATGAAGAGAGACCTCCACGGCCTCTACGCCCTCCACGGCGGCAATGGCCTTCTCGACGTTCGCGGCGCAATGACTGCAGTTCATGCCCTCTACATTATATATAATACACGCGTCAAGTTCTTCATCATGATGATGATGGTGGTGGCGCTTCCACGGCCAAAGAGCATTGACCATGAGGACAAGCAGCAGAGCCGTGCAGATATAGGAGAAGATGCCGATGCCGCCATCGTGGCAAGCAGCTTCTGTAATGCCGCTTTTTACTGCAAACCACTCTCCTGGCAGAAGATAGTCGATGCCAAGTCCGAAGAGCATGGCTCCGATGATGATGGAGAGAAGATAGAGCCAAAGGGTACGCTTGCCGAATACTTTACCGATGACAAGCATCGATGCAGAATTGACGGCTGGGCCTGCCATCAGCAACACAAGTCCTGCTCCTGGCGTAAGGCCCTTAGCCATGAGGGATACTGCAATGGGAATGCTGCCCGTTGCGCAGACGTACATGGGGATGGCAATGGCAAGCACGATGAGCATGTTTAGCAGCTTGTAGTCGTGTAGCGCAGCCAGCCATTCGTTGGGAACGGCGACGGTGATGAGTGCGGCTATGAGCAAGCCGACGACAAGCCATTTGCCCACGTCTTGCATCATCTCGACAAAAGCGTAGTCGAGGGCTTCCTTTACTTTTTGCAGAAGTCCCGTCTCTTCGGCCTTGACGTGGGCGCATTCCGAGATGGACGAATCTTTGTCTTCCATCGCTTCATCCTTGTTCGTATACTTATTGACCAGCCAACCGCCGAATATGGCTGTGAACAGAGCAGCGAGGGGGCGAACGATGGCAAAGGGAAGGCCCATGAGAGAGTAGGTCGCCGCAATGCTGTCAACGCCCGTTTGCGGCGTGGCAATCAGGAAACTGGTGCAAGCTCCGTGGCTGGCACCTTCGCGTCGAAGGCCTACTGTCGTAGGAATGACGCCACAAGAACATAGTGGCAGGGGAACACCCAAGGCTGCAGCCTTCATGACACTCTTCATGCCTGGCCTTGCAAGATGCCGTGAATAAAGGGTTCGTGGCACGAATACACGCAAAATGCCTGCAATGAGGAAACCCAGCAGAAGATAGGGAGACATTTCTGCTGTCATCAGCACCAGAGCATCCCAATATTGTTCAATCCATTCAAATACCATAAGATGTTTTTTTAGTTTTCTGCTGCAAAGGTACGGCGGATTTTGTGCAACTGGGTTGCAAAGTGCAGTTTATCGGGTTATTTACTTTTTGGAAGCGCATTTGGGGCAAAGACCTTTAGCCATGTAGTTGATGCTTTCAAGGACGTATCCCTGTGGCAAGCTGACGTTCGGAATGGGAATGTCGTTGATGCAGAATGTGCGTCGGCAGCATTCGCAGAAGAAGTGAACGTGCTGGTCGTCGTCGTGTTCGTGGCCGTCGGTGCTATGGCAGATTTCATATCGTACGCCATCGCTTCCGTCCTCAAGAACATGAACCAGGTGATGCTCGCGAAACAATGACAAAACCCTGAATACGCTGGATTTGTCGAGCGACAGGATTTCGCATTCCAGCTCGCTGAGCGACATGGGTTGCTTGGCTTCTGCAAGTGCCCTGCACACCAAGATGCGATTGGCCGTTGGCTTTATATTGTGCGAATCGAGCAGAGCCTCGATGGGCGAAGTTTCGTGTTTCATGCCTGCAAAGATACGAAAAAAATGTAGAATGAAGAAAATAGGATGAAGAATTATTTACGAGAAGGCACAGCGATAGCAAATTTTTCACTCTTCATTTTTCACTTTTCACTTAAAAGTTTGTATCTTTGCACCAAAATCATAAATAATAGGTATGCAAAAGACAATAGGTGTGCTGACGGCAATGAGCGTGGAATATCGCCAAGTGGCTGCCATGATGCAGGATATAGAGACGGTGCAGTCGGGGCCGCAGGAGTTTCTCGTCGGCACTTTGGGAGAGAGTAGGGTAGTGCTGCTGCAATGCGGCATCGGTAAGACAAATGCGGCAACGGGCGTGACGAACCTCATCATGACGTTCCACCCCAATTACATCATCTCGACCGGCGTGGCAGGAGGCATCGACGCGCAGCTCGACGTGATGGATGTCGTCATCGGTCAGGAGGTCTGCTACCATGATGTCTATTGTGGCGACAACTGCGACCCGGGACAAGTGCAGGGCCTGCCCAGGCTCTTCAAGGGCGACGAGCATCTCGTCGCCATCGCCACCTCGCTCGAGGCCGACGTCCGCGTCGTGCCCGGACTGATTTGTACCGGCGACCAGTTCATCACCAATCGCGACGAGCTGGACGTCATCAAGGAGAAGTACCCGCAAGGCCTTGCCGTCGACATGGAGAGCGGAGCCATTGCCCAGGTTTGCCATCTTTGGAACGTGCCCTTCCTCAGCTTCCGCATCATCAGCGACACCCCAGGCGTGAAGGCTCACTTCGAGCAGTACCTCAACTTCTGGGACACGATGGCCGACAAGAGCTTCACCGTTACGAAAGAATTCCTCAGTAAGATATAAGATAATATTGTTGTTCGGTAAAAAGCACTAGACAGCAATATTAAAATAAGGCAATGATATAGTAGTTGGCACAATGGAAGGCTGAACCGAAGGTCGACGGCCGACGGCCGTCGACCTTCGGTTCAGCCTTCATCCTCCCTCAACTAAGTTCTTGCACTTATCCAAAAAGCGTGCCAACTGTTATATCATTGCCTAAAATAAGGAAGGCAACCTCATTCGGTTGCCTTCTTTGCGGAGAGACTGGGATTCGAACCCAGGGTACCCGTAAGAGTACGCCGCATTTCGAGTGCGGTCCATTCGACCACTCTGGCATCTCTCCAATTGCGGCTGCAAAGATACAAAAAAATGAAGAATTAAGCGTGATGAATGAAGAATTATTTTGCTAAAAAGTTCTTATTCGTCATTCTAAACGAAGAAAAGTGATGCTCCGGCCACCGCGATGACGGCTCCAACCACTTCCTGCATGCTGACTTTCGTGCCGAACATCAGCCTCGAAGGCCAAAGGATGAGGATGGGCGTGAGCGACATCAAGGTTTGGGCAACGCCAGCATTCGTCATCCCTACTGCCATCAGGCTGAGGCTGACACCAAAGAACGGGCCGAGCAGGATGGCTCCCATGGCCGCAGCAGCACCGCGAAGGTCGGTGAAGAAGCGGGTCATGTTCTTCCATTTCCTTAAGAAAAGGAGCGTTACGCCGAAGCCAATCAGTCCCATGATGGCTCGAATCTGCGTCCCTGCGAAAGGCATCATCGCTGCCACATCGGTTGCTTCGGAAGGTATCTCGGCTGCATAATGCATCAGTCCTTGCTTGCTGAGGACGAGCCCGACGCCCTGTCCCATGCCAGCACCGATGCCAAGCATGATTCCTTTCCGTGGAAGCTTGAGGTGGCGGCTGCCCGTGTCGTCCTTTCCCATGATGGAGATGCCGATACCGCTCAAGGTTATTACCATGCCGAGAAGTGCCAGCCCGCCCATCGTCTCGCCCATCATGAGCCAGGCGGCAATGGCGGCAAAGGGACTGGCGAGCGTCATGAAGAGCTGGCCGAAGCGGCTCCCCATCACGATATAGGCGTTGAAGAGACAGTAGTCGCCGAAGACGAAACCCATGAAGCCGCTTGCCAGGAACCACTTCCACACCTCAGGGCTTGCGTGCTGCGGCCAAGGCTTACCGCATGTCCACCATAGCACGATGCCGAGCAGAAGGATGGTAATGAGCATGCGCCAAACGTTGAGCACAAGCGTGCCCATCCGTTTGCTGGCGACTTCGGCAAAGAGCGCTGTGAAGGTCCACATCACAGCGACAAGGAGGGAAAGCAGTTCGCCGCTCATTTATTCAAAGTCGTATCTGTCGAGCAGTTTGCCGCATTTCGAGCAGAAGACCTCGTGCTTGTAGATGACGTTGCCGCAGTCGTTGCAATGGTACGTTTGCCCCTCTTTTCTTGTCTGTTGCTCTTGCACCGAGGCTTCAGCGCCGAGGTGCTCTTCTGACTGTCGGAGTTCCTGCTTTTCTGTATCTTTTGTTTCCATGAGATAATGGTTTTCGTTTTGCAAAAGTACGAAGAAAAACTGAAACGACAAAGGAATGGGACAAAAAAGAGAGTCAGAATAGCTTCCGACTCTCAATAAAGGTATTTGTAATGTTCGTGGTACTCTTACTTGACTAAGATAGTCTGCTTGCAAAGATACGAAGAAAAAATGAAAGAATGATGGAATGAGAATGAAAAAATGAAAATTCGGATGATTTTTAACAAACACGAATGGCTTATTATAATTCGTGCAATTCGCTTTCTATGTTAAATTCAAAATATTTTGACCATTATTTTTAATATTATGCTGATAATCTATATTCCGGTTTGTAAACTTGCTTGTTTTTGACC
>CACXLY010000094.1 GCA_902768605.1 uncultured Bacteroidales bacterium
GCACTACCTCTCTGAAGTCGCTCTGCAAACGGACGGAAAGGTGGGCTACGTTCAACCCATCGGCGAACGGGCCATACCTGGGCAGACTGTCGATGCGAACAGCCAGGCTAACTTCGGTGTAGGTGCCTTTCTGCTGGCTGCATGCGAATACTGCAGATACTTGCAGACAGAGAAGCTCACCCTCACCTTTCAAAACGAGAGCGACCGGCAGCGACAAGAGGTGGCTGAAGTGGACATGCAGGCTGTTTGCGGACAGTTGGGCATCAGTCCCGAGGATCCAATCGTGATAGAGAACATGGCCGGGCAGGAGGTTGACTGCCAGAAGACTTATGACGGGAAGCTGTTGCTCTTTGTGTCGGTGCAACCTCACGGAAAAGCCACATTTACTGTCAGCAAAGGCAAGCCGTCAGCCCCCAAGGCATACGTCAGCGGCAAGGTCTACCCTATCCGCAAGGATGACCTTGCATGGGAGAACGACCGCTCGGCCTATCGCATCTATGGCCCTGCGCTGCAGAAGACGGGCGAACGTTCGTTTGGTATTGATATGTGGGTCAAGAACACCCCGGATCTGGTCGTGGAGGAGCGATACATGAAAGACCGCGAAGGGAACATGATGGAAGACTCTCTGCGGAAAGCAGGGCAAAAGGTTGCATTTGCTGATATAGACAGAAGCACCTCGTTCCATTTGGACCACGGCAACGGCATGGATGCCTATGGCGTGGGGGCCTCGTTAGGGTGTGGGGCACCGGCACTGATGAGCGACGGCCAGCTCGTCTTTCCCTATTGCTACAAGACATGCCAGATACTCGATAACGGTCCGCTGAGATTCACGGCAAAGCTTACATACGGCACCACCGCCGATGGCATCACCGAGCACCGGCTAATCAGTCTGGACCGAGGCTCGCACTTCAACCGCATGACGGTTTGGTACGACGGCATCGAGAAGCCAACGGCTTTAGCCGCTGGAGTCGTCATGCATGGCGACGATGGCCTTGCCTTGGGAAAGAACTACGTCCGCTATGCCGACCCGACCGACCGTCCGGACTTGCATCAGTCGCAAATCTATGTGGCAACGTTGTTCCCCAATGGCATCAGCAAGACCAAGGTGCTGAAGGGCGAACTGAACCACGCGATTGGCATCGTGAACCACTATCAGGGAGCACCTTATACTTACTTCTTCGGATCAGCATGGAGTCTTTATGACGTTGGCTCCGAGGCTCAGTGGCAGAATGTTATAGACGAGTTTATGGCTAACCAACGTCAACCCCTTACATATAATATTATAAAATGAATAAGAAGCTTTTCATACTGACGGTAGCCCTCATGCTGCTGTTGCCTCTGCAGGCTGCAAAGAAAGCAAAGCAGGCAGAGCAGACCGACCGTGAATATTGGTGTTCATTGGCTTACAAGATGGCACAACCTGTCCTTGAGAATATGGCCAAAGGTGAGTTGCAGAAGAACATGAAGACTGAGTTCTCGCCTTCGTTCGACAATCGCGACCGCAGCGTGGTCTATATGGAGACATTCGGCCGCCTGATGACAGGCATTGCCCCTTGGCTTACATTGCCCGACGACGAGACAGCCGAAGGCCTGCAACGCAAGCAGTTAAGAGAGTGGGCATTGGCAGCCTATAGGAATTCTGTTGATCCTGACTCGCCCGACTACTTGTGCTGGGGCAAGTCGGGACAGAATCTGGTGGATGCTGCCTATATCGCCGAATCGTTTCTCCGTGCATGGGACGTGCTGTGGGTGCCACTCGACGAGGTGACCAAGCAGCGTTACATCAAGGAGTTCCAGTCGTTGCGCAAGATTGACCCGCCCTACACCAACTGGCTTCTTTTCTCTTCTACCATCGAGAGTCTGCTGGCGAAGGCCGGTGCGCAGTTCGACGAATACCGCGTCAACTCTGCTTGCCGCAAAGTGGAGGAATGGTACGTAGGCGACGGTTGGTATGCCGACGGTCCGAACTATGCCTTCGACTACTACTCGAGCTTCGTGTTCCACCCCATGTATCTCGAGACGCTTCAGGCGATGGTTGACTCAAAGAAAAGTTCGCGCTTGGACTACCAGAAGTACCACGACCGTGCCTTGAAACGTGCACAGAAATTCGCCATCATCTTGGAGCGTTTCATTTCTCCCGAAGGCACGTTCCCCGTCTTCGGTCGCTCCATCACTTACCGTTTGGCAGCAATGCAGCCATTGGCTCTGATGGCATGGTACGAGAAACTGCCTGACGAACTGACGAACGGGCAGGTACGTGCCGCTTTGACTAAGGTGCTGCACCGAATGTTTGATGTTCAGGAGAACTTCAACGATGCCGGCTTCCTTACCATTGGATTCTGCGGCTCACAGCCCGACGTGGCCGACTGGTACACAAACAACGGCTCTCTCTACATGACCTCCATGATGTTCATGCCGTTGGGCTTGCCTGCTGACCATCCTTTCTGGACAGATGCTCCGCAGCCTTGGACACAGGTAAAGGCATGGGGAGGCCAACCTTTCCCGAAGGACCATCGCTGGGCTGACGACATTCAGACCCGCGACAAGTGGTAAACCGGAAAGCCTGGCCTCGCCTGGTTTATCTCAAGTCTCCTACCTGAATGACATCTTTGTCGTTATAGTTCAGGTTCTCTCCTGCCATACCCCATATAAAGGTATAGTAGTACGTCGCACTTGCGCAATGGATGCTCCACTCGGGCGACATGATGGCCTGCTCGTTGTGCAGCCATACCACGCGACTCTCCTGCGGCTCGCCCATGATGTGGCTCACGGTCTGCCCTTCTGGCACATTGAAGTAATAGTAAGCTTCTACGCGGCGGCCGTGGGTATGAGGCGGCATCGTGTTCCATACGCTACCCTCCTGCAGCTGAGTCAGCCCCATCTGCAACTGGCACGGTCCTTCCTCGAGCGAGGTGTTGACGATGAGCTGATAGATGGTGCGTTGGTTCGACTCGGCCAGCGTGCCAAGCGGTCCGGTGACGGTCGCCTTCAGGCTCTGTATCTTGCCATTCTTGCGTCCGTCGAGCGTTATCCACTGCGTCTTGTAGTGGTGATGTGCTGTGGCTGAGTTCAGATAGAACTTTGCCGGGTTCTTGGCATCCTTCGAGCGGAAGATGACCTCGCGGTTCGAGTCGATGTCTTTTCCATCTTTGTCCTTGCCCAGCCATCCGCGTCCTACATAGAGCGCCTCGCGATAGCCGAGGGGATATTCCTGACCATCGACGATGACCGAACCTTCGCCGCCGGTGTTGATGATTCCCAGTTCGCGGTTACGCATGAAATAGTCGGCACGGAGCTGAGGGTCTGTTTCCAACTTCAGTTCCTTCGTCACCGGCATTGCTCCGCCGAAGATAAAGCGGTCGTACATCGAATAGGTAAGATTGATTTCGTCGGCTGCCATCACCTTCTCCATCACGAAACGGTCGCGCAGAGTCTGCGTGTCATAGTGCTTTACGTCATCGGGGTGACAGGCCTTCTGGAAATTCATCGTCTGCTGGGCAAGGCCAGATGTAAGATTTCCCATAAGCATCAGGATTAAAATTGTTTTCTTCATTGTCGTTATTGTTATTGTATTATTCATTTATGTCGCTTTTCGCTTCATCGGCGACGATACACCGCCGGTTGTAGTACATCATGCCGAGCGTGAATGCCGTCAGCACCGCCACGCCAATCCATTGCAGATTGTTCACGCATTTGTAGATGACCCAGCCAAAGAGAGAGGATGCAAAGTCGAGCGAGCCGGCCTCGAAGCCCTCGGGAATCTTGGCGGCATTGTCGCCCGTCTGTTCAAACACGGTATGGGCAGCCTGCGTAAAGGCCGGAGCCATGTCTGTCACGAAGTACAGTCCGACGACCAATGCTATCAGTCCCACTATGAAGGTCTTCACGACGTTTCCCTTCGTGTAGGGCAGCACCATCACGAACACATAGAACAGACCTGCGAGCGAGGCTAACGGCAGGAACTGGTTGCCGGGCAGGACGACGGCAATGCCCAGCGTGACGGGAATGAGCAGGAGGCTGACGACAAGCGTCGTGGGGTGACCTATCACGAGTGCTGGCGACATGCCGATGTATATCTTCTTTATTTTGAATTTTGAATTAAATAATTTTGAATTCTTCACCACTTCCTGCGTCTTTTCCGAGATGGGCATCAGGCCGTCGATAAACAATCTTGTGATACGGGGAATGAGTTCCATCACGGCTCCCATCGTGACACCAAGGAACAGTATCTTCTTGATGTCGAGCTGTGCCAATGCACCAATCAGCGCTCCGACAATGACGCCCAGCACCAGCGGCTCGCCCAGCACGCCGAACTTCTTCTTCAGTCCCTCGGCATCGATGTCGAGTTTGGAAAAGCCGGGAATCAGGTCAAGCGCTTTGCCTGCAAGCATCGCAAACGGAGTGAAACTCTGCACGAAAGGTTGCGGAATGGAGATGCCCTCCATGCCCTCGTAATAGCCTTGGAACTTGCTTGCCGTCAGGTCGGCCATCACCAGCGTGTTGATGTAGCAGACGATTGCGGCGAAATAGCCCCAAGCCAGACTCTCGCCCATGACGAAATAGGCTACGGCTCCGATAAAGGCAAAGTGCCAGTAGTTCCATAGGTCGATGTTCACGGTTCGTGTCGTTTTCGTGATAAGCATCAGGAAGTTGACGCCGAGGCAGATGGGGATGATAAGTGCTCCCACGGCTGTGTTGTAGGCCACGGCTGCAGCGGCAGGCCATCCCATATCGAACACGCCCAGCTGCAAATCGTACAGGCTCGAAATCTCGGAAAGCGGGGCGCCGAAGTTGTTTGTCAACAAAGCCGTCACGATGCCAAGGCCAACGAAGCCCACGCCCACGTAGAGCCCGGACTTCAACGCCTTTCCGAACTTCATGCCGATGCAGAGACCAATGATGGTAAAGAGGATAGGCATCATGACCGACGCCCCAAGACTGATGATATAACTGAACACCTGTTCCATCCAGAGTATGAGTTTCAAATTAAAAATTAAAAAATAAGAGTTTGCTACCGCGCTGAATTATGAATTATTCTTCAGTTTCATTGTTCTTCTCCAGGTATGGGAAGTGTTTCTGCAACAGTACCTTCAATGGACTTGATGTAGTCGGATGCACGTTTGGAGGATATCACAGTCCGACCAAGTTGACGCTCCAAATCATCGCGGGTATTCTTCGCAATCTGGCCTCCTGCTTGTGCAGCCTGCCGACTCTCTTTCATTCCTTGCGTCTGGCGCTGACGGGCTATTTCTGTTGTTGCAACTTCTGCAAGGGTATTGAGCGCCAGCTCGACATTCGTCATGTTGTCGCGCAAATTCTCTTTCGTCAGTCCCTTGTGTCGTTTGTACTCGCCCGTAGTCATACCACTCCAAGCTTTGGTTAGAACATTGGTGAGGATGGCAAAGTCCTTCGGCTCATGGATGCCTGAGCGATGCCACTCGTCCGTTAGCTCCTTGCGCATCTCAATGGAGCGTATACGCTCGTTTATCCAACGGTCGCTGTAGCCTTGATGGCGGTAGTCCTCGACGGCCATCTGAAAGGTCAACTCAGGGTCTATCATTTGGTCTATGCGCTGAGCACCTACTTCTGCCAACCACTTTTTTACGGGTTCTGCTTTTTTAGATGGAATTGACTGAATAATACGAAAAATGCCTTCAAGGTCAGCGGCTTGGGTTTTACGTCTTTTACCGTCAGGAGCCAACATCTCAACAGGGGGACAAATTGTCCCCCACTTGGATTTCAGTTCTGGATCACGTCTAAGCATCTTCTTTATGTAATCACGTGGATTCACAGAATCTGTCAAGACCTGCACTATATCCGTTACAGAGAAATAGTACTTCTCTTGCTCTGCATCCCATGCGATGCGGACTTTTTTACCCTCAAAGAGTTGTATGGCAAAATTATCGTTCATTATGTAACAACCAGATAAATTGACAACTATGAACTATGAATTATGAACTATGAATTTGAACTATGTTCCGCGACTACAATCGCGCCTTGGTGCTAAAGCATCCAAGAATTATGAATTATAAATTGTGAATTATGAATTAATCAAGGTTGCTTCCCGATATATGCCAGTATGCCACCATCGACGTAGAGGATGTGTCCGTTGACGGCATCCGAGGCGTGCGAGGCCAGGAACACGGCGGGGCCGCCTATTTCCTCGGGGTTGAGCCAACGGCCTGCTGGCGTCTTGGCACAGATGAACGAATCGAAGGGATGGCGGCTTCCATCGGGCTGACGTTCGCGAAGCGGTGCCGTCTGCGGCGTAGCAACATACCCCGGGCCGATGCCATTGCACTGGATGTTGTATTCGCCGTACTCCGAACAGATGTTGCGCGTCAGCATCTTCAAGCCGCCCTTGGCTGCTGCGTAGGCACTTACCGTCTCGCGCCCAAGCTCCGACATCATCGAGCAGACGTTGATAATCTTTCCTTCACGGCGCTCCATCATCTCAGGCACGACTGCCGCCGAGCAGATGAATGGTCCCACAAGGTCGATGTCGATGACCTGCTGAAACTCCTCGCGCTTCATCTCATGCATGGGGATGCGCTTGATGATGCCGGCATTGTTGACCAAGATGTCAATCTGCCCCACCTCGGCATGAATCTTCTCGACGAGCTGCTTCACGGCCTGCTCGTCGGTCACGTCGCAGACGTAGCCCTTCACATTCTCGATGCCCGCCTCGTGGTAGCTGTCTAGACCGCGCTGCATCGCCTCCTCGCTGCGACAGTTGAAGATGATGTTCTTGATGCCAGCCTCTGCAAAAGCCTTTGCAATGCTGAAACCGATGCCGTAACAGGCTCCCGTAATCCAGGCATTCTTGCCTTCTAATGAAAAAATGTTTCTCATGTTGTATATAATATTAAATAATGTATAAAGTGTCAATACGTGTTGACAAAGATACACAAAAATGTCAACAAACAGAGCAGAAACCGTCGAAAAAACATTTAATACAGGTAAAAGTGACCATTATTAAGGAATTTTTCCTTACCTTTATCCTCAAATTTCAACTTTTACGCTCAAATGACTGATAATTTATTCAACCGTACGGAGCTTTTGCTTGGCAGCGAGGCGATGGAGCGGATACGCAGCAAGCGTGTCATCATCTTCGGCCTTGGAGGCGTAGGCAGCTGGTGTGCCGAGTGCCTGATGCGCGAAGGCATCGAGCATCTCACCCTCGTGGACAGCGATGTGGTATGCGTCACGAACTGCAACCGCCAGCTTATGGCCACCACCAAGACCATAGGCCAGCCGAAGGTCGAAGCGCTGCGAACGCGATTGCTTGAGATAAACCCGCAGGCCGACATCATTGCCTTGCAGAAGAACTACAGCGAGGAAACGGCAAGCGACTTCAGCATAGAGACTTACGACTACGTCATCGATGCCATCGACTCGCTGAAGGACAAGATAAGCCTAATCATACGGACCCTCTCTAACTCTCCCTTGAAGGGAGAGAATCAAAGGTCGGCGACCGAAGTGGAAGCCAACTCCCTCCCTTTAAGGGAGGGATGGGGTGGGTCTTTCTTCTCATCCATGGGAGCCGCTCTGCGCATAGACCCCACGAAGGTGCGTGTCTCGGAGTTCTGGAAGATAAAGGGCGACCCCTTGGCAGCGGCGATGCGGTCGGCTATGCGGCGCCACAAACTGTTCCCCGCCCGCAAGTTCCTGTGCGTTCATAGCGAGGAGACGCCCCTGCCCAACCTCGGCAAAGCCCTGCACGACGGCAGCCAGACCTTCAACAAGGTGCAGACGAACGGCTCCCTCGCACACATCACAGCCATCTTCGGCATGACCCTCGCCGGCCTCGTCATACAGGACATCTGCAAAACGACACACTAGTAGTTTGCCAACGACACACTAGTAAATTCCAGTCCTTACACGAGTGGACTGCAGTCCACCCACTAGTAAACTGCAGTCCACCCACTAGTGGACTGCGAACGACTCGTTAGTAAATTGCCAACGACACGTTAGCAGTTTGCCAACCACGAATTGCACGAACTACTCACGACAGTAATTATTTAACCACGAATTGCACTCTAACTTTGCAGAGGATTGCGACGAAGTCGCATAAAAACAAAAAAAAATAAGAAAGATGACAGACAACTCAAGACAGTTTCTTACCTTTGCTGTA
>CACXLY010000095.1 GCA_902768605.1 uncultured Bacteroidales bacterium
CGGAGCAGACAGCGAGGAAGCCGTTCTCTCGCTCAGCGACGGACTGGTGCTTGGTCTGCCCGAAGGCGCACACTGCGGCATCGTGGATGTCTTGGTAGATGAAGAAGAAGACATGTGGGTACCGTATGGCTACATCCTGGATGCCAACGACAACAACATCACAGACCAGTGGGTCATCATCGCCAGTGAGGACTACATCACGGGCATCGATGAAATGAAGAATGAAGAAATAAGAATTAAGAATGGCGTCGCTGTTTATAACCTTGCCGGTCAGAGAGCCCCCGAAGGCTACAAGGGCATCGTCATCGAAGGCGGGCAAAAGGTCTTGAAGAAATAATTATTCAAGTTTCGGAAGTAATGAAACTCCTGTATAGAGACGGACTTTCTTTTCCATCGCACCATTACCGGGGGTTCTTCCCTTCTTGCGCTCCGTAGGTGCTCAGGCGGCAAAGCCGGAACTTGCGCTCCGTAGGTGCTCAGGCGGCAAAGCCGGAACGGTCAGGCGCAAGCGGAGTCTACCCCTGTCTGTAGTCTTTCGTCTATTCGAGACTATTGGCAAGCCCTGTCTCCTGCTTTTCGTCCGAAACACCGATGAGCAAGTTAGTTGAAGGCAGAGGGGAGTATTTTCCCCGGACAGCAATAAAAAAACCGATTACACTTTGCACTTTCATTTTTTTCTCGTAACTTTGTGGGTTGAAACTAAACAAAAACAAAATGAAACGAGGTTTGACAACGATACTGCTGGCATTGCTGACGAGTGTCGGCATGATGGCGCAAGATGTGGAAAAAGCCTTGGAAGCGTTCGACAAGCAAGCAAGCGTCGAGACTGCAAAACAGTTTTTCCATGAACTGCTAAAGGCAGATTTTGTCGATGAAATGGAGGATTTTTCCAGCAACACACCTACCGACTCGCTCCGGCAGCAGGTATGGTACTGGGCTGGCGAGTGGATGTACGACCAGCAGCAGTATGAGCAGGCTGAGGCGTATGTCTTGAAGGCTCTGCCGTTGTTTTATGACGAGAACGACAACAGGGCCGATTGCCTGAACCTGCTGGGGCTCATCTATGTACGAATGGGCGATGTGAAGAACGCTGCCAACTATGCCAAGCAGTGCTTGGAGATAGACATGAAGAGTGGCGACGACGACCGCATCTCGTCGAGCATGAACACGGTGGCTGGCATTTACATGGCGGGCTTTCAGGCAAAAGAGGCGGAGCAGTACATCCTCGGAGCGCTGGAGCATGCAGAGAAGGCGGACAATCCAGCACGAAAGGCTGTCCTGCTCGGCATGGCTTCCGAAGTCTATCACTCTCTGGGAAACGACGAGAAAGCGCTGCCCTATGCTGAGCAGGCCTACCAGATTGACTCTATGCTGCAGCGAGAGCCACAAGCCAGCATCCGCCTTTCGCAAAAGGGCTCGGCACTTCTTGGCTTGCATCGATACAAGGAGGCTGAGGACATCTACCGACGCATCATTCCCCGACTGAAGGCCATTGGCGACTACCATTCCTATGCCATTGCCCTGAACTGCCTGGGCATGTCGTTGTTCTGTCAGGAGCGGCAGCAGGAAGCCATACCTTATTATAAAGAAGCAGCCGGCCTCTTCTCGAAGATGGGCGACCTCTACAACGAGATACACTCGCACAAAGGACTCTACGAGAGTTATTGGGCGCTGAATCCGGACTCGGCAAAACTGGAGCTGGGCCTCTTTGACACGCTGAAGGATTCGCTCTACACACACTCCACAGCCGATGCCCTGTCGCGCTACAATGCCGAGTTCGGCAACATCCAACTGCAAAAGGAAAACGCCGAGGTGCGTCGGGCGCATCGTCTCACCATCATCCTCGGCACAGCACTCATCCTGCTGATTACAGTGGTGGCATGGCTCATCGTAGCCCGCAACCGCCGCCGCTGGCAGAAGCAGATGCAGGAGCTGGTAAAGGAAGTGGAGAGGCTAAGAGAAGCAAACCTCACCCCAGCCCTCTCCAAGCAAGAGGAAGCACAGACACAACCGTTCTCCCCACCTTTGGAGGAGTCGGAGGAGGCTTTGTTCCTGATGCGCGTCATCGAGGCAGTGAACGATGCAATGCCTCAAGGGAACTTCGGCGTAGAACAGATAGCAGCAGAGCTGAACATGAGCGTGCAGACCTTCCGGCGCCGCTTGCAGAGTGCGGCAGGCGAATCGCCCAAGGCCTACATCCAAGCCATACAGATGGAGCGAGCCGTCACGCTGCTCACAGACAACCCGGAGATGCCGGTCTCGCAAGTTGCCAATCTTTGTGGTTTCGACGAAGCGAGCACCTTCACACATACATTCAAACGCATCTACGACTGCTCACCCTCGGAATACCGAGATAAGCGATGAAATGGACAAAAATAGCGAGCTGTGTGGCTCGCTTTTTTGTTTTTGGAAGAAAATGACAAGTGGCGGGCAGCATTTTGGAAGAAAAAGACAAGTGACCTTCCCCAAAAAAAATCTACCTTTGCAGCAGAAAACATACAAAACCCATCACTATGTCCTCCACTGAAAAGCAAAAAGCAGCCCACAAGTTTGCGGCAGACTATCTGAGTTTTCTGTCGCAGCAGGAAGCAGTGGTGAACAGACTGATCGACCGCAAATGGAAAGAAATAGAGCCCAGGCTGGAGCAGTTCATCGACAAAAAGATTGAGGAACGCTTGTCTTCCTGAAACATTTTTCGTACCTTTATTACCAAATACATTATTATAATATCAAAAACTACGCTATTATGAAAACGTATCACACCACAATGAGAATGATTATGGCGCTGGCCATAATGTTGTTCCCACTGCTCAGAGTCCATGCCTGGGAGTGGCACTGGACCGACACATGGAACGAAGCCGTAGCTATCTGCGACGAGTGCGGCGAGGAGTACACCTTCTATGCCGAGCACACTTCCGACGCAGAAGAGATTGCCGCAGGATTCTTCTGCGAAGGTTGCGGCTCATGTATTGAAGACGTGAACCTTGATTGCTTTAATGAACACCATTGCCTGGTCTGCTACGGTTGCATCTCTGATGGCGATTACCACGAAGGCTGGTACAACAAGTACGGAGACCGCATCTGCAACGACTGCTTTGACGTGCTTTCCGAAGGAGCAGACGATGTGTGCGAATTTTGCCATGAACTGTTCGGCGCAGACGTAACAGAATGTACATGTGAAATGGGTAATCTCAAACTACACTGTACAGACTGCACCGAATTGGCCTGCGAAATATGCGGCAACTGCATGATTGTGGCAGGAGAGGAACTGGACGTCGTAGGCGACGCCTGCGTTGAACACGCCATCTGCAACGAATGTATGGAGGCCGCAGCGGCCGAAGACGACATCCACTGCCGACTGTGCCTCCACTGCGACGAGGACGTCTGCGAGGTGTGCGGACTCTGCGAAAGCTGTGCCAGCGGCGAGACGCATTGTCCCGAATGCGGCCACTGCTTCGATGGAGATATCCAGTTCTGCGATTACGGCGGACAACACTGCAACTTCTGCTGCATCGATAACGACTGGACATGCGAACTGTGCGGCAAGTGTATCGAGAGCCTCGGCATCAGCCTGTGCGACGACTGCGGATTATGCGAGGACTGCTGCCACGATTTCAGCGAGTCGAGCGGCTGCGACCACGGCTACTGCATCGCATCCTATGACTTCGAAGACCATCTCTGTCCCGGGTGCGGACAATGCCCGCAGGACGAAGAGTGCGAGTACTGCGGCCTGTGCCTCGAATGCCAAGCTGACCATCATTGCGAGCACGGTCTCTGCCCCGACGGCTCTGACTGGGAAGCACACGTCTGTCCCGACTGCGGCGACTGCTTCGAAGACAGCGAGCTCTGCGAGTTCTGCGGCCTATGCGAGAACTGCTGGGAACACTGCGAACACGGCTTCTGCCCCGAGAGCGACGACCAGGGCGACCACTTCATCTGTGAGCAGTGCGGCGACTGCTATGAAGGCGACGACCAATGCGACGTCTGCGAGCTCTGCTTAGACTGCTGCCATGACAACATCTCCGAGAAGGGATGCGAACACGACTTCTGCATCGAGAGCGACGACTTCGCCGAGCACTGGTGCTACGAAGACGACCAATGCCTCGAGTTCTGCCAGCACGACGAGGGCTGCGAACACCCCGACGTGAGCACGGCATGGAGCAAAGACGGGAACGCACACTGGCATGTCTGCATCGACTGCGGCAAAGCCATCGACAAGGCTATCCACACCGAGGGAGCACCCGTCATTCTGGTTGCACCCAACCCAAGCACCCGCACGAACGGCACGGCTCAGGTCAGCTGCACAGTCTGCAACTATAACATAGACATCGTCTCCATTCCATACGTAGAGGCCACCTCCGACGGCAAGCCCTACATCATCACACAGCCGACCGACTACACTGGCAAGGTGAGCGAATATGAAGGCCCACGGGCGGAAGCTGCAGGCGGAGTACTCACACGCTACGCTACCTTCAAGGTGTACGCCGGTGGCGAAGACTTGCAATACCAGTGGTGGCAAAAATGGAATAAAGACCCAGACACATCATGGATGCCGGCAGAAGGAGTCGATGGAAGCGAAAATGCCCCGACACTGAAGGTTGAGATGAATATTGAAGAATGCAACGGAAACTTCTATCGCCAGTTCAAGTGTGATGTATTCAACGAAATAGACAACGTCACTACGAATGTAGCCAATCTCAAACCAAAGCACGTGTTTGGATTCTACTACGGTATTAATGATGAGACTCATGGCTACTACTGCGTCGGTGGCTGTGGCGAAAGGCTGAGAACCTCCAAGCACCGCTTCAACGACTGGACACTCGTGAAGCCTGCCACCTCCGACGAGACAGGCTTGCGCGAACAGGTATGTAGGGACTGCTCCTTTGCAATCAGCGAAGTCATCCCGAAGGTGGAGCCGAACCACGTTCACAGCTTCGACGTGGCAAGGCACAGCCTCACGCAGCACTGGTTTGTCTGCAGGTGCGGCGTCATAGGCCCCGACCCGAAGGAAGACCACAACTTCGACGAGACGGAAGTCGTCACCGAACCAACCGAGAAGAGGATGGGCGAGAGCAATTTGATATGCTCCGCCTGCGGATACTACAAGACCGTGAAGACGGACAAGTTGCCGCACGTGCATGACTATTACTCAATCAACGACGAAGGCATGTTTATTACTAAAAATGGCAAGTACGTTCCCGACCCACAGAAGTGCAAACGAGGCCCCTTGTCCCACAGCTTCAAGTGCAAGGGCTGCGACGAATGGATAATCGAGAACCACACATGGGAGATGTGGCTATGCGCGAGAGCTCCCAAGTCAGCCGACGAGCCAGGAAGGATGGTACGTCAGTGCCAGACATGTTACTACGAAGAAACCAAATTCTTCCCCTACGGCAGCTATCCCGTGATGATAGAAGGCGGCACAGCCGACAGGGACTATGCAAAGGAAGGAGATATTGTTACCATTCAGTACAACCCGGAATCGGCAAGGAAGATGAATTATACCAGCGGCGATCCTGTCAAGTTCGTGATGTGGAATGATGTAGTAGACTATTTAGGCGATATTAACTCGACCATCGACTGGGGCAGCGGCTACATCGAACTGCCTCGCCTGACTTTCATGCAACCGACAACTTCCACGGCTACGTTCAGGATGAAAAATGGGCCTGCTGCTATCTTCGCAGTTACTGAGGAATGCGACCACACGGGCGGAACCATAATGAGTGGGCGCGTGGAGCCGACTTGCAATAGCCACGGCCACGAACCCCATACACTTTGCGCTGACTGTCACGAGATACTTGTGGAAGGCGCAACCATTCCTGCCCTCGGTCACGACCTGCCCAGCACACCGAATCCAGGCACAGAGATTGTGGAGTACTGCACGGAGATTTGGAATGGTAGGCCAGCGAAGCCGAATGATGCCAAGTATGGCTTCGAAGGCTATTACACTTGCAGGCGCTGCAACGAGGAGGTGAAGGGCAAAAGGACTCCTCTCAAGCACGGATGCTACCACTATGGCACTGGTGTGGTAACGAATGACTGGAATACTGAAGGAGAAATCTATACGACCTGTACGAAAGACGGCTACACTGGCGATGATTATTGCGGTTATTGCGGAAAACTTGCTTATAAGGGCGAAATAGTACATCACGCCGGCCACAAGTGGGGCGAATGGGAGACCATCCGCGAGGCAACAACGAAGATCAAGGGCATGGAGAGGCACACCTGCATATACTGCGATGCTGAGGAAACTCGCGTCACCGACTACAGCGGTCCCGACTATACAATAAAGCCCGACAAGAGCACGATTCGCTTCGAGTGGGTATTTGGCGAGGAGCCGCCTTCGCAGACCATCACCTTCCGGTCCATTGGCCGAAACAAGGTCCATGCCATCACTAAACTTGATTTCTCATCTTATGCTGATAATTTCTTCGACTATACCTTCAATAACATGAGCGTTACCATCACGCCCAAACCTGTTACTTATAGTATTAGGTGTGGAGTTTCTGAACTTGACGAAGTGGATATCGTCCAAAAGGTCCTCACAGACGAAGGGGAAGTAGTTCTTAGAGAGACTCCTTGCTTCACAATTTTCCGTAAAGTCAATAAGACTCCAGAAAAGTACACGCTGACTGTGGAGGATGGTCTTGCCGCAACAGCAACTCCCGATGAATACGGCGATCTGCCACCGAAGCAAAACTCGAGTTGGAGCAAGAAGCTGCTGGTGCGCGGCGGCCAGGTAATCATGCCCGAGCCTGAAGAGGAATGGCAGGACGACTTCCTCCGCTGGGAGATTGTCGGCAACAACAAAGGCCTGGAACATGTACAGAATTCCAGCGATAAGAATGCGTTCTTCATCATGCCTTGCCACGACGTCACCATCCGGGCCGTCTATAAGAAGAAAGCCGCAAGCATGGCGTTCAGCGAGAAGATTGTGAGAGCCGGAATGGGCACGGTACTGAATACGCCTAAGCTGCAGAAGTCGCCGGGCAACATAGCCGTCACCTACAAGAGTTCCGACGAGTCCGTCGCAAGGGTGGATGCCTTAACGGGCACTCCGACCATCCTGAGGGAAGGCTCTGCTACGATAATTGCCACCTTTGCCGGCAATGCCCACTACACGTCTGCCAGGACAACCTACCTGCTGACAACAAGTCGTGACGAGCTCGTTGCCTATGACCTCGCTGTATCCGGCGTGGGAGTTTACAACATCAACAAGCATGACATCCTGGGCGACGGCAAAGTCCGCTACAACCCCATGACACAGACGCTGACGCTCGACAATGCCTACATCAACACAACGGAAATCGGTGTGGAAGCAAACATGGGCACCATGAAGGTGGAGTTGCTCGGAAGTAACACCATCATTGCCAACGACAACACCTATGGCATGAACATCCGGAAGACTGCCGACACCGACAATGTGACCTTCTACGGCGGCGGTTCGCTCTATATCAGGGCCAACCTAAGAGCACTCCAAACAACTGCCAATCTGGTGTTGACCGACGGCGTGAGCATCACGGCAGAAGGCATAGACGAGGAGAACTCCTTTGGCTTCCGTGGACAAAGGTCCGGCTCGGTGCTCTTCCCGACCCTGACAATGAAGGGGAATGAAACGATGCTGAGAGCAAAGGGCGGCTGGGGCTCGTTCGCCTACTTCGAGGATATTTCCCTGAACGACGGCATTCAGATCATCGAGCCTGTCGGAGCATTCTATGCTGAAAAATTCGGCGTCGTCAACAATGATCATATAGTGGCAGGCGAATGGGTAACGTTTGCCCGTCAGGACTACATCGACGGCATAGAGAGCCTCACCCCAACCCTCTCCGACGACGAGGGAACCTACAACCTGGCTGGCCAGAGGGTTGGCAAGGACTACAAGGGCATCGTCATCGAGGGCGGCAAGAAGACTCTCAGGAAGTAACACTCAATACTTATCCTGACACACCAGAGGGTATGTCCAAGAACGGACATACCCTCTTTTTTATTTTTACCACGAATCAATCGCGCCTTGATGCAAGAGCATTCAAGAATTACACTCTAACTTTGCAGAGGATTGCGACGAAGTCGCATAAAAACAAAAAAAAATAAGAAAGATGACAGACAACTCAAGACAGTTTCTTACCTTT
>CACXLY010000096.1 GCA_902768605.1 uncultured Bacteroidales bacterium
CTGATGGCGAACTCCCTGATGTTCCAGCGCTCGCCAAGACCGGTGGAGGGTTACGACGACCCGCAGCTCTCCAACTTCTACGGCGAGGCGCTCCCCCTCTTGAAGCGAGGCGTGCCCGTCAGCATCACACACATAGAGAACGTGGGTTATGCCGAGACGTGGAACGATGTGCGGGTGCTTTTGATGTCCTACAGCAACATGAAACCCCTCTCGCCCGAAGCCCACATACATTTGGCAGAATGGGTAAAAAAGGGCGGTTTCATCGTATATTCTGGGCGTGACGACGACCCTTATCAGGGTGTGCAGGAGTGGTGGAACCAGGGCGAGATGCACTATGCCGCTCCCTCCGAACATCTCTTCTCCTTGATGGGCATTCCCGAAAAGGCAGCCGAGGGCGAATATGAATATGGTAAGGGCAAGGTCTATGTGCTCAGGCACGACCCCAAGGAGTATGTTCTCAAGAAGGGTGGCGACAAAAGGTTCGTGGAGGTCGTCGAGAAGGCATACGGCAAGCTGGAGCAGAAGAACGCCTTCTACCTGGAGCGTGGTCCATATACCCTTGTCGCTGTGCTCGACGAGAATGTTGTGAGCGACGCTCCATTTACAAAAAAGGGCCATTTCATCGACCTTTTTTCGCCTGAGCTTACCTATTTCTCAGAGATAAGTATCCTGCCCGGACAACAAGGTTTCTTCTTCGACTTAACCAAAATCGACAAGAAACGTCCGCAGGTAGCTGCCTCGCGTCAGTATGACGAGCAGATTACCGACGAAGGCTTCCGCTTCACCTGCAAGTCGCCTCTAAACACCACAAATATCCTCTGCCTCTATCTGCCCAAAGACTACAAGTCGGGCAAATTCACCCTGACCGATGCGGAAGGCAACACGGTCAACCATGAAATGAAGGTAATCACGTCTCCCGCCAACACCTTGGCCGGCCGACTCTTCTGGCTCAAGTTCGAGAACTCACCCGATGGAATCAACGTTGAAATTAATAAAAACTAAATAAACCATGAAACGAGTATTTTTATTTTTCATTCTTCAATCTTCATTCTTCACTCTCTTAGCCCAGAAGAACGCGCCCGAGCCAATCGGTCCGCTGCCCTTGCCAAAGCAGGTGGAGTGGCAGAAGATGGAGACCTACGCCTTCGTACATTACGGCCTCAATACCCTACGCCTTCGTACATTACGGCCTCAATACCTTTACCGACAAGGAATGGGGCTATGGCGACGCCGACCCCAAGACGTTCAACCCCTCGCGGATGGACGTGGAGCAATGGGTGCGGACGTTCAAGCAGGCTGGCATGAAGGGCGTCATCATCGTGGCCAAGCATCACGACGGCTTCGCGATGTGGCCATCGCCCCTGACCGAATACAACATCACGAAGTCCTCCTACGACGGGCCGAAGAACAAGGACGGCAAGGTCGATGTGCTGGCCGAACTGCGAAAGGCGTGCGACAAGTACGGCCTCAAGATGGGCATCTACCTCTCGCCCTGGGACAGGAATCATGCCGAGTACGGACGGCAGGCATACGTCGATTACTACCATAGGCAGCTTGAGCAGCTGACGACGGAGTATGGGCCGCTCTTCGAGGTGTGGCTCGACGGCGCAAATGGCGGCGACGGCTACTACGGCGGGGCGCGGGAGACGCGCAAGATTGACCGCCGCAACTACTACAACTTCCCGAAGATTCACTCCATCATCGAGACGAACCAGCCGCAGGCCATCATCTTCAGCGACGGAGGTCCGGGTTGTCGATGGGTAGGAAACGAGAATGGCGTGGCCGGCATCCCCAACTGGTCGTTCCTCAAGAAGGATAAAGTCTATCCGGGCATGCCGAACAGCCAAGTGCTGAACAGCGGCTTCCCCGACGGCGACATCTGGGTGGCTGCAGAGTGCGACGTGTCCATCCGTCCAGGCTGGTTCTATCATCCCGAGGAGGACAGCAAGGTGAAGACGCCCGAGCAACTGGTCGACATCTATTATAAGTCTGTCGGACGCAACGCGACCTTCTTGCTGAACTTCCCCGTCGACCGAGAGGGTAGGGTGAATGCCATCGACAGCACCAACGCCGTACGCTTCCGTCAGATAATCGACGCGGAGTTCAAGACGGATCTCCTGCGTAAAGCCAAGGTCACAGCCAGCAGCGAGCGCGGCAAGAGCTTTAGTGCCAAGAAGTTGAACGACGGCAAGTGGGACACCTATTGGGCAACGCCCGACGGCACGACCACCGGCTCCGTCACCTTCACCTTCCGCAAGCCCACCCGAGTGAACCGTCTCCTCTTGCAGGAATACATTCCTTTAGGACAAAGGGTAGGACGGTTCGAGGCAGAAGCACTCGTGGATGGCAGGTGGACACAAATCGACCCGGGCGAGCCCTTCGGCAACATCGGCTACAAACGCATCCTGCGCTTCGCCACCATCGAGGCATCAGCCCTCCGCATCAGCTTCTTCGACGGCCGCGGCCCCCTCTGCATCTCTGGCATCGAGGCCTACTGCGCCGGAGAAAAGTAAGCAGCCCGGCATCTACATCAGGAACAGCAAAAAGGTTGCCGTCAAGAGAGTATTGCAATTGCATTTGCAGTCATAATGGTTAAATTTTTACGTCAATATGATTGCAGAATGAAATAAATGTGCTATCTTTGCAGCAAGAAAACGAATGAAGACTATGGCACAAGTATCTATGACGGTGAGGATGGACTCACAACTGAAACAGAAGTTCGATGCACTTTGCTCGCAATTCGGCATGAGCGTCAATACCGCAATCAATGTCTTCGCCAATGCAGTGGTAATAAATAGGAAGATACCTTTCGAGATAAAGGCTTCTTCTGCATCAGACACATTAGGGGATTTGGAGGCTTTCCGAGGAATAAGAAGAATGGCTGAAAATGGAGAATTGCCTGATTTAACTCTTGATGAGATAAACGAAGAAATAAGACAAGCTCGCGAAGAAATGGACTGCAAAAGAGGTGCATCATGATTTACGCAGTTGTCGATACAAACGTCATCGTCTCTGCTTTATTGTCCCGTCATTCAGATGCGGCAACAGTCCAAGTTGTCAGTTCTATTTCGCCAAAAGGTATATGTCCGTTATACAATCAGGAAATATTGGCCGAATATAATGGAGTGCTCCACAGATCAAAGTTTTCTTTCCCATCACGAGCTGTTGATTCTATTCTTAATAAGGTCAAGACGATAGGGAAGAATGCAAATCGAGTACGAAGTAATAGTGCATTTCCAGACCCTAAGGATATCGTCTTTTATGAAGTTGCACTTTCAAAAGAAGACGCTTACCTCGTGACAGGAAACTCGAAGCACTTCCCCAAGACGCCAATTGTCGTGACGCCAGTAGAGATGCTGGAGATATTGCGGCGGGAAGGCCTGCTGTAAAGTTCTCGAGACACGCAAAAGGAAAAGAAAGTAGAACCTGTAAATAGCGATTAAAAGAATAAAAGAAGAGAAGACAGAAAGAAAAACCTGTTTTCTCTTTTTTTGTATGTTTGTTTTTCGTATCTTTGCAAACGAATGGGCAATAATAGCCTCAGCGGAGGTGCCCTAGACTTTATTGGCAAACAACATAGCGTTGGCTATTATTCAAAACGTTCAGAAACTTGCAGGTGAAAGAACAAATGTAGTAATAATGGTAACGCCTACTGGAATAGTGGGCGTTTTCCTGTTTTCTACATTTAGGTTTCCTGCAAGTACCTTGAACGTTGGACAGCGAAAGCGTCCACGTTTTGTGTCCTATGTCCGCGAGTTCGACTCGCGAACATTTGCGAAAGGTATTTGTAGGGACTTTTGTTTATTGGCTCGACGCATTATAAACTATATAATGCTATGGCTAAATCGTTAATCGAAGAGCTGCCGCGCATCGTGAGCGAGGGCAGACGAGAAGCCGCACAGATACTGGAGCGGCTGAGTAGTGGCACACAGATTGGGCTTCAGACCAACGAACTGGTGTTGCCAAGTAAGGACGTAAGCGGACTGTTCAGAGGCTACACGCCGCAGATACCCAATGCCTTCAACATGGCAGGCGGCAGCGACGGCTGGATGAACCGCCTCATCTATGGCGACAACCTCCTCACCATGCAAGCCCTCCTCGCAGGCGACGCCCAGACAGGCCTCCCTTCCCTCCGCGGCAAAGTGGACCTCATCTACATCGACCCGCCGTTTGACTCCAAGGCAGACTACCGCACAAAGATTTCCCTCCCAGGCACAGACATTCAGCAAAAGCCGACTGTCATCGAGCAGTTCGCCTATGCAGATACTTGGGAAGAGGGAACTGTCTCGTACTTGAAGATGATTTATCCGAGATTAGTCCTTATGAAAGAACTGCTTTCGGAAAGAGGGAGCATATATGTACATATTGATTGGCATGTAGGTCATTATGTGAAGATACTACTTGATGAAATCTTTGGGAAAGACACGCTGCTTAATGAAATAATGTGGTGTTATTCTATAGGAGGAAAAGGTAGCCGATTCTTTGGAAGGAAACATGATGTTATTTTCTTGTATTCCAAGAATTCTAATTATATCTTCAATGGCAAGGACCAACTCGTCGCAACAGAAAGAAAAGAAAATACTCATATGCGATTAAAGGTCGATGAAGATGGCAGAGAGTATCAAGAGAAAACAGACAGGAAATCAGGAAAGGTTTATCGATATTACGTTGATGAGGGGAAAATCCCGAATGATTATTGGACTGATATAGAACAATTGAACCGAGAGGATGCAGAAAGGGTTGGATATGCAACTCAAAAACCAGAAAGGTTATTAGAACGAATTATCGCTGCATCATCTAATAAAGACAGTCTTGTTTGCGACTTCTTTGGAGGCAGCGGCACGACGGCTGCTGTGGCGGAGCGTTTGGGCAGGCGATGGATTACCTGCGACATCGGCAAGCCTGCCTCCCTCGTCATGCGCAAACGTTTCATCGACCAGGAGGTAAAGCCCTTCCTCTATCAGAGCATCGGCGACTATCAGAAGGAAGCCTTCCGAAACAACAAACGCTACAAGCACGTGGGCGACCTCAGCCAAGTGGTCTTGGGGTTGTATGGCGCTCTGCCCTTCACGCCCGAACAGACCAACGACCGCAGCTTCGGATATATTAAAGGTACGCGCACGCTCGTGATGGCCGACTCGCCCAACCGCCTCACCACAGCCGCCACCATCCGCAAAGCCGTCGAGGCAAAGGCTTCGTTGCTCGGCGGCGACTGGGAGAAGGTCGTCGTGCTCGGCTGGAACTTCGCCTTCGACATCTCGCAGGCCATACAGAAGTACGCCGACTCGAAGGTCGAGGTGCTCGTCATCCCGCCAGACCTCCTCGACAAGCTCGCAAAGAAAGGCTACAAGAAGCTCATCGACGACCGCTCCGTCCGCTTCTCCTCCCTGCAATACCTCGTGGCAAAGCCCGTCGCCGTCACAAGGCAGGGAGAGAACGACGAACTCGACATCGAACTGGAGAACTACGTCCTGCTTTCGCCCGACAACATCCCGCTTGATGACAAAGACAAGGAGAAACTGCAGCAAATCTTGGAGCGCGACCCGCTTAGCCTGATAGAGTACTGGAGCATCGACCCAGACTACGATGGTGTGACCTTCCGCTCCACTTGGCAGGACTATCGCGAGAACACGGGAAATGACAATGACCCGCTACATTGTGTCTATAAAGCCCGCCTTCGGGTACCGCACAAAGAAAGCCGACAGGTCTGTATCAAGGCTGTAGATGTCTTCGGCTTCGAAAGTCAAGTAGTATCAACAGTTGAATGGTGGTGAATATGGCAAAGAATAATGTACAGACCTCTCTCGAGCTGGCAAAGCGGCTGAGTGAGGTGGTGAACGAAGCCTGGGCGAGTGGCGAACTGATGGAACGTGTGACACCGACAACTCAGGAACTGTTGCGATTCTGGTTCTCCAAAGAATACTGCTCCCTGAGGAGCCGTAACTTCCATGCAGGTCAGCGTCAGGCCATCCTCAACATCATATATCTCCACGAAGTGCTGGGCGCAAAGAATGTGATGGAGTATTACGAACAGTTGACGCCCGACCTGATGCCTTCGCTCGACCTCAGCACAATGAGTCAGCAGAAGTACCAGATGCCAAAGTATGCCGTGAAGATGGCAACAGGCACAGGCAAGACGTGGGTGATGCATGCCCTGCTGCTGTGGCAGATGCTCAATGCGAGGAGGGGGCAGGAAGGAACTGGATGTCGTTTTACCAAGAACTTCCTCATTGTCGCTCCTGGCCTCATCGTCTATGACCGCTTGCTCGATGCCTTCTGCGGAAGGGTGGAGCGAGACAAGGACGGACGCAACTTCGAGACCAACGACTTCTATCTGAACCAGGAAGTCTTCATCCCTGTTCACTATCGGCAAGAAGTCTTTTCCTTCATACAGAACAATGTCGTCACGAAGGAAGAAGGCATAGGTCGCAAGACGACAGGCGACGGGCTGATAGCCTTGACCAACTGGCACCTGTTTGAGAACCAGATGGAAGAAGAAACACAGCCCGGACAGGAATTGGACGTCGCAGAGATTGTCAATGAACTGCTGCCTATACGCCCAGGCAAGGCCGCAGGCAACGACCTCGGAATGCTCGACCGTCGTTACCTCAAAGGTTCAGAATTGGAATATCTTGCCAGGTTGAAGGACATCATGGTCATCAATGATGAAGCCCATCACATCCACGAACTCAAGCGCGGTGGCGAGACAGAGGAGGTGGAATGGCAGAAGGGCTTGAACATCATATCAGAGAAAAAAGGCGACCGCTTCTTCCAAGTTGATTTCTCTGCCACGCCCTACGATATGAAAGGCTCTGGCAGGAAAGCACAGAAGGCTTACTTTCCTCACATTGTCGTTGACTTCGACCTGGCAACAGCCATGCGAAAGGGATTGGTGAAGACACTTTTGCTGGACCGCAGGCAAGAACTGACCGAACTGCAAGACCTCGACTATAAAGCTGTGCGCGACGACCGCAATAAAGTTTGCGACCTGAGCGACGGGCAGCGGCTCATGCTCCGTGCAGGCTTGGCAAAGTTGAAGATGCTCGAAGAGGCGTTCACCAATCTCGATGAAAGGAAGAACCCCAAGATGCTCGTCATTTGTGAAGATACCTCCGTCACGCCCTTCGTTGCCAAGATGATGATAGACGACGGCCTGACAGAAGAGGAAGTTGTCACGATTGACAGCAACGCCAAGGGCGAAGTGTCGGAAGAAGAATGGCGGGAGACGAAGAAGAAACTCTTCGACATCGACAAATACAAAAAACCCAAAGTCATCGTCTCTGTGCTAATGCTCCGAGAAGGGTTCGACGTGAACAACATCTGCGTCATCGTGCCCTTGCGCTCGTCGGAAGCACCTATCCTGTTGGAACAAATCATAGGGCGCGGCCTCCGCCTGATGTGGCGAGAACCTGAATATCAAAGCACAAAGGAAGAAGACCGTAAGCGTGTCCTCAGTCTGCACAGTCAGCCCAAGACCTACCTCGACATGCTCAGCATCATTGAGCATCCTGCTTTTATACGCTTCTATGACGAACTGCTCGAAGGCGGCTTGGCTGTAGAGGAAACAGGAGAAGTAGGTGAAGGTGGCTCTACCGGCGACATCATCAGAGTGGGCTTGCGAGAAGGCTTTGAACAATTCGATTTCGAATGGCCTGTGATAGTCAAGGATGCAGAAGAGGAACTGGAGGAAGTGGAGATAGACATCAACAGCTTGGCACCCTTCACAGCTTTCCCATTGGAACGCTTACGTCAATTTCTGGCACAAGACGGCGAGACCTTCATCTCGCAGGAGGCTCTCTCCAAGACACAGTTCGGCAGATACAAAGTAACGGCAAATCTCTTCACTGCCACAAGTTACAACGAGTACCTGCAAAAACTGCTGCGTATCATCACGACGCGCTTCGACAAGGTTTCTTCACACCGAGAAATGCCTGTGCCGAACCTTCAGATTAATGAAGCAAGAACCATCGCTGTGGTTGACCAGTACATACGTACACGATTGTTTGGACAGCCTTTCAATCCTTTCAGCGGCAGCGACTGGAAGATTCTGCTTTCAAGAGAAGCTATCGTTACCAAGCACATCATAGAGGAGATGGCACGCGCCATCTTCCATCTGCAAGAACGAATACTGACAATAGATGCTCAGGTGGAGCACACGAAGTTCTCGTCAGTAGAAGAACTCAGAATGCGAGAATCGTATTCAACAGACACAAATAAAACCATCTACGAACGGCAAGCATACCCCTCACATGGAGGCGGTCTGGAGCAGGCATTTATAGATTTCCTCGAGAAGGATGGCGAAGTGGAACGTTATTTGAAGATAAGTGAAAACCAGCATCCGTTTGCAATCATCTATTATATTCGTCACGATGGTCTGATGGCAACTTATCATCCCGACTTTATCGTTGCGACTAGGGATAAAGTTTACCTAATAGAAACAAAAGGAAATGACAAAGTTTTCGACAAAAATGTACGGCAGAAGCAAACCGCAACTGTGGAGTGGACTCGGAAGATAAACAAGCTGAAACCAGAAGAAAGAATGAATCGTACATGGGAATATGTGCTGCTGAGCGAAGACAACTTTTATGGCCTTGCTGCCAATGGCGCAACGTTGACAGATATATGTGACCGACTGAAAGTGTCGTTGTCATTCCTCGTTGGAGACTTGTTCGCGTAAGAAAGAGATTATTAACAATAATAAAAACAACAAAACAAGAATTATGGGATTTGTTATTTTTTATATTGCTGTCCGGTAAAAGTTAAAAAGCTATCAATCATGTGTCCGCAGTGCCGATAAATAGGCGCTACGGACTTATTTTTGAAAAAGTAAGCCCCCTCCGTTCTTCCAGCCCCTCTTTTTTTAGCGGACAGCCGTTCTTGATGCCGAAATAAAGCCCTATATGTGGGTTGTTCGCCTCCATCGTTAGCTGTTAAAATCTTCCAGAGGCTAATACAAGGTTGCCGCCTGTGGTCTGTCGCCCCTTGACTATCGTCGACCTTTGGTTCGGTGCTTTTCCCCGACAGCAATGATATCATTGCCTTTTTTTTTCGATCTGTTGCCCGATTTCTACTAGGTAATTCGTTGCTGCATCGCGACTCAGCAATTGCTGCATGGCGACAAAGCAATTGCTGCATCGCCATGCAGCAATCAAC
>CACXLY010000097.1 GCA_902768605.1 uncultured Bacteroidales bacterium
CTGCGTGATGGGAATCATCTGCCCGCTCTCGCTGCGGACACGCATGTTGGAGAGCGATTTCTCGTCGAGGCGGAACTCGGGCGACGCCTGCACGATGACACGATAAAGCTTCGTGAAGCGCGTCAGATTGCTGCTATAGGTGCCGCCGACATAGCCCGAAAGCACCTTCAGCACAGCGTTCGGCGTCACGCCGTCGCGTTTGCATCGGGCGGCATCCACTTCCACGCGATACTGCGGATACTTTGTGTCGAAGGTGGTAAACGCGCGGGAGATGGCGGGCTCTTGGTTCAAGGAGTCGATGAGAACGCGTGTGATGCGCATCAGGTCCTCGATCTTGCCGCCCTTGCGGTCTTGCACATGAAGCTCGAAGCCACTCGTCGCGCCATAACCCGATATCATGGGACGGGTGCTGACACGTATCTGAGCCTGCGTGATGTCTGCGGTCCGGCGGTAGATTTCGTCTATCACGGAGTTGATGTCGTCGCCTTTGCCCTTGCGTTCATCCCAGTTCTTCAAGCGGATATTAAACGAGCCGGCAGACGACGACTGGTCGAACGTCGAGCCGCGCCCAATGGTCATGTTGTAGAGGCGGAACTGCGGGATGTCCTTGATACGACGTTCCACCTCGCGGGTTATCTTGCCTGTCACGGCCATGCTCGTGCCCGGAGCGCATTGGACGTTGACGTTGATGGAGCCCATGTCCTCGTTTGGAACGAAGCCTGTCTTAGTTGTCTTGAGCATATAGGCCAGCAAGAAGCAGACCGCCACAACGGATACCCAGGGCAGCCAACGGTTGTGGAAGATGCGCAGGACGCCCCTCTGGTACTTGACGACAACGCGTTGGAAGCCGACGTTGAACGCCTCATGGAAACGCGCCGAGAAGCTGGTGTCGCCCTCTCGCCTGGGTCGGAGCATCAGGGCACACAGGGCAGGCGACAAAGTCATGGCGTTGATGGTGGAGATGATAACGGCTATCGCCATCGTCACACCAAACTGGGTGTAGAAGACGCCCGTGGTGCCGCCTACGAAACAAACGGGGATGAAGACGCTCATGAAGACGATGGTGGTCGTGATGAGGGCAGAGGTGAGGCCTTTCATCGCGTCAACAGAGGCGAGATAAGGCGACTTGTAGCCCTCGTCGAACTTCGCTTGGACGGCTTCCACCACGACGATGGCATCATCGACCACCGTTCCTATCACCAACACCAAAGCGAAGAGCGTCAATAGATTAAGGCTGAAACCGATGAAATAGAGCACGGCGAAGGTGCCTATCAGACTCACCACGATGGCGAGCGACGGGATGAATGTGCTCTTGAGGTCTTGCAGGAAAATATAGACGACAAGCACCACGAGGATAATTGCCTCGAGGAGCGTGCGCACGACATTGTGGATGCTGGCGTCGAGGAAGTCCTTCGTGCTCATTACATCCACGAGTTCCATGCCCGGGGGCAACTCTTTTTTTATCTCGATGGCCGTCTTGTCGATGAGCTTTATTATCTCGTTCGCGTTCGAGCCAGGCGTCTGGGCAATCATGCAGTTAGCGCCCGCGTGGCCGTTTGTGCTGTTCTGGAAGGTATAGTTCTGTATGCCAAGCTCCACGCGGGCCACGTCCTTGAGCCTCAGCACGCTGCCGTCGGGAAGCGACTTCACTACCATGTTCTCGTAGTTTCGCTCTTCTTCGTAGCGACCACGATACTTCAAGACGTATTGGAAGGTATTGTCGGCGTCGGCGCCCAGCGTGCCTGTCGGGGCCTCGATGTTCTGCTCGGCAAGCACATTATCTATGTCGGAAGGCATGAGGCCGTAGGAAGCCATCTTGAGCGGGTCGAGCCAGATGCGCATACTATAGCTTGCGCCCCAGACGTTCACCTCGCCCACGCCGGGCACTCTGGAGAGGCGCGGCTCGATGTTTATCTTCATGTAGTTGGTCAGGAAGTCTGTGTCGTAGGCATCCGTCGGGCTATAGAGCGAGAGACTCTTGATGTTGCTCGTCTGACGTTTGCGCACCGTCACGCCGCTCCTGGTGACGTCCGCCGGCAGTTGTCCCTGCGTAGAAGCCACGCGGTTCTGCACATTGACCATCGCCATGTCGGCATCCGTGCCTTGCTTAAAGTAGATGCTGATGTTGCCCGAGCCTGTATTGGAGGCAGAGGAAGTCATATACATCATGTTCTCCACGCCGTTGAGACTCTCCTCCAACGGGATGATGACACTCTTCTGGACTGTTTCCGCATTCGCACCTGTGTAGTTGGCACGCACGCTGACCGTAGGCGGAGCTATCTCCGGGAACTGTTCGATGGGCAATTGCAAAAGGCCAATCAGCCCCAGCACAACAATGAAAACTGAGATCACGCCCGATAATATCGGTCTATCTATAAATACTTTCGGTGACATTAATCGTCAATGTTCAATGGTCAATGTTCAATGGATAAACCTTCTTTCAGCAGTCCGGCGCCTTCTGCGATGATGGTGTCGCCCTCTTTCAGGCCGCTTTCCACGATGTAGGTCTTGCCGTCGTCGAGCGGCGCAACCTCGATTTCCGTCTGACGCGTCTTGCCATCGACTACACTATACACAAAGACCTTGTTCTGCAACTCGAAGGTCGCGGTCTGCGGAATCACGATGACATTGTCCCTGACGGTCGAGACGACGACCGTTCCTGTGCCCCCATTTCGCAAAAGATGCTGGGGATTCGGGAAGACGGCACGCAGCGAAACGGCTCCCGTGCTGGCATCGACGATGCCGCTCACCGCATCTACCCTACCCTTCTGGCTGTATTCCTGGCCGTTCGAGAGCAGGAGCGAGACGTCGGGCATCTCGCTCATGAAGCGCTCGAGACTGCCGTACTTCATCGAGAGGTCAGTCACTTCTCGCTCGCTCAGGCTGAAATAGACCCACATCTCGCTGTCGTCGCAGACCGATATCAAAGGCTCCGCGATGTTACTTCCAACGAGGGCTCCGATGTGATAGGGTATCATGCCGGCCACACCGCTGAGCGGGCTCTTCACGACCGTATAGCTAAGACTGTTGCGGGCATTCGTCACACCGGCCTGCGCTTGCGCCACTTGTGCCTGAGCAGACAGGAGTGCTTGCTGAGCGGTCTGCAGTTCGAAGTCGCTGATGACTTGCTGGTCGAGCAACTGCTTCTTGCTGTCGTAGTTAAGTTGAGCCGTCGCCTCAGCTGCCTTAGCTGATTTGAGTGAAGCCTCAGCCGTGTTGAGCGCAGCCTGATAAGGCACTTGGTCGATGATGAAGAGCGCCTGTCCCTTGTGGACCTTCTGCCCTTCTGCGGTCAGAATCTTCGTGATGAGACCGCTCACCTGCGGCCTGATTTCCACAATCTCCTTGCCTTTCATGGTGGCGCTATACTGCGTCCTGACCGTCTGGCTGGAGCGTTCCACCTTCATCGTCTTATAGACCTGAGCCGTTTGCTCTGCCTTCTTTTCCTTGCAGGAAGCAAGCACGACAAGCCCCAGCACGAGGCATAACACAATCTTTTTAGCCATAGCGTAATACATAAAACTTGCTGACAAATTTACGAATAAGCGAGAGAAACGCTTTATGCTTTCCTAACGGGAGATTCGGCTGCTTAAGCCAGACGATAACGCGTTTGAGCGCCCTTGCCTTCGCGAACAAGGCGGCCTTCCTTCACGAGTCGATTCAGGAGAGTCGTCACGCGACCACGGGTCAGGGTCTGTTTGAAAACGACGGACACATCCTTATGAGTAATGTAAGTTTTGCCGGCAAAGAGCTCTGCGAGGCGTGCCTCGACCTCCGACTCCTCAGCATTGAACTTCCATCCATACGGCACCTGATCGACCTCGAAACCACGCACCTCGGCCAGCAACTCGCGGTCAGGACGGAACAGGATGCTATCGACACGGACATCTTTGCCGTGATAGTTGCCGTCTTGCTCCTCGACGCTTCCCTTCAAGGAAAGGCGGAAAGTGCCGATCTCGGGCAGCGTGACGGCATTACCCTTCGCAAGTTCATGCACCATGACCCGTTGCAAAGTGTTCAGCGCGGCCATCAGCTCGGACTTCGGCAACACAGAAGGCAACCTGCCGCTGCCGCTCTGGAACTCAATGGCATCCGTCGTCTGCGGGCTTTCCAACAAGACGCGAAGGCTCTCCAAATCAGTCGTTTCACTCACATTCTCCAGTTGTCCTTCCGTAGGAAGAACGCCACGTTTGGCAATTGAAAATCGTATAGGCATAATCGTATCGTATTGTTTTGCTCCACAAAGGTAGCAAAAATTCCCCATTTCACCAAGCGATTTGCCAAGAAAATGCAGTTAAGTTGATTGCAAGTACATGTAAATGCAATTGCACGTACATGTAGTTGCAATTGCACATACATGTATATGCAACGAAATTCACTTGTCAACTCGGACAAAAGGACAAGAGAACTCCACTCCCAAAAGATGTTAAATTAAGTGTCTCGACAAGTCAGAATGTCGAATTTTATTCGTACCTTTGCCAACCGAAAGGACACAAAAAATGATTGGACGAATGATGATGCTGTTGTTTCTGCTGCTGCCGTTGCTGGCCCTCGCGTATGTCTGCTGGCATGTCTGGCTGTTGCTCCCCCTCTCGTGGGGTTGGAGAACTGTCATTCTTCTATTGATGGTGGGTGCGTTTATGCTGCTCTTCGCCAGCATCTTCCGTGCGACGGACCGCTTGCCGATGCCCTTGGCGACGGCGGTTTACGAGGTGGGGACGTCGAGCATCATCGTCTTGCTCTACCTCTTCATGCTCTTCGTCGTGCTCGACATCGCGAGGCTCCTGCATCTGCTGCCTGCCGCGTGGCTGCGCGACAACTGGTGGACCGCAGGCTGCATCGTGCTCTTCCTCTTCGGGCTCTTCGTTTACGGCAGCCTCCACTACCGCCACAAGTATCGCGAGGAAATGACGCTCCGCTCGACGAAGGTAACGAAGCCCGTCAAGTTGGTGTTGATGAGCGACTTGCATCTCGGCTATCACAACCGCCGGAAAGAGTTCGCGCGATGGGTTGACCTTATTAATAATGAGCGTCCCGACATGATTCTCGTGGCCGGAGACATCATCGACGGCAGCATGCGACCACTTCGCGACGAGCGGATGCACGAGGAGTTCCAGCGGCTCCAAGCGCCCGTCTTTGCCTGCCTGGGCAATCACGAATACTTCAGCGGCGAGCCAGAGGCACAAAGGTTCTACAGAGATGCCGATATCTGCCTGCTACAAGACACGACGACGCAGCTGGGCGACCTCTGCATCATGGGGCGCGACGACCGCATGAATCGCCGCCGTCGTCCGCTCAAAGACCTTGTCGCCTCAGCCGACAAAAGCAAATATCTCATCCTGCTCGACCACCAGCCTTACCACTTGGAACAGGCCGAGCGTGAAGGCATTGACTTTCAATTCAGCGGTCATACGCACCATGGACAGGTCTGGCCTATCTCGTGGATAACCGACATGATGTATGAATGCGCCTTCGGCACCTACCAGCGCGGCTCGACGAACTATTACGTCAGCAGCGGTATGGGCATTTGGGGCGGCAAGTTCCGCATCGGAACCCACTCGGAATATCTCGTCCTGACGATTGAGCCAGCCAGTTGAGCGGCCCGTCGAAACCTTCCCTGTCTATTTGAACTTCGCTTTCAGCAGCTGCATTCCGCCGTCGAAGTTGTAGTAGCCGTCTATCTGCAAGTCTTCGCGAACGCGGCGGCAATCGGGCGTGATGGTCTCGTAGTGAGGGATTCCGCTGAAGTGAAACAGCTCCTCAAAGCGGCGGAAGTCCTCGTTGCTGACGCAGATGGCGTCCTCGTCGGCCAGCCATTCCTTCACATAATTGCGGTAGGCCTCGCTGCCTCCGGGTGTCGATTCGTCCGCGATGAAGATGAGCTTCACGTCGTCCCGCTTGGCTATCTCGGCACGTTGCTGCTTGCTTTGCTGAATCGCGCCACGGCAAGGGCCGCAACCCATGCCCCAGAAGTCGATGAGGAGGAAGCGCCCAGGGTACTTCTCGGAGAGCGAGCGGATGAGGTCTGCCATGGGATTGTCGGCTGGCAGGGGCGTGGAGAGGTCCTTCTCGGCCATTTTGCGGGCATAGAATGCCTCGGCTTTCTGGCGGACGTAGGGATGGGTGAAGGCCGAGAAATAGTGCTGCATGATGTCGTCGAGCGCGCCAGAATCGGAATCACCTCTGAGTCGCAGATACTTGAAGTTACTGAGCATCTCCTTATAGATGCAGAGTTGTGCCAGCAGATTATTGTGGTCGCAGCGCAGCAGGTCGCGCAGCGCAGCAAGTTGGATTGTTGTCCGTTTCTTGTCGTCGCCTTGTGCTTCCTTGTACATACGCTCCCTGACGGGCTTTGCAAACTGGATACGATTGATGGTGAAGTAGGTGATGTCTTCCGAAAGGAGCAGCGGATTGTCGAAGTCTATGCGGCTGAGTCTGTCGTAGTTACGCATGTCGAAGAGCGCCTTCCACTCCGTGCTGTCCAGTATCTCCTCATAATAGACGCCGTCGCGAAGTTCCTGCTTCATCACGTCGCCCTCCCGATTCAAGGCATACGACATGTAGGCTTCGGCAAAATTGGTCTCTGCGCTTGCCATCGCGAGCTGCATCTCCAGCGGGGTAAAATGGTCGCGGCGGCTCACGACTTGCAGCCTGTACATCAGGTTCTGCCAGACTTCATCGGCCTTTTGGTTGGCTTCGGCGAACGTTCCTTTGAATGAATTGAGCGGATACAGTATGGCGCGAATCAACAGCTTCGACTTCAAGAGACGCTCCACTTCCTTGCTGCTGCCGTTATTGTACTGGCAGTCCCAGCGGCCGTCGTCAGTCTCGCGAACCGTGATGTCGATGGTCTCGCCCGGACGGGCAAAGAAGGGCATTTCGTCGAAACCAACCTTCGAATTGTCGGTAATGAACGCTTCCTTCACGGGATAGCTGGCGAGGAACTTCTTCTGGAACGTTCCGTCGGGTGCGATGTCGAGCACCAACGTCGTGCCATCCTTCTCGAAGAGGTCTCTGTAGTAGCATTCCATAGACGTGAAGCCGAACCGCTCGGCATCATATTCCTCGATGCGACCCTTGATGGTAATGGTGTCGGTTTGGAACCAAGAAGCAGACCCTCCCCAACCCTCCCTTAAAGGGAGGGAGAAAGTCTCCCCTTTAAGGGGAGATTTAGAGAGGTCTTTCTCTTTAAGGGAATGACGGGTAGGGCCTTTCTTGCTGTCATGTATCCCGAGCAGCACGAAGGCTCCGTTGACGTCGCCCTCGATGAAGTCGAACACCTTGGTGCACTTGGGCATAGGTGCAAAGTGCATCGTGAAGTCGAGGCTTCCGCTTTCGGGCACCGACACCCACGAGTCGAGCTTGATTCCCTCGACAGCATGGAGCGGATAGCGCGTGCCGTCCTCGTCCATGAGGTAGCAAGTGTTGACGAAACGGAAGTTTTGGCCTTGTGGATACTCCATCGTGAAGTGAATCGTCGTTGCCGTGTCGGCCAGAATCACTTCGCGGGCCTTCAGCTCGCCACGGTAGATGTTCGACGCCATTGCCTTCGGCGCCTTGATGGTCTTGTAAACTTTCGCCTGTCCCGCCATTGCTACAATGGCAAGCAGAAGGGTAATGATGGTTCGCTTCTTCATGTTCATTTGGTGTTCAAAGCTTTTTCTATTTCTTCTTTGATTGTCTCGACTCCCGGGAAACCTATCTCTGTGTAGGTCTGCTTGCCGTTGGCATCGTAGATGGCATAGGTTGGGATGCCGTTTGAATGGTACAGGTCGAGAAGATGATTGTACTGCTCTTTCGTAAGATAGTAGTGATTGCCCGGGATGTCGCCTATCATGTTCTTCCAATCCTCATAAGGCGACGAAGGCGAAGTGATATAGACAAACTCGATGTCCTTGCCTTTGAGTTCTTCCTTCAAG
>CACXLY010000098.1 GCA_902768605.1 uncultured Bacteroidales bacterium
AGCATCAGCGGCATTTCAAAATGTCGTACCTTTGTATCGTCAAAACAAACGACACCCTGCCAAGTGAGCAAACATGAAACGTCGAAGTGCGCAATTCGACACGACAGAATGCTCGACTTAGCATAATTAAAAAATTAAGAGTTAAAAATTAAAAAATAAAAAATTATGAAGAGGAGTTAAGATTAGGAGTTAAGAAGAGAAGTTTAGAAGAGAAGTTATGAGGAGCCGATACATTTGGCCCACCATAACTCCCCATCATAACTCCCCATTATAACTCCCTTTTATAACTCCCCATTATAACTCCCTTTTATAACTCCCTTTTATAACTCCAAGGGCTTACTTGACGAATACCCTCTTGCCTCCTACGATATAGATGCCGGGCTTCGTGATGTGGTCGAGGCGGATGCCGCTGAGGGTATAGACTTCGTCCTCATCCTTCATCCCTCTTCCATCATCCTTCATCCTTCTTCCCTCTTCCCTTATCTCGGCGATGCTGGTGGCGTCGCTATAGACGATGATGCGGGCAGAGCCCTCGCGGTTCGAGCCGTCGGTGGCGCGCGCTGTGACGGTGGCGGTTCCTGCCCTGAGCGCCGTGACAGTGCCCTCGCTGACGGTCAGCACATCCTCGTCCGAGCTGAGCCAGTCGAGTTCCTTGACCGTTGCCGTGGCGGGCTGTATGGTGGCGAGCAGCGTGGTGTCGCATCCCACTACCATCTCGACCGTTGTGGGCCAGAGTGCAATGTCGGTGATGTAGGTCTTGGCGAGCGTCACCTCGTAGTTAGTGTCGGCGGGCCGGTGGAAGACGCCGTCGGCTGCCACGATGGTCTGATGCTTAATCTGATACGTGCCGCCGGCAAAGGAGTCGGACGCGGCGAGGGTGAAGGTGAAGGCCGTGCCGGTGTTGGCTCCGAGATTGGCGTTGTCGGCTGCATAGACAAGGATATGATAGGTGGTTCCCTGCTGGCTGTCCATGGTCTTCTGCACGTGGGTGCTGTGGGCCGCGGTGTTAATCTTCGAGCCCCAAGCGAGCGAGCCCTCCTGTATGGAGAGGCCGCTGGAGAGGGCTATGTCGGCCTCGTAGGCTGTAGCGGCACGGCTGGCGTTGAGCCAAACGGTCACTTTGCGTGTGCCACCCGCCTTGACGGACGCGTTGCTGGAGTAGAGCTCTGCGGTGAGCTCTGCTGTGCCCTGCGGTTTGCCGTCGAGGATGCGCCGCACGGTCACGGCGTCGGCCACGTCGATGTGGCTGTCGAGGTTGGCGTCGGCATTAATCACCTCGAAGCCTTCCGGCTCGTCGCCCGAGAGATAGGCCGCTATCCAGAGCGCATCGGTCTCGTCGAGCACGCCGTTGCTGTTGACGTCGCCCGCGAGGTTGCTGATGTTGTAGTAGGTGTCGTCGTCGGACTTGAGCACTACGTGGTGGGTGTTGTCGAAGACGGGATAGGCGTCCTCGCCGAGCGTCTGATACCAGACGGGCTCCATGGTGACGCCGCCATTGAGTCTGTAGCAGAGCTTGCCGCCCTCGACGTCCTCGGTGGAGACGGGCGTCACTTGCGTGGTGGAGGTGCTGTAGCAGTTGACGGCCGAGGCGCTGCCCCGATAGAAGTCGTTGCGGTAGTTGTAGCCGGTGACGGTGCCTATGTTGTAGCAGTTCTGTATGGAGGCTCCTGCGCCGACCCATCCGCTGATGGCAGCGCTTTCGCTGGTGCCCTTGATGTCGCCCGTATTGTAGCAGTTGGTGATGGTGAATATGGCGTTGGAGCCCTTGTTGGAACCGATGATGCCTGCGGCATTGACGCCCGTAGCGGTGACGTCCGCCTCGTTGCCCACATAGGATATGCTGACGTTACCGGCCACGGCAGAGCCGCCGATGAGTCCGACGTAATTGGTGCCTCGGATGGTGCAGGTGCTGTCGAGCACGACTTCCGAGATGCTGGCTCCTCCGCCCACGGCGCCGAAGAGCCCCGTGAATTCGCCGCCCTCGATGTGCAGGTTACTGATGCGGTGGCCCTGTCCGTCGAAGACGCCGCGGAAGGCTTTCGTGCTGGTGCCTATCGGCAGGAACTGGTTGTCGTAGCCCGTCATGTCGAGGTCGTTCTCAAGATAGGCGTTGCTGTACTGCGCGCCGTCGCGAACGGCCTGACTGAACTCGATGAGCTCTTCGGGGGTAGAGATGTAGAACGTGGTGTCGGTATAGATGGAACCGGGCTCGTAGCCGAGGCAGTTGTCTATCCAAGCCAGTCGGGTCGGGATATAGTTGCGCAGCACATCGACCTCGGCATCGAAGGAGCCGAGGGCCGACACGTTCTGATGGACTCTCTCATTGAGAATGGGCCATCGGATGAAGTTGAGCCGCGCGGATTCCTCCATCGACTCGGCCATGCTGTCCACGTATTCCACGAGGGTCTTCTCGTCGAGGAACCCCTCTTTGCGGTTGTTCTTCCAGAGCTCCCGCAGTTCCTGGTCGGCAGCATTGTCGCTGAGGATGCGGCTGACGAACGACTTCATGTTGCCTGCCGCGCTGCCGCCGCGATAGGCCCAGTCGCTGCGTCCGTTGACGGGATAGATACGCGTGTCGTTGTCGAAGGCAAGGTCGAAGTCCCATGCGGGCGAGACGTAGAATTGGGTCTCCTCGCGCTCCTTGTACATATAGGTGCTCCAATAGGTGTCCATGTTTCCCGAGAACTCTCCGATGAGGAAGTGCTTGAGGAATGATGTGACATCGAGGTACTTGCGGAAGCCGTTCTCGGGGTCGGTGTAGTTGGAGGCGAAGACGGAGGACTCCATCAGGTTGAAGTAGTTCCGGATGTAGTTGTGCTGCTGGGTCGTGATTTCGTCGTCGCCCGGATGCTTGATGGTGACGGGGTTTCCGCGGCTGCTGCTGAACCAGCTTGACTCTTGGCTGGCGTAAGCATCTACCTCGATGAGGTAGCCGCCCGTCACGTAAGGCTCCTCGTTATCGTCGGGCGTCATCTCCGTCACGGGGACGCGATGGGCATCGACGGATATTTGGTCGCAAAGCTGATAGCAACCCTTGTACTCGCCGTTCATGATGACATCGACGGGCTGAGCCCAAGGGGTATAGGGCGCTCCGAGTCGCTTGCTGACCTCGAAGGCGAGGCAGTTGCGCATGAGCGTCTTGTCGCCATAGTTGTTGATGAGCGTCCATTTCTTGGCTTTTGCAGGGCTCTCCATCGACGAGCCGCGAAGCATGTGGTGGCTCTTGCCGTCGGCAAACTTGATGCGCCACGGTTTCTTCGGGAAGCCCCACGAGGCGTTGCCGCGGCCGCGAGTCGTGATGGGGTACTCCTGGATGCGAGTGCCGCCATCATAGGTTATGGTGATGTTCGACGGCATCTCCGTCACCTTGTCCCTCGGGTCGTAGCCAGCATAGGTGTGTATGCTGACGGTCGGCAGGCCTGTTATCTGATAGAACTGGCTGTCGTCGCCTTCGCCCTCGTAGCCGTAGAACTCGATTTCGGCGATGTTACAGCGCGCATCGGCGGGCCCCACGTAACGGACATAACGGAAGCCGCGCGAGACGGGGACGTCGGCATACGACATGCTGTTCGCCTTGCCCGGTTCGGGAATGAGATAGAGGGGGACGGCATCGAGGAAGTCGGGGCTGTTGCTGCCCTCGAAGACGGCAAGCTGGACGCGTGCGAGCTGGCTGGTGCGCGGGCTCCACCCCACGCGCGTAATGACATGAGGCGTGCCCAAATCGAGGCCCACCCAAGTGCGCGAGCGGTCCATCGAGGCGTAGAACGTGTCGTAATTGCCATCGAAAGCATGGGCTGGCGTATTGACCGTCGAGCTCGAGTTGCCGGTACTGTAGTCGATATTGGGCGAACCGATTGGCGTGCCGATTAGCTTCGACGATTCCTGTCCGAAGCCATAAAGCGCTGCTGATAGCAGAAGGATTATTGTCAGAATACGTTTCATAGTATATCTTATTTCAATAAATTGGAGTTATAAAAGGGAGTTAAAATAGGGAGTTATAATGGGGAGTTATAATGGGCCGATACATTTGGCTCCTCATAACTCCACCTCATAACTTCTCCTCATAACTCCACCTCATAACTTCTCTTCATAACTTCTCTTCATAACTTTTCAACCCGCAAAGGTAATTGTATTTGCGTAAATATGCAAACATTACGGCTCTTTTTTAATATAATAATGTAAGAAAACGCAAATTCCGTGCAACATAATATCAAAAAACGAGAAGAAATCGCTATCTTTGCATCGGAAAACGAGGAAAAACTGAAAAGGTGAAAAGACGAAAAACGAGAAATCGAGAAGTGATTAACAGGATGAGACAGCTTTTATTATTTTTGCTCCTCTGCCTCCTGCCGACGAATGTTGCCCTGTCGCAAGACATGACGAGGGAGGTGGAGGCCGACACGACGCGTTGGCCCGTGCCGCATCCCGATGCGAGTTGGCAGCTGGAATACTTGCCCCACAATAACGCCAACCACAACGTCTACGTCTATAAGGACAAGCTTTACGACGGACTCTTCACCCGTACGCTTGGCTGGAACGGCGGCGACGGCGTGCAGACGACCGCCCTGCCCGACGGCAACGTCTTTTGGAGCTTCAACGACAGCTTCTACGGCAAGGCGACGGGTGCCTCGACGCGCATAAGGCAGTCGTGCAACTTCCCCCGCAACAGCATCATGGTGCAGACAGCAGGCGACGACGGCCTTCCCGGCACGAAAAGCACCAACCTGAAATGGCTGGCCGACTGGGTGCAACGCTCCAACTCCTCCGGGAGTGGCTACTACCATGCCCGCACGCACCTGCGGCATCCGAAAGGCGAAAAGACGGACGCTCAAATCAGAAAGGGCGAGATTGACCAGACATACCTCTACTGGGCGGGCGACGGAACGGTGGTCGACGGACAGCTTCAAGTCCTGTGGGCGGGCGTCTATAACGGTACGGAGAATCTGATGCAGAGCGACAACCGCGCGCTTGCCATCTATTCCCTCGAAGGGACACCCGGCAGCAGCTCTTACCTCAAACTGCTGAGCGTGGACCATAACTTCTTCGAACAAGACCCCATCGGCTACGGACAGACACTTTGGGAGGACGAGGACGGACACACTTACCTCTACGCCTGCAACCAGTTCAAGAAGAACCCCGACGACCAGCTCAACACCTCCTCGCCCGTAGTGGCACGCTCGCAGACGCACGACCTCCGCTCCCCGTGGCAGTATTACGTCAAGGACGCCAGCGGCACGTTCCGATGGCAAGACACGTACCCCACGGCCGAGGAAGTGAATCGCTCGGCCATCAGCTCGCGTAGCGTCTCGACGGCTTGGGTCTTCAAGGATGGCGACTGGTACTATATGACGGCACAAGGCTACGTCTTCTCCAAGCAGATGTACATCATGCGGAGCCGCTATCCGTGGGGACCTTTCGAGGAGTGCCACCAGTTGTGGACGATGCCCTGGGTGCTCGACAAGCTCGGCACACGCACATACGGCAAGTTCTACATGCCACACCTCCACCAGTCCCTTTCGCGCGAGGGGGAACTCGTCTTCTCCACCAATACGGATTGCGAGAACTGGGCGGACAACTTCAACAGCAAAGGCTCGGCCGACTTCTACCGTCCCTTCTTCTTCCGCATCTATAACTGGAAAGCAATCTTTGAATAGACCTCCCTACCCCCCACTTCAGGGGGAACCCGTTTAGTTAGAATCTGAAGTTTCTGAAGTAGTTAAGTAGACAGTAGTTAAGTAGTTAAGCCAACACCTTTTCCCGCCTATAATAAGCAGCCAAAACATTCGGCTCAACTACTAGCGAAGCGAAAACTACTGAACTACTTAACTACAACAAATACAATCAGAACTTCCGAAACTTAAATTATAATGATAACAGAATCACAGAAAATGAAGCAACTGATAAATACGGAATCCGTCATCACTCCCCCTAAAAGGGGTTGGGGGGTCTTGTTTCTTTGCCTCCTTTTTGCCTCCTGCTACAAGCTCATCTCGACCTTCGCGCCGAGCGAAGTGGCGCCCGGGCAGACGTTTGAGGTCAGCTTTACCGTCGTGGACGATGGCTCCGACACTCAGAACTTCGTGACGGACTGGAGCTATGCGGGCGTCAGAGTGCCGAGAGGCTGGACCGTGACCGTACCGGCTGGCGCTCACCAGCAGTTTGCCGAGGACTGGGTTTACTATCGCGACGGCTCCCGGGTGAACAGCGCTCACGACATGGAACCCTGCGAGAAGCTCTCGCAATTCTATAACGCCGCCTGCCCCAAGACGGGGTACCAATGGGCGGGTTTCAAGAGCGTGACGAAGATACCGAAAAACATCTCGGCCTGCTGGCGGAACGGCTGCGACAGCATTCGCGTCACGTTCCTCGTCACCGTGCCTGAAGACGCCAAGCCCGGCCGCTACCACATCGACTTCATGGGAGGCGACGAGGAGGACGACGCAGGTATCGACAAGTACAGCAGCTACAGCGCGGCCAAGGACTCACGGCTCTTCCACGTCGGCACGGCATCTGGCTCGTATGTCGACAACCGCAACGCAAGCCTCTCGCGCACGGTCATCGTCACGGATGCCACGGGCATCAAGGACGTTATAGCCGACAAGGACCTCAAGGACCTTCATGACCCACAATCTCCCGCTTACAATCTTTCCGGCCAACGCGTCACGTCGGCGCAGAGCGGCATCATCATCCAAAACGGCAAAAAAACGCTTAAGCCATGAAACAACTACTCATCCTGTTCCTCTGCCTTCCAGTCTATTCGCAGAGCATGGTGGTAAACACCGTAGAGGGCAACGCCACAGCCTACCCCACCAGCCAGGTGGAGTCCATCACCTTCACCTACGACGAGACGGAACCCGTACGGCCGTCCGCAAAAATACGAATGAAGCGGAACATCGTCTTCCTGGGACACAGCATCTGGCGCAACGACAACCACTTCGTGAAGTATCAGAACTCGGGCTCGTTCGTGACGCCTTTCACGGGCACATTCAAGGCGCGGGGCTACCAGACGCTTCTCGGAGAGGTGTTCGACTTCCCCTCTGCGACGTCGCTCGGCCACAGCGGCGGCTACAGCGGCTACTCGTTAGGTGGACTGAGCGATACGGACGAGAAGAGCATCGCCGTCGTAGCCCAGCAAGCCGACAACGGCTGGCCGAGCGTGCAGAACGCCATCTGGACCATCGACTTCATCTCAAACGACTTCAAGCGTAACGTGCCGCTCGGCTCTTTCTCCGACTATAAGAACGCGACCGGCCCGGCTACCTTCTACGGAGCCGTGCGCCAGCTCTACGACAAGATAAAGGAGCTGTCGGGCAACGACGTCATTATCGTCTTCGCCAACGCCACAAAGCGCAACAACGCGGACTACACAAGCACGAGCCGGAACACCGCCGGCTGCACGCTTGCCGACTACGAACTGGCCATGCTCACTTGCGCGGCAGCGAACTCGAACTGGTATTTCGTGGACCAGCACCGGCTGTCGGGCATCACGGACGAAAACCTGACCGCCGTCACCGCCGACGGTCTGCACCTCAACAACCTCGGGTACTCGATGGCTGTGCTACCGTGGATAGATGTCCTCCGCACCTTAGCAGACAAATAATTGTAAACTGCGAAGTACAAGAATTACAAGAATTGGGAGCAGTAGATTTTACTACGGATTACACGGATTGAACGGAATTGTGTTCTCGTGACTCATCGGATTAGACCAATTCTTTCCTTATTCACAATTATTGGTGTCCGGGGAAAATTTCTCTCTCTTCCTTTTAGGTTCTCTCTCATCGGTCTTTCTGACGAATAGCAGCTCATGGAGGCTTGCCAAAAGTCTCGAAGAGACGAAAGACCACAGACGGGGGTGACAACCCCCGGTAATGTTGCGACGACAGAGAAAGTCCTGAAAGGACGACAGAG
>CACXLY010000099.1 GCA_902768605.1 uncultured Bacteroidales bacterium
GTCGCTGCCATCCGCATAGAGGCCGCTCAGCAGGATGATGAAGGCGGTGCAGGTGCAGATGACGAGTGTGTCGGCAAAGACGCCGAGGCTCTGCAGCAGGCCCTGATAGACGGGATGCGGTATGGTGGCTGTGGCTGCAGCATTGGGCGCGCTGCCCTCACCAGCCTCGTTCGAGAAGAGGCCGCGCTTCACGCCCTGCATCACGGCGATGCCCACCGCGCCACCTGCAGCCTGCTCCCATCCGAAAGCACTCCGCACGATGAGGCTCAGCATGGCAGGTATCTCAGTGATGTTAGCAACAAGGATGTAGAGCGCCAGCACGATGTAGCCGAGGGCCATGAAGGGCACAATCATCGCGCAGAAGCGGGCGATGCGGTGGATGCCTCCGAAGATGATGGCCAACGTCAGCAAAGTCAGTCCGCCAGCCACATATCTCATGGGAATTTGGAAGGCGTCCGAGATGGCGTCGCAAAGGGTGTTGCTCTGCACAATCTGGTTTGCAAGGCCAAAGCCGTAGATGATGAGCACAGCAAAGAGTGCGCCCATCCACGGACGCTTCAAGCCATATTTCATGTAGTAGGCCGGTCCGCCGTAGAAGCTCTCCTTGCCCCTCCGCTTGAAGAGCTGGGCGAGTGTGGCTTCCATAAAGGCCGTGGAGGCTCCCAACAAAGCCATCACCCACATCCAGAACACGGCTCCAGGACCTCCCACGAAGATAGCGCTCGCCACACCAGCCAGGTTGCCCGTTCCCACTCTCGAGGAAAGACTGATGGCAAAGGCTTGGAAAGAGGAAATCTTACGCTTGCCGATGCTCTCGATAGGCTGGTCGCTTGGCTTGAAGAGGTTGCGCAACATCGTCGGCAACATAGTGAACTGCACGCCACGCAGGTTCCAAGTGAAGTAGAGCGCACAGCCCACCAGCATCGTGATAACGATGTAGGTCCACAGCCAATCACTTATCGAACCGATGATGTCAAACCTTATAAATTCAAGATTCATGATGTATTCCATGTCAACTCAACAACTATGAACTATACACTAGCACTATAAACTATGAATTATGAATTGTGAAGCAAAGCTCGACGAATGTCAATTATGAATTATGAATGAAGGTTATGAACGCATCACCACTGCTTCCTTCTTGCAGCCATCGACCTTGATGGTCATGGGAGCAGGCAAGCGGACGTGGCGGACGTGCTCCGTCTCTTGCACGGCGGGCAGCTGGTCGAGGACTTCCTGCCTGTAGATGCCGTCGCCACGGAACGCATTAATCGTCAGATAGCAAACGCCAAGCGAGGTGAGGTTCTGGAAGAAATGAGTGCCTTGACTCGGGTCAACTTGGAAGCTATCGAGTCCTGCCTCTACAATAATCTGCGCAGCACTGATGTGACTCCACTTCACAGGAATGCCGAGCCACGGGTCGCTGCTTCCCCATCGACCAGGTCCGATGAGGAGGTAAGAGCTTGAGCCAGACTCAACCGCCAGGAATCCTCTGTTTATCTTCTCAATCTCTTCGACAATCGCAGGGTTGTTTGAGGGCGTATAACCATCGGTCTTGACGTAAATGATGTCTTGTATGTCGTTATAGATGCCGTGACCTATTGCACAATGCGACCGCAAGAGACAATCCTCGTCGGGAATCGTGGTGAGGTCTTCGTCGAGTTCCATTCGGTTGTCCACCATAGGCCTGATCTGCAAGAGGCAGAACTCGCCGGTACGGTCGGCATGGAGGTTGACGGCGAACTCTATCTCTACGGGGCGCTTCATCTCGTCCTGTCCATATTGAAGCACCTTTCGCATCAGTTCGGGCAAAGGGAAGACGTCGCTTTGCAGGACGCCCGCGAAGGAGATTATCTTACGGTTGCGACCCTCGTAGAAGCCTTCGTAGATGCACTGGTCAACAGGGTCGTAGGTTGAGCAAATCCATTGAAGCGTGCCATCCTTCTCAGCCTCGCGGACTGGCACCTTGATGAGGTTGAAGCCATCATTCACGCAGATATTGCCCGCTTCCTTAGAACTTTGAGCTCTCAAGGCAAGGAAGTACGTCTGTGTGTCGCGCAGGGCAATCTCCATCTCGCTCATCTGCAGAACCTGATGTGGGTGGGCAGGGCAGACACGAAGGCTGGTCCCACCATCCACGATGTACTTTCCAAGTCCCATCGCCAGCGAGACAGTTCCCTCCTCGGCCTTCTCGTCACCGATGGGGTAGTAGTTGATGCTTCGTGCCACACCACTAATGACAGGATAGAAGCGGCCGTTGTGCTCCTCGCCCACGACCTCCTGAAGGATGACGGCCATCTTCTCTTGGTCAATCACATTGCTTGTGGCCGTCATGTAGTCCTTGCTGCTGCGATAGAAGACGCTGGCATAGACGCCCTTAATCGTTTCTGAGAGCATCGAGAGACGCTCGTAGCGATCGTGGGCTGCAGGAATCATATAAGTGCTATAGACGCCAGCAAAGGGTTGGTAATGTGAGTCTTCGAGCAGGCTGGAGGAACGTATTGCGATAGGTCCGGCAACGACGTCGAGGAAGGCCTCCAAGTCGCCCACAAGCCGCATAGGAAGGCGTGCGCGGAGGAAATGGGCGAGGATGTCTTCGTCGGGAATGTCGCTGAGCGCAAGTTGATAGAGGTCGTTGGAGTCCATGAACTCGTCGAAGATGTCGGTGCAAAGCACGACTGTCTTCGGAATGCAGACCCTGACACCTTCCTGCTCGTTGAGGTCTGTGTGACGGCCAAGCAGGTGGTCAATGAAAGCCAGGCCGCGTCCTTTGCCGCCCAAACTGCCCTCGCCGATGCGGGCAAAGTTGCTGTACTGGTCGAAACGCTCGCGTTGGAAGACTGCCACGACACCCTGATTCTTCATTCTTCGGTAAGCAACAATGGCGTCGAGAATGATGGCACGATGTGCATCGACGTCCTGCAGGCTCTCCCATGTGATGCCTTTCAGGAACTCCGATATGGGGAAGAGGGCACGAGAGGCGAGCCAGCGGCTCACGTTATTGTGGGAAATGTGATAGAGGAGGCTTCGCGTAGGAAGCGTCATGATGTTGTTCTGCAAGTCCTTCAGGTTGTGAAGTCTCGCCACTTCCTCCATCGTGTCAGGGTCTCTGAAGATGAAATCACCGAAGCCAAAGTAGTCGCGAAGGTGGTCGCGCAGGTCCACATCAATCTTCTTCGAGTTCTTGTCGATGAAACTTGCGTGGCATTCTTTGGCAAGTTTGGCATTCTCGGTTTCGCTCGAATCGAGGATGAGGGGCACGTATGGGTCGCGAGCACGAATGGCGCTCAACAGCTTGAAACCAGCCGCCTCGTCCTTTTCCCCTCCGGGAATCAAGGGAAAACGGCAGTCGCTGATAACACCAAGTGTATTGTCGGCAAAGCGATTGTAGAGGAGCCACGCTTCTTCGTAGTTGCGAGCCAGCACAATCTTCGGTCGTCCGCGCATTCGGAGCATTTCGAGGCTCGTGTTGAGGGCTTCGGTGGCGAACTCGAGGCTTTGCTGCAGGACGAACTTGTAAAGCGTGGGCAGGATGCTGGAATAGAAGCGGATACTGTCCTCAACGACCAATAGCATTTGCACGCCAGCTGATCGTATGTCGTGTTCCAAGTTCATGCGGTCCTCCATGAGCTTGATGATGGAGAGCAGCAGTTCGGTGTTGCCGAGCCAGCAGAAGACGTACTCGAAGACGCTGAGGTCTTCGTTCTGCATACGTCGGGTGATGCCGTGGCTGAAGGGCGTGAGCACGACGATAGGCGTGGTGGGATAGTCCTGCTTGATGCTTCGTGCGATGTCGAACACAGAGTTGTCCTCGGCCGCAGGCATCACGATGACGAGGTTGACTTGTCCGCCGGCCATCGTCTCCACAGCCTCTTCCTTGCTGTGCACTTGCAGGAATCGCGGGGGAAAGCGGAGGCCGAGCTTGGCATATTCAGAGAATATCTTCTCGTCCACACGGCCGTCATCCTCGAGCATGAAGGCGTCGTAGGGATTAGCGATGAGCAGTACGTTGTAGACGCGGTTGAGCATCAAGTCGACGAAGGAGGTGTCTTTCAGTGTCATCTCTTTTATTTACGATTTGACGATTTACAATTTACGATTTATCATCTGAGGGTTTTATCAGTGTACAAAGGTATGGAAAAAAAGTGGAATAAAGAAGTATTTGTCCCAAAGAATGTTGAGAATGGCTTTCTTGTGTGCGTGAATGCGAAAAACCTTGTGGGTTTTGTGGCTTATGTCGAAAAAAAAGTCTAACTTTGTGAGCGGAACGGAAAGAAAGGGTTGTGCCCTTGCCTGCCGAGTCGCTGCCGTGATGCGGAAACTGGCAGGGAGGGTGCTGAACCATGAAGAATACATTATTAATTATTAAAAGCAAAGTAGAGTTATGGTAAACAGATTTATTCTCAACGAAGTGTCGTATTTCGGCCCAGGGGCACGCAAGGAGCTGCCGGGCGTAGTGAAAAGACTGGGGTTCGGGAAGGCCCTTGTGGTGACCGACAAGGGGCTGATGCAGTTTGGCGTGGCGAAGAAGGTGCTCGACGTCATGGATGAGGCGGGCATTGCCTACGAGATTTTCGACGACGTGAAGCCCAATCCCACGGTGACGAACGTGAAGAACGGCATCGAAGCCTGCAGGCGTGCGAAGGCCGACTTCATCGTTGCCATAGGCGGAGGCTCGTCGATGGACACGGCAAAGGGCATCGGTATCGTGGTGAGGAACCCCGAGTTTGGCGACATCGTGTCGCTGGAGGGCGTGGCCGACACGAAGAAGAAGTCGCTGCCCATCATCGCTCTGCCCACCACGGCAGGCACGGCGGCCGAGACGACCATCAATTATGTCATCATCGACGAGTCGCGCCAGGCGAAGATGGTCTGCGTGGACCCCAACGACATTCCCTGCGTGGCCATCATCGATGCTGAGCTGATGTACTCGTTGCCCAAGAGTCTGACGGCAGCCACAGGGATGGACGCCATGACCCATGCTGTGGAGGGACTTATCACGAAGGCTGCGTGGGAACTGAGTGACATGTTTGAGGTGAAAGCCATCGAGATGATATACAAGTATTTGCCTTTGGCGGTGAACGAACCCACGAACCCTGTGGGGCGCAACGGAATGGCTGTGGCTCAGTATGTGGCAGGCATGGCGTTCTCCAACGTCGGCCTTGGCGTGGACCACGGCATGGCGCATCCGCTCAGCGCCCTCTTCGATGTCCCCCACGGCGTGGCGTGTGCCATGCTGCTGCCCACGGTGATGCGCTTCAACATGCCGGCGGCGAAGGAGAAATATGTGGAGATAGCCAAGGCGTGCGGCGTTTATCAGCCCACGATGACCACCGACGAGGCTGCCGAAGCGGCCTGCCGTGCCATCGAAACGCTGAGCGAGCAGGTGGGAACCAACAAGCGACTCAGCGACCTGGGCATTGGCGAGAAGGACATAGAAGCTTTGGCTGAGCAGGCCATCAACGACGTCTGCACGCCGGGCAACCCGCGACCGGTCAGCAAACAGGACATCATTGCGCTCTATCATCAGATTCTTTAGTCCGAAACGGCCAGGGCTTCTGCCCGAAACGGCCAAGCATTGTTGCCATAAGGGTTAAGCATTATCGTCATAAGGGTTAAGCCTTTTGGCCATAAGGGTCAAGGGTTCTTCCAACAACACAAAAAGACAACGGATTAAACGGATTAAACGGATTTATGCTACGCTGTTGTATTCGTAGATAAGAATCCGTTTAATCCGTTTAATCCGTTGTCGTCAGTTACGCACAGGCACTTGCCTTTGTGCTACTCCGCCTGTCGTCTGTGGCGCAGGCGCAGGGGGCTGTCGGTCTTACTTCCCGCCGCCGCCTAGAGCGATGTAGAGGGCGATGAGCGCTTCGCTGCGGTCGTACATGTTCATGGCCTCGCTGAGCTGCGCGCTGAGCAGTGACTCCTGAGCCGTGAGCACTTCCAGATAGATGGCCTTGCCGTTGTCCATCAGCTCATGGGTGCCCTTGTATGCCTGGCGGAGCACTTCCACCTGGCGCTCGTAGTACTGCTGTTTCTCTACAGACGCCTGATAGTCGGCCAGAGCCTCGTTCACTTCGTTGCCGGCATCAATGACGGTCTGCACATAGCTGCGCTTCATGTCCTCCAAGGTCAGCTTCGTAATCTTGAGGTTCGCCTTGAGTTTGCCTTGTGCGAAGATGGGTTGCGCGAGCTGGCCGATGGCATTGAGCAGAAGGCTCCCGGGGTTGACGACGGCGCCGCCGCCATTGTTCGTCCAACCCACCAGCCCGGACAGCGTGATGGTGGGGAAGAAGGCGGCACGGGCAGTCTGCATGTGGTAGTAAGCCTCCTCAATCACATGGTTTGCCATGCGGATGTCGGGCCTACGCTCCAGCAGCTGTGCCGACACGCCGTTGACCATCTGCTGCGACAGCGTGTAGCTTCCCCACTTGCTGCGCTCGATGCTTCGGGGCGAAACGCCCATCAGGCTGCAGAGATCGTTCTCAATGCTCTTGATATAGCGCTTCGTGTCCACAATCTGTGTCTTGACGTCGAGCCACGAAGCCTCCATCTGCTGTACGGCCGTGGAGTAGGATTTGCCGTTCTCCCAAAGCGACCTCTGCGTCTCGAGCGAAGCGTTCCAGAGCGCGTCGGTCTGGGTGAGAATCTCCAGCTGACGGTCCAAAACCTGCAACAGTGCATACTGCTGGCTAGCGATGCTGACGAGGTTGGAGTGGACCGCATTCTCGTAGCACTGAGCTTGCAGCAGCGAAGCCTTCGCCGCGCGCTTCCTGTTGGTGATGGAGCCGAACGCCTCTATCTCCCAGTCCATTTGCAGAGGCAGCGTATAGACCTTTGCAGCACGGCTATAGTCGAAGCTCGAAATGCTTCCCTGCGGAGCGATGTTGAACGAAGGCAGGTAGGCGAGCTTGGCTGCCTTGAGCGATGCCTCGCCCTTCTCCACGGCAATGCGGGCAGAACCCAGGTCGGTGTTGCCGGCCAGCACCTGCTCGATGAGCTTCTGGAGCAGAGGGTCGGTGAAGAATTCGCGCCAGGAGAGCGGTGCCTGAGCAGACGTCGCGTTGGGAACGCCAGTGACATCCGACGGGATTTCCGTCTGAGGCTCATATTTCTTGTACAGGCCGCAGCCCGAAAGCATAAGGCTCACGGCTGCGACGACGATGATATTCTTATAATTCATAATATATAGTTCATAATTCATAAATAAGCTACGCGTGGAATGGCGGTAGCAAATTCTTCATTCTTCATTCTTCACTCTTCATTCCTTCGTTTCCTTTTCCCTGGAATCTCTCATGCAGCTTCTGGAACACGATGAAGAAAGCCGGCACCACGAAGAGCAGGGCAATGGTGCCGATGCTCATGCCGCCGATGACACCAAGAGCCAAAGCGCGGTTGCCGTTGGCACCTGCACCGCCTTCTATCACAAGGGGAATCATGCCGATAATCATCGTCAGCACCGTCATGAGGATGGGGCGCAGACGTTCCTTGCAGGCCTCGAAGGCGGCATCCATAATGCTCATGCCTTGTGCACGACGCTCAGAAGCAAACTCCGTAATCAGGATGAGATAGATGTTATTGTCCATGCCGGGAATCTCATTCTTGTAGCCGATGTAGGCAAACACGAAAGCACCCATCAGGCCAAACGGCACGCTGAACAGCACGGCCCACGGCGTGAACCAAGAATTATAGAGTGAGGCGAGGATGAGATAGATGAGGATGGCGCAGATGACATAAATGAGAGCTGTGGCATTGGAGCCTGCTGCTTCCTCCACCTCGCGCGACATTCCGCTGTATTCAAATGTGGCTGTGCTTGGCATCTCCTGCTTGAAGACCTCGGCAATGACTTTGTGGGCGTCGCCCTCGGTGTAGCCTCCGCCAGGAGTTACATAGCAGGTAATGCTCTGAAGCAAGTTGAAGTGCTCGATATTGGCAGGGCCTACAATCTCCTTCAGCGAGACAAACTGAGAGATGGGAGCCATCTTTCCGTCCTTCACCTGCATGAAGATGTTGTGAAGCGACTGCGGGTCGAGACGATACTCGGGCGACGCTGCTGCCATGATGCGGTAAACCTTAGTTGCCGATATATGCGCCGCCGCAGAAAGCACCCAGGGTGTTGAGCACCTCTTCTGGCGACACGCCGGCACGGCTGCATTGGGCTGCATCGACATCGACCTGATACTTCGGGAAACGTTCAGAATAAGTTGACATGGCGGTGGCAATCTCCGGACGTTCGGACAACTTTGCCAGGAAATGTTCCGTCTGCTTTGCAAACTCCGAAAGGTTACCGTCAGTGGGATCTTCCACAACCAGCGTGATGTCATTACTTGTTCCGTAGCCAGGAATCTGAGGCATCTCAAAGGGTGCTACCACCAAGTTCTTGAGGTCTTGGCAATCGAAGTAGAAACGATACCTGACAAGGGTGACGTAATGTTCCAAGCCCGGACGTTCGTCCCAGTTCTTCAGGCGCACAACCATCGTGGCATAGTTAGAGCCTGCACCCGAGTACATGCCGTAGCCACAGGTCACAGAGAAGCTTTCCAGTTCGGGAATCTTCTTTACTTTCTCCTCCACCTTCTTCACCATCTCGCGTGTCTGCTTCAGTGTGGTTCCTTCCGGAGCACGAACTTCAACCAGGAACACGCCTTGGTCCTCTTGAGGAACGAGGCCCGAGGGCAGACTCTTCATGAAGAACACAAGCAGGGCAGCAGCAGCAGCCAGCAGTCCCCATGACAGGATGGGGCGCTTGATGAACTTCTTCACGCTCTTGCTATACTTATTATATATGGCATTGTAGCTGACTTCGTAGGCTTTCTTTGTGTAGTAGGTCAGGCTCTTGCCTTCCTTCTCGCCTTCCGTCACACGCATCATGATGGCGCAGAGGGCAGGGCAAAGCGTCAAGGCAGAGATACACGACAGGCCGACGGACGAGGCTATCGTCACACCGAACTGAGTGAAGAAGGTGCCCGACGTGCCTGGCATGAACATCACGGGAATGAACACTGCCATGAAGACCAGCGTACACGACACGACGGCCACCGACACTTCGTTCATGGCTTGACGTGTGGCTTCGCGTGCATCGCTGATGCCGTTCTCCATCTTTGCCATGACTGCTTCCACCACCACGATGGCATCGTCCACAACTGTACCGATGGCCAGCACGAGGGCAAACAGCGTTAGGATGTTGAGCGAGAAGCCGGCCATCTTTACTATGGCAAAGGTGCCCAGCAGGGACACGATGATTGAGATGGAAGGTATGATGGTGGCCTTGAAGTTCTGCAAGAAGAAGTACACCACGAGAATCACAAGGATGATGGCAATGACGAGCGTTTCAATCACATTGTGGAAGGCAGCGAAGAGGAAGTCGTCGCTGGTCATCAGCGTCACGAACTCCAGTCCTGCAGGCATCGTCTGCTTGGCTTCCTCAAACATCTTGCTGATGCCGGCGTTCACCTCTGTGGCGTTGGCGCCTGGTGCGGCAAACACCATGAAGAGGGCACCGGGCTTGTCCATGATGTTCGACGTGAAGTTGTAGCTCATGGCACCAATCTGCACCTCAGCCACGTCGCTCAGTTGCAGCATTCCGCCGCCACTTGTGCGCAGCACGATGTTGTTGAACTCTTCGATGGTCTTCAGTGTTCCCTTGTACTGCATGGAGTACTGATAGGAGTTCTCCGACTGTTCGCCCAGGGAGCCAACGGCCGAGACGAAGCTCTGACCGCCGATGGCAGCAAAGACATCGTTGGGCGTCAGGCCATACTGAGCCATCACGTCGGGCTTGAGCCAGATGCGCAGGGCATAGGTGTTGCCGAGGCTCAGCACGTTGCCCACGCCGGAGATACGCATCAGGCGAGGTTTGATATTGATGTCCACATAGTTTGAGACAAAGTCCTCGTCGTACTTGCCGTCGGCACTTCTCACGGCGAAGATTTGCAGAATGTTGTTCTGACGTTTCTCCACCTTCACGCCCACCTTGTTCACGTCGGCTGGCAGCAGGGCTTGCGAACGCGTCACACGGTTCTGCACGTTCACTGCAGCCATGTCGGGGTCGGTGCCTTGCTTGAAGTAGACGTTGATTTCGACTTCACCGTTCGACGAGGCTTTCGAGGTCATGTACGTCATGTCGGTCACACCGTTGATGGCTTCCTCCAGAGGCTGGATGACGGACTTCATGACGGTGTTCTCGTCGGCACCGCTATAGCTGGTGGAAATCTGCACCGTTGGCGGTGCGATGTCGGGGTATTGCTCCACTGGCAGTGTGCTCATCGAGATGTAGCCCACCAGTGCGATTACAATCGAGATGGCACACGCCATCACGTATTTGTCAATGAATATATTGTTCTTCATGTTATCTTCGTGATTACGTTATGACGTTATTACGATGTTGTGATAGTGTCAGAACAGCACTTTTTGTCCCTCCGTCACGTTGTTGGCACCGGTGGTGACAATTTTGTCGCCTGCGCCAAGTCCGCTCGTCACGATGAAGTCCTTGCCGTTGCCGGTGTCCTCCGTCGTCACGTCAACTGCTGTGGCTGTGCTGTCGGGTAGGACCTTGTAGACGAGCGACTTGTCCTGCAGGCGCACGACGGCGTGCTGGGGGATGACGATTACGCCTTTCTCTTCAAAGGGCATGACGATGGTGCCCTGTATGCCGGAGTAGAGATGCCCTTCGGGGTTGGGGAAGGACACCTTGCTCGTGAGGGAGCCAGTGGCGGCATCCACCACACCTGTCAGGCTCACCACGCGCCCTTTGTGGGGATATTCCGTGCCATTCTTCATCACGAAGGTGGCTTCGGGCAGGTCGGCGATGTATTTGTTCACCTCATTGGCCTTTACTCCTTCCTGCACCATTGTCTCGATGATGGCTTCCGTCACGGAGAATTCGGCATACATTGTAGTGTTGCCGCTCACGATGGTCAGTGGGGTGAGAGGCGATACTTGGTCGCCGGTGCGGACGGGTATCTCGCCTGTGATGCCCGACACGGGAGCTGTGATGGTGCAGAAGCCAAGGTCCACTTTGGCGCGGTTCACGGCTGCCTGTGCTTGAGCCACGGCTGCAGTGGCCTGCTTGTAGGAGTTCTCGCTTGCCGAGAGCATGTAGCTGCTCACGATGTTCTTGTCGAACAGGTTTTTGTTCGACTCGTACTCCAGCTTGGCAGAGTTCTCCTGAGCCTTGGCAGCTTGCAGGTTGGCCTGTGCAGCCTCCAGTTCGAGCCGGGCGTTGCGCGAGTCGATGACGAAGAGCGTCTGCCCCTTCTTGACCAGCTGGCCTTCCTTGTAGGGGAGCATGATGTCCGACTTCTCCACCGTCATGGTTTCGAACGATGATGGAATTTCCTTCGGCAATTCTGGGCCGCACGATGTCAACACGAAGGCTGTGCCGAGCATCAAGGCCAAGTTAGCAAAATACTTTCTGTTCATTTGATTTGTTTTTTATGTTTTTTATGGTGTTGTTTATGATGTCAGTAGTTGTATTTAGGGTTTTCCCGTGCAAAGGTACTAATTTTCTTCGAAATGCCAAAGCAATGCCAGAATTTATTGAAGTCGAGGGCAAGTATTTGCAGCAGAAGCGTATGTGCCCGTGCCCCCTTCACGCTCCGGCTGCAAACTAAACGTGCTGTGTTTGCTCTTATAATGTAACGTGACCTGTTATCCTTGTAGGGACGCGCCGTGGCGCGTCCCTACAGGGCGATGGCTTACACCGGAACGACGGTGTTGTAATGACTGACGCTTCGGAATCTGTCTGCAACCGCGGGGGAATGAATGACCGTACGAAACGATTACCCCTTCATCGCTTCTCCAGACAAAACAACAGCGGCAGGCATTCTCTACCGAACACCTGCCGCCGCGTTTCCTTCCTCCTTTGGAGGGGTCAAGGGAGGCCCTTCATTTCTTCATTTTTTCATTTTTTTCATTTCTTCATAACCTTCTTTCCGTCCTTTATGACGATGCCTCGATAGCCATTGCCAACCTTTTGGCCAGCCAAGTTGTAGCCTTGTCCCTCCTCCTTGGGGGAGGTCAGGAGGGGGCTTGCTGTTATCAAGTCTTGGGTCGTCTGATTGTCAGGGCCGATGACAACCCAGTCGTTCGTCACTTCATTTCCATCGACATCATATACATAGTTATTCCCCAGCTGGCCGCCAACAGGATAGCGCAATTCGGTGTAACTGTCAAAATTAATC